>JAKACN010000257.1 GCA_021821365.1 Pseudomonadota bacterium | reverse complement strand
CGAGCGCATCGCCGAGCGCGGGGGCGTGCTGGGCGCAATGGAAACCGGTTACCAGCGCGGCAAGATCCAGGAAGAGTCGATGCACTACGAGCAGTTGAAGCACGACGGCACGCTGCCCATCATCGGGGTGAACACCTTCCGCAATCCGAAGGGCGACGCCACGCCGCAGCAGCTGGAGCTGGCGCGCTCGACGGAGGAAGAGAAGCAGTCGCAATTGCAGCGCCTGGCCGAGTTCCACCAGCGCCACGAGCAGGAAGCCCCGGCCATGCTCAAGAAACTGCAGCAGGCGGTGATCGAGAACGGCAACGTGTTCGCGGTGCTGATGGAAGCGGTGCGCCATTGCTCGCTGGGGCAGATCAGCAATGCGCTGTTCGAGGTCGGCGGGCAGTACCGGCGCAGCATGTAAGGCCAGATTGTCCATGGAAGACACGAAAAGACACGGAAATATTTTTGTGCTTTTTGTGGGGCACGCCGAGTGTTTTTCGTGGACAAAATGATGAACTCAATGCACGCGCATGAGGTGGAGCAGAGCGCGAGAAAGGCATGGTCCACGAAATACACAAAAAACACGAAAAATTCTTCTGCGTTTTCTGTGGGGCACGCCGAGTGTTTTTCGTGGACCTCAGTTCTTTTACGGATTCAGTGCGTCGGCTGAACAAGCTACCGCAGGCCGCCCATCATCGTTGTCATCATGCCCGTTGCGGTATTCATCGGCATGCCGGCATTTTGCATGGCGGTTTGCATGGCGGTGAGGGAAGTCATGTCTACCATGGGCATGGTGACGGTGCCGTTGGACTGGACTATCGGCACGCTGACGCTGGTGACGTTCTGGGTCATCAGGGCTGTCATGATGGTGGCCATTTTCGTCGGGTCGGGCGTGGCATAGCCGCTCATCATGTTCGACATCGCCGTCACGGCGCAGGTGATCTGTTGGGACGTGGTCGTGCCGGCCGTGTAGCACGGTACACCGTTGGCATCCGTGAGCAGGCTGGAGTTCCTGGCCGCCAGCGAAACCCTGGCCAGTTGCTTGATCATGTTCGATTGCATCGTCAGCATCGTCGAATTGGACCCATAGTTCTTCAGATCCATCATCGGCATCACGCTCAGATTGATGCCGAGTCCCGCCATGGCCGTCTGGACGGCGGCTATCGATTCGTTGATCGACGTTGCATTCATGGTCGTCTTGCTCGCCGCGTTGGCCGCAATTTCGCTGAATGGCGTCACGTACACCGTGGTCGCGCCGGATACTGCCGGGACGACCGCGCGCATGGTCATGTTGTAGGGAATATCGAGCCCGGTCGATTCATCCACCATCATGCTCGTGGATGTCGGCATCACCTTGACCATCACCGGCCCCGCATAACCGTCCGCGAAGGAGACACTGTAGGCGCCGTCGGATCCTGTCGTGGTCGAGACGCAGGAGGTATCCGATTCGGGTGCGCCGTTGACGATGCGGCAGACCAGCACCTTCGCCTGTTTGACCAGTCCCTTTGCAGCGGTGCCCGTGACAGTCGTGGCGCTTGGCGTGGCGGCCGAAGTGCCACCGCCACCGCCGCCGCATCCGACGAGTGCTGCAGTAATGGACGCGATTAACGCGGTGTTCAATATTGCCGTGGCGCGCTTGCTCATCATTGTTACTCCTGGTGGAAGAAACTCGCGATCATCAGATCGCGTTGCAAATCTCACGTCGGTGACATCGAGCTCCCACAGTTTTGTCATGTGACGTGTCAACCATCCTGTGCTGCATTCGATGTCCGGCACTTCGCGGTTTGTCGCGAGCGGCCGGTGAAGCCGGGCAAATTCGCCGTCGATCCAGCTCCCACGGAGCGTGCCATAGCACGCGTCATATTCGGCAGAAGTCATTGCACGGTGCGCTTTGCGCTGCATTATTTCCCGACGCCGTTTCACCGCGTGCATCGCGGTCCAATGCAAGTTCGACGAAGAATGCGTTCGACACGGCTGCGAGGCAAGAACGATGA
This sequence comes from Pseudomonadota bacterium, assembly GCA_021821365.1. Classification (GTDB taxonomy): domain Bacteria; phylum Pseudomonadota; class Gammaproteobacteria; order Burkholderiales; family Burkholderiaceae_D; genus Noviherbaspirillum. Next base: position 5,123 of record JAKACN010000257.1, on the reverse strand, counting down.
ACGATCATTTGCGATAGATGCCATCTTGCCGCGCGATCGTCTGATGCGCGCATCGAGTTGACGACCATACTAGAAAGCGGGTCGGCAAACTTCATTGACTCCGGTCAAATTTTCCGAATGTCCCGAAATGGGGACTGCATGTTGGCATGAAGCTAACGGCGCTTATCGACCCGGCGTCTTCTCTCGAATTTGAGATGGTTCAATGTTTTTCTCTCACCAAACCGGTACAACCGGCACATGCATGTGCAACGGCGATATGACATAGGAGGGCGAAACCATGATGTGGGGTGGCGCATATGGATGGCACTGGATGGGATGGTTCGGCATGCTCATCTTCTGGCTGTTGATCATTTTGCTGGTATTGGGGGCGCTCAAGTATCTGCGCTCTGGCGAAACGAATAGAGGAACCGCGGAGCGCGGCAAGACGGCAATGGACTTCCTGGAGGAAGCGTATGCCAAAGGCGAGATTTCCCGCGATGAATTCCTGCAGAAGCGTGACGACTTGCGTGGAAAGTGATTTTTCGCGGAGTCTGCGGGCAGACGCCATATGCCGTCGCGAAGCCGCCGGCATGAGCCCACGCCGGTAAAAAAATTGGGTTGACATCGAGAAGCTGCGATTGATAATCTAACAATCCAAGAAATAATGGAATGTTGGATTGGATCCTGACGCAACGCGAAGACTTGCGTGGACGCGGTCGTTCCAGCCGATGAATACGGACGCATCAAACCAATCGCGGTCACCGGTGAACCAGTTCGAACTGACGACGGAGAACCTCATGAGCAAGACCCTGTTTATCCTGAACGATGCACCTTACGGCACGGAGCGAAGCTATAACGCGCTCCGCCTGGCGCGTTCGCTCGCGAAGAAAGAGAGTGAAGAGATCAAGGTGTTTCTGATCGGCGATGCCGCGGCTTGCGCCAAGAGCGGGCAGAAGGTGCCGACCGGCTACTACAACCTGGGCGACATGCTGAATATGGTTCGTCGTGCGGGAGCGCAGATCGGTGTCTGCGGAACCTGCATCGATGCGCGGGGCATCGAAGAAAACCAGCTCGTGGAAGGCGCCGCCCGCAGCACCATGGAAGAGCTCACTGCATGGACGCAGTGGGCCGATAAGGTAATCGTCTTCTGAGTTCAGCGGAACGGGTCACAATCCGCTGATTTTGGCGCGCAGGCTTTGCGTCCGGCGGAAGTTCAGCCAAGCCATTCCGCCACGCCATCGCGGAGTTGCGACGCCTTGATCCCCTTGCTGCGCAACAGTTTGACGGCATCGGCCGACATCAGGCAAAAGGGGCCACGGCAATAGGCAATGACCGGCTTGTTTTTCGGCAGCTCCGCGATGCGCGTCTTCAATTCGGCCAATGGCATCGAGCGCGCATACGGCAAATGCGCAGCCTCGTATTCGTCGGCCGGGCGCACGTCGATCACGACCACGTCGCCTTTCTTCGCCTTTTCCAGCAATTCGTCACGGCTGGTGCCGATCCACTCGGTGGTCGATGTGCTCAGCTGGTTCAATGCTTCCTGCAACTCATAGAGCCGGTCTTCGGCGAGCCGACGTATCGTTACCAGGAAGCGCGCCACGTCCTCGCTTGCGAGGCGATAAACGACATATTTTCCTTGTCGCTCGGATTCCACCAGGCGCGCTGACTTCAACTCCTTCAGATGCGCACTGGCCAGCTTGATGCTGATGTCGACCTGCTGCGCGAGCACGTCCACGGTCTTGGGCGCCTGACTCAAGAGCTCGATGAGTTCCAGGCGCTTGGGGCTGGCGGCTGCCTTTGCAATACGGGCGACCTGCTCATAAAGCAGGTCCTTGGTCGTTCGACTGGTGGTCATAAAGAAAAATCCTGGTAACGCGCATCGCTTGAGCCGGGAGAATCAAGTGCTTCCGAGCTGTGGCTCACGGCGATTATATTCCAATGATCTCTGGAATGATCTTTACCAGCGTCGAATGCACATCGATCGGACGCGTACGAAGGCAACATTGCCGGTGGATGCATCTTCGCCCACGCGCCTTGCCGCCATGCCACGACGCAAGCGCAGGTATGCAAATGCACAGGTTTAATCGGGATCACGAACTGCGCGCGCAGTCGCTGGCTAAATGTCAGCCTGACTGCCGCAATGACCAGGAATCAGTTCGGCGGAGGGCAGACGGAAATCATTCGGGGTGAAGCCCGCGCAATGTCACGGCGCCGCATCGACCTGCACTTGAGCCAGGAGATGTTTGCAGGCCCGCCATGCGTTGGGCGCGCCATTCAACATGCGAGCGATACATGAAAGGACATTCTCATGAGGAACAAAGTCAGGAAGTTTCGTGCAGCACTGATCGCGGCCATGTCGGTCTCGATGGTCCTCGCACCGGGCGCCCGCGCGGACAACGGACGTACGGCGTCGCTGGTCGGGCACGCGTCGGACCTTGAACGCATCAAGCGTGGATACGAGATCGTGCCGCCGGGCGTCCAGCTGAACCTGGGGGACAGGAACCGCGCGCTGGTGGGCCTGGGCAGCTATCTTGTCAACACCACGGGCTGCAACGACTGCCACACCCATCCATCCTATCTGCCGGGCGGTGACCCGTTCCTGGGGCTTCCGGAGATGATCAACTTTCAGCAGTATTTGACCGGTGGCCGCCAGTTCGGCCCCATCACCTCCGCGAACCTGACGCCGGATGGCACGGGCAAGCCGGCAGGCCTGACGCGGGACGAATTCATCCAGACGCTGCGAACCGGGCACAATCCGCACGACGCGCCGGGCCAGATCCTGCAGGTCATGCCCTGGCCCGTGATTGGCAAGATGACCGATCGCGACCTTGCGGCCATCTACGAGTACCTGACCGCGCTTCCGTCGCTGCCGGATAATCCGTCCCCGGGGCCATAGATCCGGGTGGCAGAGCGGTGTCCGAATGGCGCGCGCCTGCGCGCGCTTTTCCCTGCTCCTGCCGCAGGGAAATGGTGGCTTTGATGAACGTCAACGCCGGTACGTTTTGTCTTGTTCGATCAAATTTTCCGGCAATGCACTTGATATCCTTGCGACATCAGGGAAGAACATCAATTTCGCACTTATGCGTGAGCTGCCATGAAACACCTTGTTGCAACGCTTTGTCTTGCTGCCCTCCTGGCGGGATGCGCCTACGAGCCGGCCGAGTGGTATGGCATACATAGCTCGACTCCGGCGACGCAGCATGCAACAGACCTGGCAGGTGCCCCCCATGGCGATGCGCCGTCGATTGTGTCAGCCGTTCACGGCGGCACGTCCACTGTGCCGCAGAGACACAGGAATTGAATAGCGGCGCCAGCCTGAGCCGGGCCTCGCGCAGCCTTACCCGGCTTCCAGGCATCGGTTCGACGAATCCGGAAATTGAAAACCCTCCGGGGCGGAGGGTTCAATGAGCCTTGATTGCCACTTCTTCTTCAGGCATTCACGCAGGAATTTCGTTTGCGACGCGTTGAACGTGGAAGCCGCAGTTACTTGCCGATCTGCTGGCTGACTGAATTTTCCTGCTGATTCAGCGCGTGCTGCTCGGATTTGGTGATGTGACCGTCGTGCTGCGCCGCCATGGTGCGCTCTTCCTTGCGGATCTGGTGATCCTGTTTGCGCAGCGCGACTGCCTGTTCCTTGGTCAGGTCGCCTTCCTTGCGCTCTTGCGTGATGCGATGGTTCTGGCGGGCCAGGCGGTCATTGACCTGGTCGCGGCGAGGATGCGTTTTTTCCCATTTGCTGTCCGCCATGGCGCTGTTGGCGCTGGCGGCGAACAAGGCAACCAGTAAGGCGGCGAATTCGGCTTTGCGATGGCGATTGGACTTGAGCATGACATGTTCCTTTCAGGCGATGCGTTCATTGGATAGTGCTGCACCTCCTTAACGACAGGCGCAATGAGCACGACGACACGAAATCGTATTGATTTTGTATCGGACTGTGTCGGCCTGAAAAAACGTGCTGCCAAATGTTATGTTTCCCGCCTTAAACATTCATGTAAAATACATCTAATTGCAAATTGATGACCTTGAATGTGATGAACTTGAGCATGAGATCACGTGAAGAGACGGGAATGCAGATAAACGACAGGAACCTCGCGCTGGCTTTTTCGCCAGGCGTCTGGAGCACGGACGACTACATTCGCCGGTGGGCGCAAAGCCAGGGAATGGCGGGCGAATGTATCGTTCCGCTTCAAAGCCTGCATGACGAATGGCAGGCAAAGATCAATTTCGATCAGGACGGACATCCGGTTGAACGCATTGCCGTGTCGGCGCAAGCTCGACCTTAGCCGATCGCGGTCGCCGCAGCATTTGAATTTTTCTCTTGAGTTTATTCCATGGCTCACATTCCGACGCCCCTGCTTGACCTTCGCAAACTGAGTAGCGAGGCCGGCGACGTGACCGTCGCCACGCGCGAGAACGTCAGTATCCCGGCGCATACGCATCCGACCACCAATTACGTGACCGTGACAGAAGGAACACTGTACTTGACGTTGCATGGCACGGAGCGGGAGGTTCGGCCGGGTGAATGGTGCACCATTCCCGCACATGCGGAACACGCCGAGCGCTTCGTGGAAAAGACATCGGTCGTCGTATTCTGGATCAAGGACCAGGCCGGTTAGTCTGACGGGCGGAAACGGGTCAGCTGAGCCGGTTCGCCAACGGAAGGCTGGGGGACTGAAATATGGCTGAGAGCGGACAAAGCATCAAACGCAGAAGCCAGTCGGTGGGCGCGCGATCGGTGGCGCCGTGGCTACCCGATCTCCTGGGCGAGCCCGATGAGGATTCCTTCGGGCCCCCGGATGTAGCAGAGGCGATAGGTATTTTCGTACTGAACCACTTTGCCGACGAGTTCCGCGCCGCGCTTGCCGAGCCGGACGAGCGTATCGTCGATGTCCTCCACGGTAAACATGACGCGAAGGTAGCCGAGGGCGTTCACCGGTGCGCGCCGATGGTCGGCAACTACAGGCGGTGCAAGGAATCGGGATAGCTCGAGCCGGCTGTGTCCATCCGGCGTGCGCATCATCGCAATTTGGGGGTGTCTGAATTTTTGTGTGTAAGGCGCTCGTAGACTTTTCCACGGCGCCGCTCGCCGCTCCGTATGTAGAGCAAGAGCGTGCGGCGCGGTGGGAAAGTCGGTTTCATTTTAC
>JAKACN010000256.1 GCA_021821365.1 Pseudomonadota bacterium | reverse complement strand
ATCCACTGCCATCGCCGCGGTGGTCGCCAGCAGCACCAGTTTGAAGGCGATGAGCCTCGATGGCGGCGACGTAGCGGAAAACCATGCTGCCAGATCCGGCAGCATGGTATGGGCCATCCACAGACCGGTGACTACCTGCACAAGCAATGCCGGCATGCCAACGCGTTCATATGCCGATTCGAACGCCAGCAGGATTGCGGGATCGCGCGCCGCGAGCGCGCGCGGCAGGATCGTTGTTGCGAGAACGAGGTGCCCGCCCGTCCATACAGTGGCGGCGAGTATATGCAGCAGCAGGACATAGCTATACATCGAAAGCGATACCGGGTAGGTCGATGAACGATGAAATGGACGACAGGCGACGCCAATGCCGATCCGGAATTGACATGTTAAATCGCGGCGATCCCAGGCTCACATTCTTTGTATCGCCTGTCTGCCTCGCGACAGCCATCGGTCGTGCGCGCATGGCGCGAAGCGCTTGCGGACAACGCGCGCACGAAGATCGGCGAGATGAGCGGCCCATACCGCGCATGGAAGGCGATTCCTTGCCACTACTCGCGAATCTCTGCCTCAACCAGCTTGGCGAGCAGTACCAGCGATTCCTGCCAGCCAAGGTAACACGCCTCGGCAGGAATGACCGCCGGTATGCCTTCCTGCACAACATTCATCTCCACCCCGCAAAATACCGCCCGCAAGGTGACCGTCGTTTGCATGGCCCCCGGCAGGTTCGGGTCGTCGAACTTGCTCGTGTAACGCAGGCGCTCATGCGGCACCAGTTCGAGGTATTCGCCGCCAAAGGAGTGGCTGTTACCAGTGGTGAAGTTGGTGAAAGACATCCGCCATGCGCCGCCGATGACGGCGTCGAGTTGATGAACCTTTCCGGTAAATCCGTTCGGAGGCAACCACTTGGCCAGTGCTTCGGCATCGAGGAAAGCGCGGTAGACGCGCTCCGGTGCGGCCTTGATGACGCGATGAAGGCGGACGGTATTCGTAGACATGATCAATTCTCCCAAAAGACAGAGGACGCCCCTCTGATCCCTGCGACGAACGGGAATGCAGGAAATCGACAGACAGCTTGCCCGAAGTGCCGCTTTCAGGCAAACGTCCTCCGAATGGCGTTGTGCTTCAGGAACATTGCCGATAGCGAATTGCCGTCTTGCGTATGCACGTCCAGAATGGCGACGGTCATGGATGGCGCAGCCAGTGTGTGCTGGCAGCAAGAAAGATCTTTGCACCTGCCGGGTCCGTCGATGCGAGTTTCCCGGCACATGCGACAAAGAATTCCTTCAATTGCGCATAGAGCGTGCTCGCGGCAATTCCCTCTTTCGGATCGAACACCATGGAGTCCTCCGGCGACCAGGGCGCCCGCTCCGCGATGTCGACCGCCTTGCCAAGCAGGAATGCGCCGCGATTCGCCGCATCCTTTATGCCGGGTGCCAGGCCGCGCGCGACGAGATACGCGCTTAGTTCATTGACAACATCGAGCGGCACTGGCACTCCCCGTTGAGTCTCACCTTTCGCGCTCACCGCAAGCTCCCACCCTTCCACAACCGCATCGCCGGACTGTTCGTCCGGACACGGCACCCGCTCCAGGTCATCGACCGTCGCCGCCACGGCCTCCGACAACCTGAGCCCTGTCGCGCGAAAAAGATGCAGCGCGATGCGCAAGCGCTGATTGGCCGATGTCGCGGGAAGAAGAGCGAGCTGGTCCTCGATGAATGCCCATTGCTGGCGGGCGAAGCGGCGTTCCTTGCCGGTCCGGGAATCGGATTTTGGCAAAGTGACGCTGTCCCACGGATTTCCGATCAGGTAATGCTGGTCGACCAGGAATTTGTAGAGATTCTTGAGGATGGTGATCGCCTGACTCTGGGCGCGCGGGGACAGTGGCCCCTCGAACGGACGCCATAGCGGCCCCCATTTTTCCCGCCCGCGCGGCCCGCACCAGCGTTCGGCCGGAACGGGATTTGCCAGGAAGGCGCGGTAGGCTTCGCAATCGGCGGGAGTCAGCGACGACAGCGCTTTGCCGCGTTCGACGATAACCCATAGCAGGAAGCGTTCTGCTTCCCTGCGGTAGGCGCGCTGGGTGTGGGAGAGATAGCTCAGCCATGCGAGCGGCCCGTCCGAGGTGGCGGGATCGGCACCCTTCTTGCGCATGGCCTCCGCCATCTGATCGGAAGAGAGGCCGGACTTCGTCCTGATCCAGGCGAGCACGGCCTCAAGATCCGTGGTCGCATCGATCCGGCACAGATGCCGAGGCGCGCGGTATTGACCATTCGCCCCGTCCTGTTCCGGTGGCACGACGAGTTTTTCCAGCGGCACGATGGCCGTCGCGGGCTTGACGACGCCTGCAAGGTCATGGGGGCGCAGCGCCGAACGCTTGACGTTGACGTGCGCACCGACAGTCGTACCAAGCGACGCTTCATGGGCTCGTAACCAGTCCATGATGCGCTCGCCCTTGGAAGCGCCGATGGCGCGCAGCCCTGTCCACCATCGCATGCCGAGTCCATTGATCCGCTCGACGAGCTGTCGGATGGTGTAAATGCCGCCCGCTTCGAGACGGGCGACAAGATCCGGATGCAGCCAGGAGGCGACCGCATCGTCGGAACGCGGCGGTTGCGCGACCAGCGTCTCCAGCCAGGCAAGTGCTTCCAGCTGGCGAGCGATGACACGGACGCGTCGCGATTGTCGACCGGTCTGCCCTCCGTAGCGCGCCTCGTAATGCTCAAGCTGCTCCGATTCCGAGAAGTCGACGAGGCCGTGTTCGGCCGCGAAGTCCTCCAGCGTCGGGAGCGCCTGCTCCTTGTCGTCAATCCTGGCGGCGTCCAGCCGGACCAGGCGCGCCGTTCCGAAGCGTTCGTGCCGTTTGGCCGCGGCGGCGAATTCGTCGCGTATCCATTGGATCGTGCGCCGGACGTTTCTGATATCGTCGTGTTCGCCCTCGATACGCAAATAGCGATTCCAGCTTTCCCGGGTGTCGAGCCCCTGCACGACGGCGCGCATGAACGCAACATGGCCGAGATGGAGCTTGCGCGAACGAGCCGAACCTGACGAGGGCGGCGCCGGCATGGAAGGACCGGTTCCGGCCCCTCCCTCCCCCATCGACGACGATGCCTTCACGGCGCGCAGGTCATCCGCGAGGCTTGCTCCGCTCCCTCCGAGGGCATGTATAGGCATATCCTTCTTCTTCACGAAACGACGGGTATCCGCCAACAACGGCCTGTTGGCCGCGGCGCCGCGCCATCAATCAATCAGAGGGCAAGCTGTTGATCTGGCAGGGAATTTTGTAGCGCTATCGCAACTAGCGTTGATTTTACAACAGTTTTTACGGTACTTGATAATAGATATTTCTTGAGGACAGGAAAGGCTATTTCCTATCGTCTATCAGGAAATACGCGAACCATAAGAGTGTGAAGAAGTGATGCCAAGTTCGAGAGAGAAGGCATGATACCAGCGAGTCTTGCCGGCATAACAGGAGGAGCAACAGTATCGCGGCGCTGGCAGGTGTAGGGCACCGAGATGCCGAGAGAGGCGATTGCTTAAACGATCGGGCGTGGCTGAACACCTAGCAGATGGGGCAGATTCGGAATAACAGAGGAGAGGCCAAGACCGAAAAGGTGAGCCTGCACGGGGACCGCGGAAGCGAAGTATTCCCGCCCAAACCCCGTGAACCGAAAACTTCGAATGTGATTGTTATCCGGCCTGGAGCGTGTGCCGAACGTCGAGCTCTGCAACGATTCGGTGCGGACGAAACGTGAGTCATTCAATGACGATTGACGAGGATGTGATATCTCCTCTTTCCGCGGGCGAGGAAGAGGAATCCCGAATTCATGAGCGGGGTAAATGCGGCGGCCTGCCGCAGGAACGCAAAGGTGAGGATTTTCGGGGATCAAAATTCGGTGGCAGAATTTGTTGTCACGGAATTTGATCCGTCAGGTTCTGGGGTCTCGCAACGAGTTTTGACGCGCCAAACATGGCGGTGCTCCGACGTACGTCAATTTCGCGTGCCGATGTCGAGAAGCGCGGCGCTATGCACTGAGCGAGCAGGGCGAATGGGTCGAATGGAGTAAGGTGAGACTATCCGGGGACTGAAAAAAGCTCGGAGAATACGAAGACAAGAGTTGGCCAGAGAAGTCCAGCGCTATGCGATCGCGTTATATGACTTCAGCCATTTTGATGGTAGCACCATCTTTCCCGCTGCAACTCGCGAGTGGTAATTGGTTAAATCTCCCTTCATCCGTTGGTGGATCGATCCGCCCCAACCCGAAAGGAAACCACGGAATGTCGGAATTTCCGCGGGTAAATCGGATGCAACCGACCACGAATACCGGATGCGTTTTCTAAGTCATTGATTTTTAAGGCTATGATAGTATCACTCGTGATTTCCAAAACATAAGAGCCCGGCATTTGCCGAGCTCTTATCTTTCGCTTTCCTTCACTGGAAGCCTGAAATTCTCTTCCGCGTTTCCGATTGATTTTTCCAAGTCCTTGATTTTAAAGCCAGTGATAGTATCACTAGAGCTTTTCAGTCTATTTCATCTCCATCGCGCGGCGCTCGAGCACCTCCCGAATCGCCTCTTGCACCGATTCGGCTTCCTCAGCAGATTGGAACTGGATACGCAACACCTTATCGGCACGCTGGATCGCGCAGTAAGTCGTCCGGCCAATCTTGATGCGGACCGGCTCCGGCTTCGACGCGCCCGCCTTCGGAATGATATCCACCGCTGCTTCCCGAACCGCCCTTGCCTGGTCGATTTCGCCGGCGGCAAGTCGAGCAATAGCCCGAACAACCTGTTCTACCCTCCCCTTTTTGACGAGGCCTGCCAAATCCTGCGCGGCATTGGCACCGAGCACTTCCGGCCTGTCGGCCAGGATGTCGATCGCATCCGCAGGCAGATCGCTGAACGCCATCAGTTGCGTCACAAAAGAGCGCGAGACCCCGGCGCCTTCGGCGACCTGGGCATGCGTCAGTTCCGGATGCTTGCCGATGATCTTCCTGAAGCCCAGGTACTTCTCGAAGTCCGGCAGATCAGGTTGCAGCAGATTCGCGTAGAACGCGTTGATTTCCGCCTGGTCATCGTCGCTCTCAAGCAAGGCTGCGGGAATTGACGTGCGCCCCAACTCGCGGAATACCTCGACGCGATTATTGCCGGAAACGATCTCGAACCCGCCTTCAGCCCTCTTGCGCACGGTAATTGGCGTGACGAGCGGGTTGTTGCGCAGATTCTCTTTCAGCTCGTTGAACTGTTGTTCGGTCAGCCTGCGTCGACGTCCGCCGACTTCATGCAACTGATCCAGCGGGAGCTCTCGTGTGCCGGACGCTTCCGCCTCCTTCAATCTTGATTCGAGTTCCTCGACCTTGGCTTCGGCTGCGTCCAATCGCTGGGTAGCGTTCAGGAACATTCCAGGAGCGCTCCGCGGCGCCTTTTCCGCCGGCTTTTCAACATTGCGGGCCTTGATGCCCGCCGTTTTCGCGCCAAGCTTGTCGTAAATACTCATCATTGCCTCCACGCGATCGCTAATTGGTCCAATACATAATCGGCCAGGCGGTCCAAGGGGTCCTTGAAGCGGCGATATGCCTCCGCGCTGCCGTCCGGTTTGCTCAGGTCATAAATCGTCTTCAGCTGCGCCGAGGCCGTCCGTGCAGCCGTGCTGTCCGGGATTTCGATGCCATTGATATGCGCGCCGTAAGCCTGTTTCATCCAGGTCTTGACCAGGCGCGAAATCTCGTTGGCCTGGACCTTGGTATAAATGATCGAGATGAAGTCGTAGTGCTTTTCGTTGGCGTTTGGCAGCCCGTCGACCAGCTCGGAAAAAATTCCCCAGAACTGCACGCTGGACGCGAAGTCGAGTGCGTCGGGCGGGCAGGGCATTAACAGGCCGTCCGCCGCAATCATCGCGTTAACCGTCAAGTGCGAAAGGCTAGGGGAGGTGTCAATCAGGATCAGGTCGAAGTCTGCTCGCAGGGGTTCCAGTCCGCTCTTCAGCATTTCCCAGAACCGGAATCCGCGCTGAGACATCGCCTTCGCCGGAATTGCGAATTCGGCCGCAAGCAAACCGCTCGACGCCGGGATTACCGACAGGTTGGACCAATAGCTCGCCTGTACTGCATAACGCAAATCCGCCTCGTCGCCATGGATGTAGGGCATGATCGTCTGCTCGACGTCGACGTCCTGCTCCGGGCTGATTCCAATCAACTGTGTTGCCGTGCCCTGCCCGTCGCAATCGACAACAAGCACTTTCAACCCACGCAGCGTCAGCGCCTGCGCGAGAGCGACGGTCGTACTCGTTTTCGCAACACCGCCCTTATAGTTACAGACGGCAATAACCTTGCCCGGCCTGTTTTCCGGGCGGGAAGGGTAGGGGCCGATCGCCCTGACCCAGGCAATTGCATCTTCCAGACTGTATTCCTTCGCCTTCAAGCCTTCTGGCTTTTGCCCGGATGGAAGGTTATGCTTTTGCGTCAGATATTTAATCTGCGTCTTGTCAACCCGGCACAACTCGGCAATGGCCGCGCTCGAAAAAGTTGGGGCGATCTTGCGGGGGTGCGGTTCGATCATAGCGTCACGCACCTGGGAGAGCACGTCGGCCGCGGTGCTCGCCAGGTTATCGAGGTCATGCATGCTGACCCGCTGAAGATTGACTTGTTGATTCGCTTGGTGCGCTTCCATTAATACTCCCTGTGATATGGAATTTTCTGCATTTGTGGTATGTTACTATCAAATGCGGAATATTTCGATATTTTAAGAAGGTGCGCCACAATTCCGACCTCATCTTGATGTAGTGAAAAACAGAGATTGAACACACATGCATCAATGACATCATTCAGGGCAACTTGCCATTTTGGGTATCACCTGTTTGAAACAGCAGAGCGAACCCGCCTGTTCCGGCGTGAATGGTGAGCGTTTACGGGGATCTCAATAAGAGCCTCGCCGACTTGCACCCGTGTGGACACGTCTGATTACCTCCCTCGCAAGATTTCGCATGGCAGGGAAGGGGAGGGCAAGGCCGCCCCGCGAAAAACGCCTTGAATCGGCGTCCTCCATCGTAAAAGGTGAGGCTCTACAGGTATTGGCCCCCCGGTACCTTCTCTTCAAATGACATCCCCGAGAGTTAAAGGTGAGCTTT
>JAKACN010000024.1 GCA_021821365.1 Pseudomonadota bacterium | reverse complement strand
TGTAAAGGAGAGCCATCATGTTAGGCCGCAAGAACAAAGGCACCATTGACAGCCTGATCGGCATTTCGACAAGGATTGAGGGGAACGTGCATTTTCAGGGCGGCTTGCGCATCGACGGCCAGGTAAAGGGCAATGTCATTGCGACCGGCGACGAGCTGAGCATGCTGGTCATTTCCGAACATGCAAAGGTCGAGGGCGAAGTTCGCGTCGCGCATCTGGTTGTCAACGGTGAAATTGTCGGCCCGGTACATTCATCGGAACTGCTTGAATTGCAGCCGAGAGCCCGCATAACTGGTGATGTGTACTACAAGGCGCTCGAAATGCATGGCGGCGCGCTGGTAGCCGGCAAGCTCACGCATGACCAGGTCGGCGAGCCGGTATTGAAGCTGGCGCTATCGAATACGTGAAAGTCGCCAAGCGTCTATAATGATTCCACTGATTTTTGCAGGAGCTTGAAATGAATGCCGTTACCGAAATGCCTGAACCGATCGTCTTTACCGACAGTGCCGCAGCCAAGGTTGCGCAGCTGATCGAGGAAGAGGGTAATCCTGACCTGAAATTGCGTGTTTTCGTACAGGGAGGGGGCTGTTCGGGCTTCCAGTACGGTTTCACCTTTGACGAAATTGTTAATGAAGACGACACCACGATGACCAAGAATGGTGTCCAGCTGCTGATCGATTCGATGAGCTACCAGTATCTGGTCGGCGCCGAAATCGACTACAAGGACGACCTGGATGGCGCGCAGTTCGTGATCAAGAATCCGAACGCCACCACCACTTGCGGCTGCGGGTCGTCGTTCTCGTAATCCCGGATTTCCGTATAGCAGAAGCGCAGGCATGCCTGCGCTTTTTTTTATGTCTTTATTGAATGCCTACGCCGGATAATGCGCGCCGAGAATGCGTAAACCGCGTGCGCCGGTGACCGTCGGTAAATTTCCCGCCCTGCGCTCGACATGCTGTTGTGCCAACCATGCAAATGCCAGGGCCTCGACATGGTTGGGCGACACGCCCAGCGCATCGGTCGAGTCCACACACGCCATGAGACGGCGTTCAGTCAGTGCCTGCTGCAGCTTTTGCATCAAGTGGGCATTGTAAGCGCCACCGCCGCACACATAGACCGCGATGGCATTGCTCGCATGCGCGGCGATGGCATTTGCCAGTGTTGTCGCTGTATACGCAGCCAGCGTCGCCTGCACATCGGTCGGGGCGGCCTTTTCAAATTCTCTCAGTTTGCTGTCCAGCCACGCTGCATGGAACAGGTCGCGACCGGTGCTCTTGGGGGGCGGCAATGCCAGGAAAGGCTCGGCGAGGAGGGCTGCCAGCAGATCCGGCAGAACGTTGCCCGTTGCGGCCCACGCGCCGCCCGCATCGTAAGCCGCTCCGTGGTGGCGCGCAATCCACAGATCCATCAGCACGTTGCCCGGGCCGGTATCGAAGCCGATCACCCTGCCGTCGGGATCAAGCACACTGATGTTGCTGATGCCGCCAATGTTGACCACTACCCGCATTTCGCTCGTGCTGCCAAACACGGCCTGATGGAAGGCGGGCACCAAGGGCGCTCCCTGTCCGCCGGCGGCTATATCCCGTGTGCGGAATTCCGCGATGACGTCAATGCCGCTCAATTCCGCCAGCAGCGCTGGATTGTTGGTCTGGCGGGTATATCCAAGCTCCGGGCGATGGCGGATGGTCTGGCCGTGCGCGCCGATTGCCGTGACTTCCGATGGACGCCTGCCTCCTTTTTCCAGCAATTGCGCCACGCACAGCGCGTACATGCCCGCAAGCGCATTGGCTGCCAGTGCCTCACGATGCAGTTCATTCTCGCAGGGCGCCTGCAATGCCATCAACTCATTTCGCAGCTCGACCGGGAACGGCAGATATGCTGTTGCAAGGGTTTCGATACGTTGACCAGCGCCGGATGAGGGGAACGCCGCGAGTGCGCTGTCGACGCCATCCAGGCTGGTGCCGGACATGAGGCCGATGAAAAGAGGGGGTGATGTATTTGCCATAAAAAAACCGTCCAAGGGCCTTGATTTTACAGGCGCTTGGACGGTTTGTTCGGCTGGTTTCCGCGGATTATTTCGCTGCCAGTTTGACGTTGTCGTCTTGCGGATTCAGCAATGCGAAGCGATGGCGCATTTCGCCCGCGACGTTGCGGAAACGTAGCATCTCGGCGCCCGCCAGCGGTTGCGCATTGGGTACGTCGACCGACATCGGATCGCGCGGATGGTTGTTGACCCGGAACTCATAGTGCAGATGCGGGCCGGTCGACCAGCCGGTGGTGCCGACATAGCCGATCACTTCGCCCTGGTTGACCTTCATGCCGCGCTTCAGGCCACCGGCGAAACGGCTCATGTGGGCGTAGGCAGTTGAATAATTGTTCCAGTGCTTGAGAACCACCACGTTGCCGTAGCCGTGCTGCGTGCCGACGAAGTCCACCGTGCCATCGCCTGCAGCGCGAATCGGCGTGCCGACCGGTGCGGCAAAGTCGACGCCTTCATGCTTTTTCCACAGACCGGAGATGGGATGCAGCCGCATCGAGAAGCCGGACGTCACGCGGCTGAATTCCAGCGGCGATTTCAGGAAGGCCTTCTTCAGCGATTTGCCGTCAAAAGTATAATAGCCGCCACCCTGCCTGCTGCCCGGCTCGTCGAACCACACCGACTGGTATTTGTTACCGGCATTATTGAATTCTGCTGCCAGTACCCGGCCGGTACGGACATATTCACCGTTCTGCCAGAAGGTTTCATAGACGACATTGAAACGATCGCCGCGGCGCAGGTCGGACGCGAAATCGATATTTGTCGAAAACATGTCGACGAGCTGCGTTGCGACGCTGTCCGGGATTTGCGCAGCATCGGTGGCCGCAAACAGGGACGACCGGATCTCCGCAGTTTGCATCTCGATGCGACGCTCCAGCGCGGCAGTCGACTCGGAGGACTTGAACTGGTCGCCATCGCGGCTGACCGTGATGACCCGGACTGGCTGGCCACTGCCTTCGGACAGCGTCGCCGTCAGACGCAGAAGCTGGCCGTCCTTGTCGGTCTGTGCCTGCACGTGGCGTCCGGATTTGAGGTTGAGCACGGCGCGAGCGGCGCGATCCGACTTGATGAACGCGGCAGCCGCATCGTCATGCACGCCGAGGCGGGACAGCAGAGCTGCAAGCGAGTCGCCGGAACGGACTTTCTCTTCACGGAAGTAGAACTGGTTGTCCGCCTGCAGTTTTGCAATCTGCTCGGACAGGCTGGGGATGGCGAGCTCTTCGGTGATCGACTTGACCGGCAGGTCCGCAGGGTCCGGCGCCATCGGCGCGACGCCTGCTGCGCCGAACGCGCATGCGGCAAGGAACAGGGCAGACGCGGTAACGATTCGCGTCTTGCGTGAGGCGCCGAAAAAAAGCTTGCTGCTCGAGCCCAGTTTCAGGAATTTGTCTGTAGGGAGCATGCAATAAGTTAGAATTTGCTGTTTTACGGAAGTGCTTGCGAGTGATGCAATGGTGCGGCCGGTTCCGGACCGTGCGCATTTGTCGAGGCAATCGCCTCGCCGCACCTGTGTCCGTATCCCCGGATCGAGAAGCCGCTTCGCATGTCTCGATTCGCAAGCCTCGATTTTCATCCTGCTTGCTGCTTTTGTTGTGGCATTGCAAGCTTGAAAATAAGCAGCGATTATACCAAGCGATGGTATGGATTATTCACGGTAGATTTTTATTTTTCTCAGCTCATGGACGTCTCCCAGAACTTGCAAAATAACAACGCGTCGCCTGAGGCATTGCCATTGACGGATTCCGTTCAGGAAGCCCTGGCAATTGCCAAGCGCGGTGTTGAAGAATTGTTGATCGAATCCGAGTTCGCGCAAAAGCTGGCGCGCTCCGAAAAGACCGGAATGCCGTTGCGGATCAAGCTCGGCCTTGACCCGACTGCGCCCGACTTGCACCTTGGGCATACGGTCGTGCTCAACAAGATGCGCCAACTGCAAAACCTGGGCCATACGGTGATCTTTCTTATCGGCGATTTCACGTCGATGATCGGTGACCCTTCCGGACGCAACGTCACGCGTCCGCCGCTGACCCGCGAGCAGATTGAAGAAAATGCCAGG
This sequence comes from Pseudomonadota bacterium, assembly GCA_021821365.1. Taxonomy (GTDB): domain Bacteria; phylum Pseudomonadota; class Gammaproteobacteria; order Burkholderiales; family Burkholderiaceae_D; genus Noviherbaspirillum. The sequence goes on along the minus strand of JAKACN010000024.1, from coordinate 29,097 downwards.
ACCTACTTCGCGCAGGCGAGCCTGGTGCTCGATGCGTCGCGCACGGAGATCCGCTACAACTCGGAATGGTCCGATCCGCTTGGCGCGCGCGGCATGATCCAGCTCGCTGCAAAATATACCGTGGCGCGTATTCTCGAACGTGAAGATTTTACAAAGCGTTTCAAGGCCGGCACGCCGATTTCCGTGCATGAACTGCTGTACCCCTTGATGCAGGGCTACGATTCGGTGGCGCTCAAGTCCGACCTCGAGCTGGGCGGCACGGACCAGAAATTCAATCTGCTGGTTGGTCGCGAATTGCAGAAGCACTACGGCCAGGAGCCGCAGTGCATTCTGACCATGCCCTTGCTCGAAGGTCTCGATGGTGTCGAGAAAATGTCCAAGTCGAAAGGCAACTACGTCGGCATCACCGAACCTGCCAACACGATGTTCGCCAAGCTGATGAGCATTTCCGACACGATGATGTGGCGTTACTACGACCTCCTGTCGTTCCGATCGATGGCGGAAATCGCGCAATTCAAAAAGGAAGTCGAAGGCGGACGCAATCCGCGCGACATCAAGGTGCTGTTCGCGCAGGAAATTGTCGCGCGCTTCCACTCGCAGAAAGCAGCAGAAGACGCGCTCGCGGATTTCAACAATCGTGCTCGCGGCGGCATTCCGGACGACATTCCGGCAGTCAGCGTATCCGGAGCGCCGCTGGGCATCGGGCAGTTGCTGAAGCAGGCGAATCTCTGTACGTCGACGTCGGAAGCCTTGCGCATGGTGGAGCAGGGCGGCGTGCGGCTCGATGGTGCGGCCATCAGCGACAAGGCCCTGAAGGTCGAGGCGGGCACGTTCGTGCTGCAGGTCGGGAAGCGCAAGTTCGCGCGTGTCACGCTGTCGTAGGTTCGCATGATCGCATTGCTGCAGCGCGTGCTCGAGGCACGCGTGACCGTGGAAGGCGAAACGGTTGGTTCCATTGGAAGGGGCTTGATGGTGCTGCTCTGCGCCGAGCGCAATGACAGCGAAAGGGAGGCGGATGCGCTGCTTGCCAAGCTGCTGGGCTATCGGGTTTTCGCCGACGACGCCGGCAAGATGAATCGCAGCGTGATTGACACGCAGGGCGGATTGCTGCTGGTGCCGCAATTCACGCTCGCCGCTGACACGCAGTCCGGCACGCGTCCGTCATTCACACCGGCAGCTACACCGGATGAAGGACGGCGCCTGTTCGATTATTTCGTGAGCAGGGCGCGGGCGAAGCATCCATGCGTCGAGACCGGGCGGTTCGGCGCGCACATGCAGGTGTCCTTGACCAACGATGGGCCGGTGACATTCTGGTTGCAGATCAAACCGCAGGCAGCGGCATAACGGACAATGGCGGACAATAGGAAGCAATACGAAAAACTCATCTCGCCAATGAGTTCCAGCAGCATCAGAAGCTATCCGTCAACCAATAATCACAGGAGGTCAAGATGAAACTCTGGAGTGAATCATTCAAGGATGGCGCCGCGATTCCCGGCGAATTTGCGTTCGGGGTGATCGATCCGGCCGCGCATGTGGCACTGTCCTCGAACCGCAATCCGCATCTCGCATGGAGCGACCTGCCCTCCGGCACCCGATCGCTGGCGGTGATCTGTCACGACTATGACGTGCCGTCGCGCGGCGACGATGTGAACCAGGAGGGAAAGACAGTGCCGGCGGATTTGCCGCGTGTCGATTTCTTCCATTGGGCTCTGGTTGATCTTCCTGTCGGCACCTTATCCATCGCGGCCGGGCAATACAGCAATGCGGTGACGCCGCGCGGCAAGCCCGGACCCGAAGCCGGTGAAGGCCGCCCGGGGCGCCAGGGCATCAACGATTACACCGGCTGGTTCGCCGGCGACAAGGACATGTCCGGCGATTATTTCGGCTACGACGGTCCGTGTCCGCCGTGGAACGATTCGATCCTGCATCACTACGTCTTTACGCTGTTTGCGCTGGACGTCGAACGCCTGCAGGTGGACGGCAAGTTCACCGGGCAGCAGGTGCGGGATGCGATGCGAGGTCATATTCTCGGCGAAGCGAAAATCGTGGGCGCCTACACCCTCAATCCGAAGCTGGCGTCGGCCGGCGGAGGAAACACGGAGCCGATGTGACAGAAATCTTGTTGATACGCCACGGGGAAACCGCGTGGAACGCCAGGAAGCGCCTGCAGGGACACCTCGATATTCCGCTCAATGCGGAAGGTGAAATGCAGGCGGCCGCGCTGGGCCTGGCGTTGATGGATGAGCCGCTGGACGCCATCATCTCCAGCGACCTGCAGCGCGCGAGGCAGACTGCGAAAGCGATTGCCGCACCGCGCGGCATGGAAGTCCGGATCGATGCTGGGCTGCGCGAACGCTGCTATGGCGCCTTCGAAGGCATGCTGTATGCGGAAATCGGACAGCGCTATCCGGAAGCCTATGCGGCCTGGCAGTCGCGCGACATCGACGCGCGCTTCCCGAAGGGTGTGCATGCAGCGGAGACCATGCGCGAATTTTTTCAGCGCGCGGTCGGCACGATTACGCGGATTGCATCGGAAGGCACGTACCGCAAGATTGCGCTGGTCGCGCATGGCGGCGTGCTCGAATGTGCCTATCGTGCCGCGCAGGGCGTGGGCTTCGGGCAGGCGCGCGACTTCGACATTTTCAATGCGAGTATCAATCGCTTTACATGGGACGGCGAGAAGCTGAACCTGATGCATTGGGGTGACGTGAGCCACCTCGACATCGAGCGAGCACTTGACGAAATTGATCGGGAATAGTGGCCATCCCCGTCAATTTCGTTGCGTCTATATGTTGTGCCGGGTCATTGGTTTTGCCAATTTGATGGAAACCCCGGAGACGCTAAAATAGCGGCTGTTGTCTGTGCTCCCTTCCTCTGTCCCGTGAAGATCGGTTCTCATTTCCTTCGAAACAATGTCTTTGTCGCTCCCATGGCGGGCGTGACGGACAGACCTTTCCGCCAACTGTGCAAGCAGCTGGGCGCGGGTTATGCCGTGTCGGAAATGGCTGCCTCGGACCCGCGCCTGTGGGCCAGCGAGAAGACGGCGCGCCGCATCAATCACGACGGCGAGATGGAGCCGAAGGCGGTGCAGATCGCCGGCGCCGATCCTGCGATACTCGCGAGCTGCGCGAAGTTCAACGTGGACCGCGGTGCGCAGATCATCGACATCAACATGGGCTGCCCGGTCAAGAAAGTGTGCAACAGCTGGTGCGGGTCGGCTCTCCTGCAGAATGAAACGCTGGTCGGCGAGATCCTCGATGCGGTGGTCGCGGCAGTCGATGTACCGGTCACGCTGAAATTCCGCACCGGATGGAATCGCGAGAACAGGAACGCCTTGACCATTGCGCGCATGGCGCAGGAAAGCGGCATCGCGATGCTGACCTTGCATGGCCGCACCCGCGCGGATGGCTACGGCGGTGAAGCGGAATACGAAACGATTGCGGCGGTGAAGGCAATGGTGTCGATTCCGGTCGTGGCCAACGGCGACGTCACGTCGCCGGAGAAAGCGAAGAGGGTGCTGGATGTGACGAAGGCCGACGCGGTGATGATCGGACGCGCGGCGCAGGGCCGCCCGTGGATCTTCCGCGAGATCGACCATTTTCTGCGTACCGGCACGCAACTGCCGCCGCCCCTGGTGTCGGAAGTGCGCGCGCTGATGAATGAACATCTCCAGGCGCATTACGCTTTTTACGGCGACTACATGGGCTTGCGTACCGCGCGCAAGCACATCGGCTGGTATGTGCGCGACCTGCCGGGCGGAGAAGCATTCCGCCAGCGCATGAACCGCCTCGAAAGCTGCGAGGAGCAACTCGCGGCCGTTGATGCTTACTTCGAATTACAGGCAACGCTCGGCGACCGGTTACAATACGGGCTTCCCGAGGAAAAGCTGGCTGCGTAAGCATATAAAAACTACAATACCTAACTCCCATGAGCAAAGACAATATCCAGGACGTCGTCAAGAAAAGCCTTGAGAAATACTTCAAGGATTTGGGCGAGCAACAACCGTCCAATGTCTATGAAATGGTGGTCTTTACGGTGGAAAAGCCGATCCTCGAGGCGGTGATGGCGCGTGCCGACGGCAATCAGTCGCTGGCGGCGGAAATGCTCGGGATTAATCGCAACACCTTGCGCAAGAAACTGCAGCAGCACGGACTGCTGTGATCCATAACGTAAGGGCAGTCAGCCGGTGCAGGCCGGCGGCACCGCTTTTACGTTATCAATCACTTCCTGCACTTCATCATGATCAAACAGGCACTCATTTCGGTCTCCGACAAGACCGGCGTTCTTGATTTCGCCAAGGCACTCTCCGCATTGGGCGTGAACATTCTGTCCACCGGCGGCACGGCCAAGCTGCTGGCCGACAACGGCGTGAAGGTGACCGAAGTTGCGGACTACACCGGTTTTCCGGAAATGCTCGACGGCCGCGTGAAGACGCTGCATCCGAAGGTCCATGGCGGCATCCTCGCTCGCCGCGATCTGCCCGAACACGTGGCGGCGCTGCAGAAGCACGGCATCCCGACGATCGACATGGTGGTGGTGAACCTGTACCCGTTCCAGCAGACGGTGGCCAAGGAGCAGTGCTCGCTGGAAGACGCGATTGAAAACATCGACATCGGCGGCCCGACCATGCTGCGTTCCTCTGCAAAGAATCATAAGGACGTGGTGGTGATCTGCGATCCAGCCGACTACGGCCGCGTGCTGGTCGAAATGAAGTCGAACAAGGGCGACGTCAGCTACGACACGAAGTTCGCGCTGGCGAAAAAGGTGTTCGCGCACACCGCGCAATACGATGGCGCGATCACCAATTACCTGACCGCGCTCGGCGAGGACAAGCAGCACGCGACGCGCAGCGCCTATCCGCAGACGCTCAACCTGCATTTCGAAAAGGTGCAGGAGATGCGCTACGGCGAGAACCCGCACCAGTCCGCTGCGTTCTACCGCGACATTGTGCCGATGGCCGGCGCGCTCGCGAACTACAAACAATTGCAGGGCAAGGAACTGTCCTACAACAACATCGCCGATGCGGACGCGGCATGGGAGTGCGTGAAAACGTTTGATGAAACGGCATGCGTGATCATCAAGCACGCCAACCCCTGCGGCGTGGCGATTGGCGCCGATGCGCTGGAAGCCTATTCCAAGGCCTTCCAGACCGATCCGACCTCGGCCTTCGGCGGTATCATCGCCTTCAATTGCGAACTGGACGGCAAGGCAGCGGAAGCGATATCGAAGCAATTCGTCGAAGTGCTGATCGCGCCGTCATTCACTGCCGAGGCAAGGCAGGTTTTCTCGCCGAAGCAGAACGTGCGCCTGCTCGAAATTCCCTTGGCGCGCGTTGTGAATACCTACGACTGCAAGCGTGTCGGCGGCGGAATGCTGCTGCAATCGCCGGATGCGAAGAACGTCGCCGTGGCGGAGTTGAAGGTAGTGACCAAAAAGCAGCCGACGCCGCAACAGTTGCAGGACCTGATGTTCGCATGGCGCGTCGCCAAGTTCGTGAAATCGAATGCGATCGTCTTCTGCGCCAATGGCATGACCCTCGGCGTCGGTGCGGGCCAGATGAGCCGCGTTGATTCCGCGCGCATTGCGTCGATCAAGGCGCAGAACGCAGGCCTGTCGCTGGCGGGCTCGGCGGTTGCGTCGGACGCCTTCTTCCCGTTCCGCGACGGCCTCGACGTGGTGGTCGATGCGGGTGCCACCTGTGTGATCCATCCGGGTGGCTCGATGCGCGACCAGGAAGTGATCGACGCAGCGGATGAGCGCGGTGTGGTGATGCTGTTTACCGGCACGCGGCACTTCCGTCACTGATATTTTGAGCGCCGTTCCCGTGCAAGCGGGAACGGCTGACGCATGAAAATCCTCGGCATCGACCCCGGCCTCCGCACTACCGGTTTCGGCGTGATCCTCAAGCAGGGCAACAAGCTTAGCTACGTTGCTTCCGGCACCATCAAGACTCCCGACGCAGACTTGCCGCAACGGCTGAAAACCATCCTCGGCGGCGTTTCAGAAATCATCCGCACCTATGCGCCCGACTGCGCGGCGATCGAAAAGGTGTTCGTCAACGTCAATCCGCAATCGACGCTGCTGCTCGGGCAGGCGCGTGGCGCGGCGATTTGCGCGCTGGTGAGTGCAGATCTGGCGGTGGCTGAATACACCGCGCTGCAGATCAAGCAGGCGGTCGTCGGCCATGGCAAGGCGCAGAAGCAGCAGGTGCAGGACATGGTGCAGCGCCTGCTGATGTTGTCCGGCACGCCGAGCACCGACGCGGCCGATGCGCTCGGTGTGGCGATCTGTCATGCGCATAGCGGCGAAGCCTTGTCGACGTTGGGCGGGCTGGCGCCGGCGCTGGCGAAGAAAGGATTGCGCGTGCGGCGCGGACGGCTGATCGGCTAGAAGCGCTTCTCCGCCTTGCGTGCCGCGATTTCGAAGCGGTTGTGCCAATAGGCGTCGCGGCCGCGCATGAAGGCCCAGATGCTGGACGCAAGATAGGCAAACGGAAACAGCGGTCCCCAGCGCGCAGCCTGCCGGACGTGTGCGAGTTCGTGGATGAGCACCCGCGACGAGAGGCCCTGGTGTTCCGCGATCACGACATGGCCGAGCGCCATGGCGTTCATGGGGCCGAAAGGGTGATGCTTCAGCAGCCAGTCGGCGATCGGCCCGCGCGCCAGCAGGGCGACGGTATGGCCGCGCACGACGTGCAGATGTCCGCTAAATAAGGCGACCGGCAGTCCGATCAAAAGGCCGAACAAGGTCACCGGCGAAGCCCAGATCATGCCGAGCAGGGTCGTCGCCCAGAAAAGCGGACGTCGTACATATCTCTTTCGGAACATGCGTTGCACGCGCAAGCGCGGTTGCCATTTCAAGAAACCCTTCGGCGCTTCAAGTTTGAACGCCTTGCACCGGAATACGCCGACGCTGACGGTTCTGCCAGTTCAATTGGAGCCATTTCAATGGGAAAAAGATTCTTGTTGCAAAGGCAACTCTGAAGAGGTGGTGCCTCGCTTGTTTTTATGGGACCGGACTCGAATGTCCTGTATGATTCCACTGAAAGACTGTGGAAAAAAACAGTAGTCATGCCGCCTTCTATTGAGGGCGGAGCCGCTATGCAACCCGGTCTGCGATTTCCAGCAATTCCGCAACTTTTTCAACTCATTATTCGCCATGATAGGCCGCATCTCCGGAACGCTGCTTGAGAAAAATCCGCCCCAGTTGCTCGTCGACTGCAACGGCGTCGGCTACGAAATCGATGTGCCGATGAGCACGTTCTACAACCTGCCCGCCATGGGCGAGAAGGTGGTGCTGCTGACGCATCTTGCGGTGCGCGAGGATGCGCACCTGCTGTATGGTTTTGGCACGGCCGAGGAACGCAATGTGTTCAGGCAGCTGATCAAGATTTCCGGTATCGGCGCACGCACGGCATTGTCCATCCTGTCCGGCATGTCGGTGGCAGATCTGTCGCAGGCGATCACCTTGCAGGAATCAGGCCGGCTGACCAGGGTTCCCGGTATCGGCAAGAAAACCGCCGAACGCCTGCTGCTGGAGCTCAAGGGCAAGCTGGGAGCGGACCTGGGGGCCGTCGGCGGTACGGCGGCACAGGACGCCACCTCCGACATCCTGAACGCATTGATTGCGCTCGGCTATTCGGACAAGGAAGCGATGCTGGCGCTGAAGCAGGTGCCGGCGGGTACGGGCGTCTCGGAAGGCATCAAGCTGGCGCTCAAGGCATTGTCCAAGGCGTAACGAAGGAACCGCGTCATGAGTATCCAGACCGATAATTTCACGGAACATCGGATCATTGCCGCCACGCCGGCTTCCAGCAACGAGGAGGCGGTCGAGCGCGCTTTGCGCCCGAAGCAGCTGGACGAGTATGTCGGGCAGGAAAAGATCCACGGCCAGCTGGAAATTTTCATCGCCGCTGCGCGCCAGCGCCGGGAAGCGCTGGACCACACGTTGCTGTTCGGACCGCCGGGGCTGGGCAAGACGACCCTGGCGCACATCATTGCGCGCGAAATGGGCGTCAACTTGCGCCAGACCTCCGGCCCCGTGCTGGAGCGGGCCGGCGATCTGGCGGCCTTGCTGACCAACCTCGAGCCGAACGATGTGCTGTTCATCGATGAAATCCACCGGCTGTCGCCCGTGGTCGAGGAAATCCTGTATCCGGCACTGGAAGACTATCAGATCGACATCATGATCGGCGAAGGGCCGGCTGCGCGTTCGGTGCGGCTGGACCTGCAGCCCTTCACACTGGTCGGCGCGACCACGCGCGCCGGCATGCTGACCAATCCCCTGCGCGATCGCTTCGGCATCGTGGCGCGGCTCGAGTTTTACACGCCCGAGGAGCTGGCAAGGATCGTGACCCGCAGCGCGTCCTTGCTCAATGCGGTGATCGTCGATGAAGGCGCCCTGGAAATTGCCCGCCGCAGCCGCGGCACACCACGTATTGCAAACCGTCTGTTGCGCCGTGTGCGCGACTATGCGGAGGTCAAGGGCACTGGCAAGATCACCAAGGACATGGCGGATGCGGCGCTGAAGATGCTCGATGTCGATCCGGTCGGGTTTGACGTTATGGACCGCAAGCTGCTGGAAGCGGTGTTGTTCAAGTTCAACGGCGGTCCGGTCGGCCTCGACAACCTGGCGGCAGCCATCGGCGAAGAGCGCGACACCATCGAGGACGTGCTCGAACCATATCTCATCCAGCAGGGCTATTTACAGCGCACGCCACGCGGCAGGATCGCCACGCCGATCGCCTACACGCATTTCGGGGCGACAGCCCCGCGCAGCCAGAACGGCGATCTGTGGGAGCAGTCCTGAGAAGTCAGGAAGTCCTCACTTCCGCAAATTTCATCGATACGACGACCGGCAGGGAACCTTTCCACGGAGTTGTCTGCCTGACATCCGTAAAAATACGGTGGTCTCCCCGGCCTCTTAAGAAATCTGCAAACTTGCCCCTATAATGTCCCTTTTATGCCCATTTTCGCACGGGCGCACTTTTTTGCCTGAGAAAATGCCATCCCGCGCGCAATCCTGCGGTATGGCGCCCGCCCGGCGTGTGCGGGTCGGCCCGGAAGCCGCAGGGCGAGTGCTCCCGCGCCGCCTCTTTTTCGATCGAGTCCCGCCATGCTGATGTCCACCCAAGCCAACCGCTATGCGCACCAATTGCTCGATGCGCGCGCCAAGGCTGAACTGATACCGCCGCTGTCGGCGAACGCAAGTCTGTCGCTGGCGGATAGTTACGATATCGTCAAGAGCCTGATCGATATCCGTACCGCACAAGGCGAGACCATGATCGGCCGCAAAGTCGGCTTTACCAACCGCAAGATCTGGTCGCGCTACGGCATCGTCGACCCGATCCGCACGCCCATCTGGACACCGATCTTTGACGCAACCGTGCGTTACACCGAAGACAACCGCGGCATCCAGAGCCTGCAGGGCGCCTTGCAGCCGCGCATCGGACCGGAGCTTGTCTTTCGGCTGGGCAAGACCCCGTCGGCGGAGGCGACCATCGACGAGTTGGCCTCATGCATCGAATGGATGGCGCATGCCTTCGAGATCGTCGTCTGCCCGTTTCCGGACTGGAAGTTCGAAATGGTGGATTCGATTGCTGCCTTCGGCCTGCACGGATCCCTGATCATCGGCGAGCCGAAGGTTTTGTCGGCGGCCAGCCGACGCAATCTCGGGAATGTCCTGGCGCATGCGACCCTGTCGCTGTCCTGCGGCGACGAATTGCGCTCCGCCGGATTCGGCAGCGATGTCCTTGGGAGTCCGCTGCATGCCCTGTGGCATTTGTACGAGGTGCTCAAGACGCAGCCGCAGTTTCCGCCCTTGTCGGCTGGCGAGATCATTACGACCGGGACCTGGACCGATGTGTGCCCGATCAAGCCGGGCGAAACCTGGACCTCGGCCTTTTCGGGTGTCAGCCTGCCGGGCCTGACCGTATCTTTCGTCTGAGAGTCGCTCCTTTCGGTGAAAAGAGGTTTCAACTTGGCCTGGACAGTACTGTTTATCGCCGGTTTGCTTGAGATCCTGTGGGTGATCCTGTTCAAGCAGTCGGAAGGCTACACGCGCTGGGGCTATGCCGTTGCAGGCCTGGGGGTGTCACTGGTCAGCTTCGTGATGGTGGGCTGGACCTTGAAGACGCTGCCTGTCGGGACGGCCTATGCGGTGTGGACCGGGATGGGCGCGGCCGGCGCGGCGATTGTCGGCATCCTGCTGTTCAATGAGCCGGCGACGGGAATCCGGCTGGGCTGCGTCGCGCTGATTGTGATCGGCATCATCGGTCTGAAGCTGACGCACTGATTGCCGGCGGAGGTTCAAGACGAAAAGGCGCCCGGGGCGCCTTTTTCATTGCGTCGCTCCTTACTCCGCACGGACCCAAGTTTGTGTGCGGCCGAGCAGCGGCACGCCGATGTAGCCGCGCACGTCCAGCTTCCTGCCGCCGTCGGTCATGGACATCTTGCTCTTGTAGACCTTGCCATTGGCCGGATCGAGAATCTGGCCACCGTTATATTCGTCGCCGTCCTTCTTCATGCCGGTGATGATCGTCATACCGACGATCGGCTGGTCTTTCAGCGGCCCTTCGCACTTGTCGCACGTCGGATTCTGGTCTTCGCCGGCATCGCGGAACAATTTTTCGATCTTGCCGCGCAGTTCGCCATTGTTTTCGCTGATGCGCACCAGCGATTTCGGTTTGCCCGTATGGTCATCGATGGTCTTCCACACGCCGACCGGCGATGCTTCCTGCGCCCAAGCGCCGGAGGCGGCGAGGGTGGCCGCCGCCAGGCCGAAAGTGACTAATCGTCGAATCATCTTGTCGTCTCCTCGGATTGGAATATGTGTCCCTGCCGGCCTGGGCGCTGTTGCCCGATCCGGAAAGTACGCTTCTGCTCTGTTCACCCAATGGCGAACAGAGCAGAAGTTTGGGGCCTTCAATCGTTACTTCTTTTGCAGAATATCAAACTGCTCGCGCAGTTTTTGGAGTGTGGCTCCGAAAGTCAAGAGACGGTCTTTTTCCTGGGCAACCACCTGCGCGGGGGCGCGGGCCACAAAGCTTTCGTTGCCGAGTTTGGCATTGGCTTTGGCGATCTCGCCTTCAAGGCGGGTGATTTCCTTGGAGAGGCGTTCGCGTTCGGCGGCGATGTCGATTTCAACCTTCAACATCAGTTTTGCCGTGCCAACGATGGAGACCGGAGCGGGAGACTCCGGCAGGGTGTCGACGACCTGCACGTCGGACAGCTTGGCGAGTGCCTGCAGGTAGGGCGCAAACGATTTCAGCTGCTCCTGCTCGCCGGCAGCCGCTTCGATGACCAGCGGCACGCGCTGCGCGGGCGACAACTGCATCTCGCCGCGCAGGTTGCGGCAGGCGTCGGTCATCGCCTTCAGTTGCGTCATCCATCCTTCCGCCTGCTCGTCGAGCTTGTCCAGGTTCGGCTGAGGATACGGCTGGATCATGATCGAGTCGCCGGCTGCATTCAGCGTGCGGCCAGTCAGCGGCGCGACCGTCTGCCACAACTGCTCGGTGATGAAGGGGATGACCGGATGCGCCAGGCGCAGCACCGTCTCCAGGACGCGCAGCAGGGTGCGGCGCGTCGCGCGTTGCTGCGCTTCGGTGCCGTTCTGGATCTGCACCTTGGCGACTTCCAGATACCAGTCGCAATACTCGTCCCAGACGAACTTGTAGATCGCGGAGGCGATGTTGTCGAAGCGGTAGTCGGCAAAACCCTTTTCGACTTCCGCTTCGGTGCGCTGCAGGAGCGACACGATCCAGCGGTCGGCCTGCGAGAAATCGCGATCCGGGCCGCAGGTGGCGGGATCGAAGCCGCAGTCCTTGCCTTCTGTGTTCATCAGCACGAAGCGCGTCGCGTTCCACAGCTTGTTGCAGAAGTTGCGATAGCCTTCGCAGCGATTCAGGTCGAAGTTGATGTTGCGCCCGAGCGATGCGTAGCTCGCCATGGTGAAGCGCAATGCATCGGTGCCAAAGGCAGGAATGCCGTTCGGGAATTCCTTGCGTGTGGCTTTCGCAATGCTCTCCGCCTGCTTCGGATTCATCAGACCGGTGGTGCGCTTGCCGACCAGCGATTCGACGTCGATGCCGTCGATCAGGTCGATCGGGTCGAGCGTGTTGCCCTTGGACTTGGACATCTTCTGGCCACTCGCATCGCGCACCAGGCCGTGCACGTACACCTTCTCGAACGGGACCTTGCCGGTGAAGTGCGTGGTCATCATCACCATGCGCGCCACCCAGAAGAAGATGATATCGAAGCCGGTCACCAGCACGGAGGACGGCAGGAACATCTTGTAGTCCGGTGTTTCTTCCGGCCAGCCAAGCGAGGAGAAGGGCACCAACGCGGAGGAGAACCAGGTGTCGAGCACGTCGCTTTCACGGGTCAATGCCTTGCAGCCGGCCTTGGCCTTGGCTTCCTCCTCGTTGCGCGCGACGTAGATGTTGCCTTCCTCGTCGTACCACGCCGGGATCTGGTGGCCCCACCACAACTGGCGGGAGATGCACCAGTCCTGGATGTTGTTGAGCCACTGGTTGTAGGTAGTGGTCCAGTTTTCCGGAATGAACTTGATCGAGCCGTCCGCGACCTTTTCCAGTGCGACGTCGGCGATCGACTTGCCGGGGAAGTGTGTGCCCTCGGGCGCCGGCTTGCTCATGGCGACGAACCACTGGTCGGTCAGCATCGGCTCGATCACCACACCGGTGCGGTCGCCGCGCGGCACCATCAGCTTGTGCGGCTTGACCGATTCCAGCAGGCCGAGCGATTCGAGATCGGCGACGATCTGCTTGCGCGCGTCGTAACGGTCCATGCCCTGGTACTTCGCGGGCGCGTTCTCGTTGATCTTCGCATCCAGCGTCATGATGTTGATCTGCGCAAGATGGTGGCGCTGGCCGATCGCGTAGTCGTTGAAGTCGTGCGCCGGCGTGATTTTCACGCAGCCGGTGCCGAATTCCTTGTCCACGTAGTCATCCGCAATGATCGGGATTTCGCGGTCGGTGAGCGGCAGCTTCAGCAGCTTGCCGACGAGGTGGGTGTAGCGTTCGTCCGTCGGATCGACGGCAACCGCCACGTCGCCCAGCATGGTTTCCGGACGGGTGGTGGCAACCGTGATGTGGCCGCTGCCGTCGGCGAGCGGATAGCGGATGTGCCACATGTTGCCGTCTTCTTCCTCGGACACCACTTCGAGGTCGGATACGGCGGTATGCAGCTTCGGATCCCAGTTGACGAGGCGCTTGCCGCGATAGATCAGGCCCTGTTCGTACAGGCGCACGAACACTTCGGTGACGGCCTTGGACATCTTCTCGTCCATGGTGAAGTATTCGCGCGTCCAGTCGGTGGAGGCGCCGAGGCGGCGCATCTGGCCGGTGATGGTGGAGCCGGATTTCTCCTTCCACTCCCACACTTTCTCCAGGAATTTTTCGCGGCCGAGGTCATGGCGGGAAATCTTTTGCGCGTCGAGCTGGCGTTCCACCACGATCTGCGTCGCGATGCCGGCGTGATCGGTTCCGGGAACCCAGGCGGTGTTGTGGCCGCGCATGCGGTAGTAGCGGGTCAGGCCGTCCATCACGGTCTGATTGAACGCATGGCCCATGTGCAGCGTGCCGGTAACGTTGGGCGGCGGCAACTGGATGCTGAAGGCGGGCTTGTCGGCATGCGTGCTTGCAGTGTAGTAACCGCGCTGTTCCCACTCCGTGCGCCAGTGTTTCTCGATCTCGGCGGGCTCGAAAGACTTTGCTAATTCCATGATTTGATTTGTGTTTCTGCGAAACCATCCATTATAAGGGAGCTGGTGACTGACATTGGCGTCCGTTGGCGTATAATTCGCGCATTGTCCGGCCGGAGCGGTTGCTCCAGCCGGCGTAACGCTAGGGGTCCTGGCCGAGTGGCCGGGTGAGAAACACCCTCGAACCTGATCTGGGTAATGCCAGCGAAGGGAAGCACCGGAAAACCAGTAGTCCGCCCTCGTTCCGCCGCTCCTTCGCTTTACCGTCTTAGCAAAGGAGCACCATGAACGCCAATCCGCAATTCCTCGCCGCCACTGCCAAGGTGGACGAAGCGGCGATCCAGCCGTTACCCAATTCCCGCAAGATCTACGTCGAAGGCTCGCGCCCTGACATTCGCGTGCCGATGCGTGAAATCAGCCAGTCGGACACGCCGGCCGCGATGGGCGCGGAAAAGAATCCGCCGATCTATGTCTACGACACCTCCGGCCTCTATACCGACCCGACCGCAAAGATTGATATCCGTTCCGGCCTGCCGGCCCTGCGCGCGGGCTGGATCGCCGAACGCGGCGATACCGAGGAGCTGTCCGGTCCTTCCTCACAGTACGGTGTTGAGCGCCTGAACGATCCGAAGCTGGCGGAGCTGCGCTTCGACCTGCACCGCAAGCCGCGCCGTGCGCTGGCGGGCAAGAACGTGACGCAGATGCACTACGCGCGCCAGGGCATCATCACGCCGGAAATGGAATACATCGCCATCCGCGAAAACCTGCGCCGCAAGGAATACCTGGAAGGCCTCAAGGCCTCCGGCCCGATGGGGCAGAAGCTGGCCGACCTGATGGGACGTCAGCATCCGGGGCAATCCTTTGGCGCGGCGATCCCATCCGAGATCACGCCGGAATTCGTGCGTTCCGAAATCGCGTGCGGCCGCGCCATCATTCCCGCCAACATCAACCACCCGGAAAGCGAACCGATGATCATCGGCCGCAATTTCCTGGTGAAGATCAATGCCAACATCGGCAACTCCGCGGTGACTTCCTCCATCGGCGAGGAAGTCGAGAAGATGACCTGGGCGATCCGCTGGGGCGGCGATACGGTGATGGATCTGTCGACCGGCAAGCACATCCATGAAACGCGCGAGTGGATCATCCGCAATTCGCCGGTGCCGATCGGTACCGTGCCGATCTACCAGGCGCTGGAAAAGGTGAACGGCAAGGCCGAGGACCTGACCTGGGAAATCTTCCGCGACACACTGATCGAGCAAGCCGAACAGGGCGTGGACTATTTCACCATCCACGCCGGCGTGCGCCTGCAATACGTGCCGCTGACCGCCAAGCGCCTGACCGGCATCGTCTCGCGCGGCGGCTCCATCATGGCCAAGTGGTGTCTCGCGCATCACAAGGAATCCTTCCTGTACACGCACTTCGAAGAGATCTGCGAAATCATGAAGGCCTATGACGTGGCTTTCTCACTGGGTGATGGCTTGCGTCCGGGCTCGATCTTCGACGCGAATGACGAAGCGCAACTGGGCGAACTCAAGACGCTGGGCGAGCTGACGCAGATCGCCTGGAAGCATGACGTGCAGGTGATGATCGAAGGCCCCGGCCACGTGCCGATGCAGCTCATCAAGGAAAACATGGAGCTGGAGCTGAAGGACTGCCACGAAGCGCCGTTCTACACCCTTGGCCCGCTGACAACCGACATCGCGCCCGGCTACGACCACATCACTTCCGGCATTGGCGCCGCCATGATCGGCTGGTTCGGCACCGCGATGCTGTGCTACGTCACGCCGAAGGAACACCTCGGCTTGCCGAACAAGGCCGACGTGAAGGAAGGCATCATTACTTACAAGCTGGCCGCGCACGCCGCCGATCTTGCCAAGGGCCATCCCGGCGCGCAGATCCGCGACAACGCGTTGTCGAAGGCGCGCTTCGAATTCCGCTGGGAAGACCAGTTCAACCTCGGCCTCGATCCGGACAAGGCGCGAGAATTCCACGACGAGACCTTGCCGAAGGACTCCGCCAAGGTGGCGCATTTCTGTTCGATGTGCGGCCCGCATTTCTGCTCGATGAAGATCACGCAGGACG
This sequence comes from Pseudomonadota bacterium, assembly GCA_021821365.1. GTDB lineage: Bacteria > Pseudomonadota > Gammaproteobacteria > Burkholderiales > Burkholderiaceae_D > Noviherbaspirillum. Next base: position 13,296 of record JAKACN010000024.1, on the reverse strand, counting down.
TGCGCGACTTCGCCGCTTCGCAGGGCGTCTCGGAAGAGGAAGCGTTGCAGAAGGGAATGGAAGTGAAGGCGGTGGAATTCGTGAAATCCGGTGCGGAACTCTATCGCAAGCAATGATGGGCCAGCTGCGCATGGAAATCGAACTGAACGGCGTGCCGCACCCGATCACGGAAAACCAGAGCGTGCAGGAGTTGATTGCGTCGCTGGATTTGACGGGGAAGTCGCTGGCGGTAGCGATCAATCGCGAAGTCGTGCCGCGGCATTTGTGGCAGCAGCGCGTGCTGCTGCCGAGCGACCGGGTCGATATTGTGAAAGCGATCGGCGGCGGTTGATTGATAGAGAAAGTCATCTCCCCTTGAAGGGGGAGGGAGTGTACGGAGCTCTTATGAACATGCAAGAAAATGACCAGGATACCGGCCTCACCATCGCCGGCAAGACCTACTGCTCGCGCCTGCTGGTCGGCAGCGGCAAGTACCGCGATCTCGAGGAAACCCGCGCTGCGACGGAAGCCTCCGGCGCAGAAATCATCACCGTGGCGATTCGTCGCGTGAACATCGGCCAGGATCCGAAGGCGCCCAACCTGCTCGACGTCGTGCCCCCGTCCAAATACACCATCCTGCCCAATACCGCAGGCTGCTATAACGCGAAGGACGCCGTCTACACCTTGCAGCTCGCGCGCGAACTGCTGAACGGCCACAAGCTCGTCAAGCTTGAGGTTCTGGGCGATCAGAAGACCTTGTTCCCCAATATGCCGGAAACGCTGAAGGCGGCGGAAACATTGGTGAAGGACGGCTTCGATGTCATGGTGTACTGCAGCGACGATCCGATCCAGGCGAAGATGCTGGAAGACATCGGTTGCGTGGCGGTGATGCCGCTGGCCTCGCTGATCGGCTCCGGCATGGGCATCCTGAATCCGTGGAACCTGTCGCTGATCATCGAGCAGTCGAAGGTGCCGGTGCTGGTGGATGCCGGCGTGGGCACGGCGTCGGATGCCGCCATTGCGATGGAACTCGGTTGCGACGGTGTGTTGATGAATACCGCGATCGCCGGGGCGCGTGACCCGATTCGCATGGCACGCGCCATGAAGCTCGCCGTCGAGGCCGGACGCGATGCCTATCTCGCGGGGCGCATCCCGAAGAAATTTGCCGCATCGCCGTCGTCGCCGATGGAAGGACGCGCAACATGATGCGCCCCAGCGTCCTGGTTTTCGCCGGTTCGGATCCGAGCGGCGGCGCGGGACTGCAGGCGGACATCCAGGCGATTGCCGCGCTCGGAGCGCATCCCTTGTCCGTGATTACCGCCTTGACGGTGCAGGACAATGATCGCGTGTTCAACGTCCATCCGGTGCCTGCCGGGCTTGTGCTGCAGCAGGCGCATGCCCTGATCGCCAAGATGGACATTGGCGTGGTCAAGATCGGCATTGTCGGCAACCGCGCCAATGCCGATGCGATCGCGGACATCATCCAGCTCATGCGGCAGCGTCGGCCGAACCTGCAGGTGGTGCTCGATCCGGTGCTGGCGAGCGGGCATGGCGACAGCCTGTCGCAGGACGATCCGGTGAACGCGATCGCCTCCTTGCTGCCGCTGGCGACCCTCGTGACGCCAAACCTGCCGGAAGCTTCCGGTTTGTGCGGCGGCGACCGTCGGCTCGACGCGCAGATCGAAACCTTGCTGAGTTATTGCCCCAATGTGCTGATCAAGGGAGGCCACGATAGCGGGCCGGATGTGGTCAACCGCTGGTTCACCAACGGCAACCAGTGCACCTGGACATGGCCCCGGCTGGAGGGCGGTTTTCACGGCACGGGCTGCACGCTGGCCTCTGCCATCGCGGCGCTGCTGGCGCACGGCAAGCCGATGGTGGAGTCGATTGAAGAGGCGCAGGCATACTGCCATCAGGCATTGCAGTCGGCGTACGCGATCGCCGATGGGCAGCGCATTCCGAACCGCTGTGTCTTGCTGGAGGAGGGAAAATGAAAGGCTTGTATCTGGTCACGCCCGATTGGGACGACACGCAAAAAATGCTGGAAACGACCGAGGCAGGCTTGCGCGGCGGCGCGGCACTCGTGCAGTACCGGCACAAGACGGCGTCGGCGGTATTGCGCAAGGCGCAGGCGGCGGCGCTGCAGGCTTTGTGTCGGGAATATGGCCGGCCGTTCATCATCAACGACTTCGTCGAGCTGTGCATGGAGCTGGACGCCGATGGCATCCACGTGGGCGGAACGGATGCGCCGATTGCCCAGGTGCGCGCGGCGGTTGGTGCCAACAAGATTGTCGGCGCTTCCTGCTACGGCAGCCTTCAACTGGCGCATGATGCCTGTCAGGCCGGCGCAAGCTATGTCGCGTTCGGCGGCTTCTATCCCTCGCGCGTGAAGAAGTACGAGGTCACCACGCAACCCGCAATCGTGACGCAGGCAAAACAAGACGTGCCGGTGCCGAACGTCGTGATCGGCGGCATGACGCCGGAGAACGCCGAGCCGCTGGTCGCGCACGGCGCCGACATGGTCGCGGCCATCAGCAGCGTGTACATGGTCGATGATCCCGAAGCGGCGGCACGCCGCTTCGCGGATCTGTTCAAGGCATAGTAACGGCCGGGCGCAGCTACGCCAGTTGCGCCAGCGCCGCCACCAGGCGATCCAGGTCCGCCGTCGTGTTGTACAGATGCGGTGTGACGCGGACCACATCCACCCCGGCGACCTTGGTCGCGACCGTAAAGATCCTGTGCGCCTGCAGGAGATAATCCGCTACCTGCTTTGCGTCCTTTCCCTTCATCCTGAACGCGGCGATCGCGCAGGAGCGTTGCGGGTCTTCGGGCACCATCAGTTCGACGCCCGGCAGGTTTCTGGCGCGACTGACCCAGCGCTCCTTCAGGTAACGCAGCCGCGCTTCTTTGTTCCCGCCGCCGATGCTGTTGTGAAAGGCAATCGCATCCTCGATCGCCATGACCGGCGCCGGGGGCGTGGTGCCGAAATGGCCGAGCTTGCGGATGTCGGAAGCCGCGTACGTCGTGTCGCCGAATAGCGGCGCAATGTCGCTTACGCGGTCCTTGCGGATATAGAGCAGGCCGACACCGAGTGGGGCGCCCAGCCACTTGTGCAGATGGGCCGCGACAAAGCAGCTTCCGAGCTGGGGCAGGCGATAGTCGAGATGCGCGAAGGAATGCGCGGCATCGACGAGCACATCGATGCCACGGCTTTGCGCCATGGCGGCGATCTTCGCCACCGGAAGGATCTGGCCGGTCCGGTGCAGCAGATGTGTCACGAGCAGCGCGCGCGTCCGCGGCGTGATCGCCTGCTCGTAGAGCGCGACAATCTCCTCATCGCTGTGCGGATGAAACGGAAGCGAGATGCGCACCGGTTTCAGACGGCCGCGCTGCTGCGTCATGTGCAGCGTCTCTTCCACGCTGTCGTAATCCTGGTTGCTGATCACCACTTCATCGCCCGGCTGGAAAGGATAGCCCTGGATCAGGATGTTCATGGCTTCGGTCGGATTGCGCACGATGAGCAGTTCTTCCTCCGACACGCCGCTGAATGCCGCGAGCGCCTTCACCGCCGCTGCAAGGCGTTGCGGATATCTATTGCGCATGAAGAAAGTTCCCTCGCGGTTCACCTGCCGGTTGTAGTCCTCGAACGCCGCCATGACCGGCTTCGACGGAACGCCGAAAAAGCCGTTTTCGAGGTTGATCAGGTCGTCATTGAGGACATACTGATCGCGAACGCCGGACCAGCATGCTTCGTCAGTCGGATCGATATGTGCAGGAAGGGGCGTTGCCAAGGAAACCTCTCTTCTGATCATTGAAAAATCATTGTAATCGCATGCTGCGGGAAGGGCACGCGGTGCCCCTCCGCTCAAGCTACAGGCATTCCAGGCGCTTCAGTTCGTGCATCAGCAGCGCCTTCGTTTCGTCAGATGCGCCTTGCATCGGCGCGCGCAGTTCGCCGCGCATGCAACCCATCATCGAGAGCGCCGCCTTGAGCGGAGCCGGGTTCGGCTCCCTGAACAGCAGACGCATCAGGGGCAGCAGGCGGTGGAAGAGTTCGCGTGCCTCGCTCAAGGCATCGCGTTGCACCAGTTGCGCAATCCGCACGAACAGGTCCGGGCGAATGTGGGCGGATGCCACGATGCCGCCCGTGCCGCCGAGGCAAAGCGTGGACAGTAGCAAGTGGTCTTCGCCGCTGAGCACCTGCAATTTCCTGTCTCCGATCAGGCTCATGGTCAGCGGCAGATCGCCGCCGCAGTCCTTCAGGGCAAGGATGCGCTCATGCTGCACGATGGTCCTGAAGGTTTCCAGTTCGATGCCGACGCTGGTGCGGTAAGGAATGTTGTAGAGGATGACCGGCACGGACGAGGCATTCGCCACCGTCCGGAAAAAATCGACGAGGCCGGCTTGCGATGGCCGGATGTAGTAGGGCGGCGGGACGAGCAGGCCGGCGATCGGCCGTTGCTGAACGCGTTGCATGCGGTCGAGGATGGCGGGCAGGTTGTTGCCGGCCACGCCCATGACGACCGGGCACTCCGGCACGGCGTCCAGCACTGCATCCAGCGCGGCCAGTTGTTCGTCTTCGCTCAGCGCCGCCGGTTCTCCCGTGGAACCGCAAACGACGAGGCCGGAGACGCCTGCCTCGACGCAGCGACGGGCGAGCGGCTGCAGCGCGTCGAAGTCGACTTCGTTGTGACGAAAAGGGGTGACCAGCGGCACCCAGATACCTGTATAGCTTGTCATTGCATTGACTCCCATGGTCAGACCGACAGGTCACCGCCAGGGAGGTCTGCGAGAACGCGTATGACAGAGGAGAAGTGGTACCGGCCTTTGCGCTTGCTGTCCTGTCAGCCCACCTGACGGGACAGTGCGCCCCGGTCAGATGAGCGACTGTTTTTTCGATTTCTCTGCGCCTGCGACACGTGCCGGTGCCTGGGCGTTCAGGCCCGAAGCGCAGCGATGGTCGAAGGAACAGGAATGCATTTTTTGCATGAAATGCGTCGATGAATCGATTATGGGGCGTCGAATCTTGTGCGTCAAGCAATGCCCGCCGACGAGATTTCGCCGCAGGCAGGAGGCCCTCGCCGGTATAATCGAGGCATGCAGAATCTCCTCCACAATCTCAATCCCGAACAACTCGCCGCCGTCACCCTGCCCGCGCAACCCGCGCTGATTCTCGCCGGTGCCGGTTCGGGCAAAACGCGTGTACTCACGACCCGCATCGCCTGGCTGATTCAGACTGGGCAGGTGTCGCCGGCCGGCGTGCTAGCCGTGACCTTCACCAACAAGGCGGCCAAGGAGATGATGTCGCGCCTGTCGGCGATGTTGCCGATCAATACGCGCGGCATGTGGATCGGCACGTTTCACGGCCTGTGCAATCGACTGCTGCGCGCACACTATCGCGAAGCCGCTTTACCGCAGACCTTCCAGATTCTCGACGCGGCGGATCAGCTGTCGGCCATCAAGCGCCTGCTCAAGGCACTGAACGTCGACGATGAAAAATACCCGCCGCGCAACTTGATGTATTTCATCAACAATGCGAAGGAGCAAGGCCTGCGTGCGAAGGATGTGGTCGCGAACGACGATTACAACCGCCGCTTCGTCGAACTTTATGAAGTCTACGAGCAGCAATGCCAGCGTGAAGGCGTGGTGGATTTCGCCGAACTGCTGCTGCGCTCGTATGAACTCCTGATGCGCAACCAGCCGCTGCGCGAGCACTACCAGGCGCGCTTCAGGCACATCCTGATCGACGAGTTCCAGGATACCAACAACCTGCAATACAACTGGCTCAAGCTGATGGCGGGCCAGCACAACGCCATCTTCGCGGTGGGCGACGACGACCAGAGCATCTACGCCTTCCGTGGTGCGAACGTCGGCAACATGATGGCTTTCGAGCGTGAATTCCACGTCGAGAACCTGATCAAGCTGGAACAGAACTACCGCTCGCACGGCCACATTCTCGACGCTGCCAACGTGCTGATCGCGAACAACACCCGCCGCCTCGGCAAGAACCTGCGCACCGACGCCGGCCACGGCGAGCCGGTGCGCATTTACGAAGCGAGCAGCGATATCCAGGAAGCGCAGTGGATCATCGAGGAAGCGAAGGGCCTTATCAATGAAGGCTGGCTGCGCAGCGAGATTGCGATTCTTTACCGTTCCAATGCACAGTCGCGCGTGATCGAGCATGCGCTCTTCACCGCCGGCATTCCGTATCGGGTATACGGCGGACAGCGCTTCTTCGAGCGCGCAGAGATCAAGCATGCGATCGCTTACCTGCAGTTGATGGACAACCCGCACAACGACTCGGCCTTCCTGCGCGTGGTGAACTTCCCGGCGCGCGGCATCGGCGCGCGGTCGCTGGAACAGCTGCAGGACGCGGCGCGGCAATACGGCATTTCGCTCTATGCGGCAGTGCCCTACGTGGCCGGCAAGGCTGGCACTTCTCTCGGCGGCTTCGTGAAACTGATCGAGGGCATGCGCTTCGAGACGCAGAATCTGCCGTTGCAGGAAATGGTGAAAGTGGTGCTCGACATGAGCGGCCTCATCACCCATTACCAGGGGGAGAAGGAAGGCGCCGACCGCATCGAAAACCTGGAGCAACTGGTCAGTGCGGCGATGCTGTTTGTCTCTGAAGAAGGCTTCGGCATCGATGCGCCGGCGCTGCTCGGACCAAAGACGCAGGCGACGGCGGGCGTGCAGCTGGCCAACGGCGACGAAGTGATCGATGCCGATGCGCCCTTGCCGACCGTGATGTCGCCCTTGTCAGCCTTCCTGTCGCATGCATCGCTGGAAGCCGGGGACAACCAGGCGCAGGCCGGACAGGATGCGATGCAATTGATGACGGTGCATTCGGCCAAGGGACTGGAATTCGACGCCGTCTTCATCACCGGGCTGGAAGAGGGACTGTTCCCGCATGAGAACAGCGCGCAGGAAGAGGGTGGCCTGGAGGAAGAGCGCCGCCTGATGTATGTGGCGATCACGCGTGCGCGCAAGCGCCTTTACATGAGCTTCTCGCAGACCCGCATGCTGCACGGCCAGACGCGCTACAACATGAAATCGCGTTTCTTCGACGAACTGCCGGAAGAGGCCCTGAAGTGGCTGTCGCCCAAGGTGCAGCATCAGTGGTTCGGCCAGCGTAAGTCGGCATGGGATGATGCGCCCGAATCCGGCGTCAATGCCATCGCGCAGAACTTCAGCCGCAAGGACGTGGGCTGGCGTATCGGCGAAACCGTGGCGCACCAAAAGTTCGGCGAGGGCGTGATCGTGAATATCGAAGGCAGCGGCACCAACTCGCGCGCGCATATCAACTTCGGCAAGCACGGCATGAAGCTGCTCGACCTGAACATTGCCAAACTGGAAAAAGTGGCATAAAAGTGGCGTAGCGACCCGGCGATGTTCCGCCGGTGATCTTTCTTCTGACGTGCATGGAACCTTTTCGGCACCCGTTCGTTAGTACGGGTATCGACAATGCCTACCCTTACTCACCTTGACGACCTTGCCTGCGTGACGCTCGCACAGCGCGGCGACGACAAGGCGTTTACCGAGCTGGCCAGGCGCTACCAGGACCGCATCTACCGTTTTTTGCTTCGGCTCACGCGCTCGCCGGATGACGCGCTGGATCTGACCCAGGACACGTTCCTGCGCGCCTACCAGGGGTTGGACCGCTGGCGACCCGACGCCTTGTTCCGTACGTGGCTGTTTCGCATTGCGCGCAACGTTGCATTCGATCGCCTGCGGCGCGACAAGCTGGTGGAATTCGTCGAACTGGCGCCGGACGTGGACCTGCCCGATACGACGGCCGGACCCGAGGCGATCGTCGAGACCGCGCAACGCCTGCGTCAGCTGGAAGCGGCGCTGGAGCGCCTGCCGGCCGAGCATCGCGAAATACTGCTGCTGCGTGAAATCGAGGACATGGCTTATGACGAAATCGCCGTGGTGCTCAACCTCAACGTCGGTACCGTCAAGTCCCGGCTGGCGCGAGCACGTGCCGCGCTGCTCGACAAGCTCAAATATCAACCGGAGGTCACGCAATGAACTGCCCAAAGCATGAAGAGGCTTCCGCGTACGTCGATGGCATGCTGCCGTCCTCCGAGCGCGAACAATTCGCTGCGCATATGCGGACGTGCCCGATCTGTCTCGCCCGTGTTGACGACCTGCGTGCACTGCGCCGTGATTTGCGCGAACTGCCCTCGGCGGCGCTCGGTGTCGATCTGGCCGCGCGCCTCGGCCCGCGGCTGCAGCGGCCGGTGTCGCGTCGACCTTTGCGCTCGTTCTGGATCGCGTGGGGCGGGCCCGGCCTCGCGGCGGCGCTGTCGCTCACTGTCGGAGCATGGCTCGGGGGAATGCTGGCGGGCGGGAGCATTTCTCTTGCGCCGCAGGCCGGCATGATACGCGTCTTCGATCCCGTACCGCCTGGCGGCTTGTGCGCCGTGGCGGAACTGTGCGGACCACCGAAAGGACTGAAATGAATCGCACTGTATTGAAGTGGCTTCTCGTCATCTCGCTGGCGCTCAACGCGGGCATGATGACGACGGTGATTGTGAATCGGATGGGAAGTGCTCCGGTCTCGGCGAGGCAGAACGACCAGGCGAGCCTGCCCGATTATCTGCAGCTGAACGCCGACCAGCGCCGCCGCTGGTCGGACATCGAAGGAAGCTTCCTCAAGGACATCGCGGCCAACTGGCATGAAATACGCACGCACCGCGAGACATTGGTGCGGCAGGTATTCTCCGAAAAACCGGACCGTGGCGTGATTGACGCCGAGCAGGCGCGGATCGCGGCGCTGCAGGACAGCCAGCAGCGCCGCGTCATCACGCAATTGCTTGCCGAGCGCGACCTGCTCGATGCGCAGCAACGCGACAGGCTGATGAATCTGCTGCTGAGCCGTTACACGCAGGAAGCGACGGAAGAGGAAATGCTACATCGCCATTGATGGAACAATCTCGCGCGTGCTTCGTTTAAACGGGCAAGGTATGGAATAGGTCCAACCGAACTTGAACCTGAAACGGAGTACAACATGAAATCCGCTACGCTTATCTTCACCGCCATTTCATTGGCGCTTCCCCTTGCAACGCTTGCCGCCGAGTCGGGAAACCATGACCACCATGGCGCCGCGCCGCAGAAAATCGAACTCAACGCCGGCAAGAAGTGGGCGACCGATGCGTCGCTGCGCAAGGGAATGAGCGCGATCAGGGAACAGGTGAGCGCCGCCTTGCCGGCAGCACACGAAGGCAAGCTCACTCCCGAGCAATACGAGAAACTGGGCAACGGGCTCAATGGGCAGGTCGCTTACATCGTCCAGAACTGCAAGCTGGATCCCAAAGCGGATGCGCAGCTGCATGTGATCATCGGCGAACTGGGACAGGGCATCGAGACGCTCGAAGGCAAGCAACAGGGCAAGGAGCGGGCGCTCGGCGTGGTGCAGGCCGCGCAGGCGCTGAACACCTACGGGAAATATTTCGATCATGCGGGATGGAAGCCGGTGAAGCTGCCGCACTGACGGCAGGCGCGGAAATCTTTCCGCGCTACGCCACGCTGAAGAATTTCATCGGATCCACGCGCCACTTCTCCGGCGGCTCGTGGCTGAGGATCTTGTCGCCGCCACCCATGCCGAGTGGTCTGGAAAGATCCACCTCCTCCGGCTTGATGTAGGTGTCGGATCGGGTGCTGAAGAAGACGCGCACTTTCGGCGCCAGCAGGTTGGTTGCATGCGGCTCGGTCACCACACCGAGCCGCCCCGATTCCAGCAGCACCAGTGTGCCGACCGGGTAGATGCCGACGCAGCGCAGGAAGCTCTGCACCTGCTGCGGGTTGAAGTGAAATTTGCTCCATTCGTAGATCTTGCGCAGCGCTTCGGCCGCCGACATGCCCTTGTGATAGCAGCGGTCCGCGGTGATGGCATCGTACACGTCGACGATGGCGGCCATCTGTGCGAGGGTACTGATTCTTTCGGCGGGCAGTTTGTCAGGGTACCCGCTGCCATCCATGCGTTCGTGATGGTGCAGCGTGATGTCGAGAGGAATCGGCCCGATTGCGGGCGACTTCAGCAGGATCTCATGACCGTCTTTCGGATGCTTTCTGATGAGATCGAACTCCGCCTCGGTGAGGCGTCCCGGCTTGTTCAGTACCTCATCCGGCACCAGCGCCTTGCCGGTGTCGTGCAGCAATCCGCCCAGGCCGGCCTGGCGCGTCAATTCTGCATCCATGCCGGACGAACGGCAGAACGCGACCAGCAGCGTGCAGACGCTGACGGAATGCAGGAAGGTGTAATCGTCCTTGTTCTTGATGCGCAGCAGGCCCATCAGCGCGCCGGGGTTGCGCAGGATCGATTCCGTGATGTCCTGTACCACCGGCTCGACCTGGTCGAGTTCGACCGCCTTCCCGAGCCGCGCATCATGCATGACCGTGCGCACCAGCTGATGGGCCTGGTCCTTGATCTTGACGGCGCGCGTGAGTTCTTCCGCGAGGGATACGCGCGCCGTTGCGGCGGGTCTGACGCTCGCAATGTCGAGGATTTCCCGTTCGAGCGCGCTCGATGCTTCCTGCACCGTCGGCGCGTCCTGGACATCCAGTCCTTTGTCGGTGTCGATATAGAGTTCGTGGATGCCGGCCGAGGCGATCTTCCGGATCTCTTCCTCGCTGGATACCATCAACTGGTTGCGCAGGAAGGGATGATCCATCCAATGGCAGTTGAAGTCGTGGATGAACATGCCCGCCTTGACCTGGCGAACATGGATTTTCTTGATCACGGCGTGTCTCCCCTGGTCCTGTGCGCGGACTGGATACTTCCGGAGCAGGAAGTTTGATCCCAGTATAGCGATGTTTGATGCCGAAAAGCATCACTCCCGGCAGGGGAAAGCGCGGGCGGGGATCCGTTCAGTCCTGGCCGCTGCCGGCATCCGGTCGAGGCAGATGTCGTTCGGACAGGGACTGCGGGCGGCCGAAGATGGCGGTGTAGGTGGGATAGAAGGAGCAATACATGACGACCGTCAGCACCAGCGACAGGGGCAGCAGCACGATCACCACGACGATGCCCTTGGCGACCAGCAACGCAAGGATGCTGCTGACGAGGGCGGGGAACACGACGCCGATCAGGATCCAGGACATGCCATAGACGAGGAAAGCCTTTCCGGAGCGCAGCACCGCGAAGAAGCTGTAGAACAGTGCCTTGCCAAGGCCCATCTCCTGCCAGGCGATGAGCGGCGCGGCGTACCAGAATGCCATGGCCGCCGGCGTGTACACCACGGCGGAAAAGATCATCGCCAGCGACATGTGGGAATTGCGGATGGTGTCCTCGTCCAGCTGCTTGCTGCCGCCCATCACTTGCCAGAAGACGCCGCCATCCACCAGCGCGGAGGCTGCAACGGCAAGAACGGCGGCCAGCAGGTACAGCACGCCGAGCGTCAGCAGCCGCCGCAGTGCGGGAGTGCGGAAGAAGGTCACCAGCAGGTTCGGATACACCTTCCTGCCTTGCTCGATGTTCAGGCAGGCTTCCATGAATGCCATGGAGAATACCGGCACCAGCACCAGCGGCAGGATCTGGCCGAGCACCGGCATGATGCCGATGGCCAGCATCACGAACATGTAGGCGAGGAACAGGGTCGCCATTTCCACCGGTTGCTTGCGGAACAGTGCAAATCCTTCCTTGACCCAGATCCATCCGGTGTTTGCAGGCAGCTTTCCCATTGTCAGAACAGTGCAGGGACCGGATTGCTGATGCGCTCACGCAGAATGCGCTCGAAATGCGTCGGATCGTGCGGCGTCAGCATTTCCGCTTCGCGCGGCAGATAGAAGTCATACAGGCGCGACAGCCAGAAGCGCAGCGCGCCGGCCTGCAGCATCGGACGCCAGGCGATCTTCTCCGGTTCGATGAACTGGCGCTCCGCGTGATAGGCGTCAAGCAGCGCGCGCACGCGTTGCCCGTCGAGCGCGCCGGTGTTGACATCGATGCACCAGTCGTTGACCGTGACGGCGACGTCGAAGATCCAGGTATCGCAGCCGGCAAAATAGAAGTCGAAGAATCCGGTCAGGCGTTCGCCGACGAACATCACGTTGTTGCGGAACAAGTCGGCATGGATCGGTCCGCGCGGCAACTGATGATAGGTGGCGGATGCGGCGAAAGCTTCCTGCGTATGGATTTCCGCACGCAGCAGGTGCTGGCTCTCCTCGGGCAGGTAGGGCAGCACCACCGGCGTGGTTTCGCGCCACCAGGCGAGACCGCGCAGGTTCGGCTGCTGCATCGGGAAGTCCTGGCCGGCCAGATGCATTTTCGCCAGCATCGCGCCGACGGCGGCGCAATGCGCCGGTTGGGGATTCAGCTGCGATTCGCCTTCCAGCTTCGTCACGAGGCTGGCCGGCTTGCCGTGCAGCGTGTGCAGGATGTCGCCGTGCCTGTTGGCGATCGGTGCCGGCGCCAGCACGCCGTGATCGGCGAGGTGGCGCATGAGTTCCAGGTAGAACGGCAGCTGTTCGAAGGTCAGCTTTTCGAAAATCGTGAGGACGAACTCGCCGGATTCGGTCGTGACGAAGAAATTGCTGTTTTCAATACCCGACGAAATGCCTTTGATGGCGAGAGGTTTGCCGAGGTTGAACTGCGTGAGCCAGTGGTTAAGGTCATCCAGGCTGACCGGGGTGAAAACTGCCATGAGCGAATCGGAACGAGTAAGGTCGAATCAAATGATAGGGGCTATTTTTTCGGCGCCGCTGTGGCAGGTGCCTGGGGCGGGGCTGGCACCGTGCCCGCCTGCGCTTCTTCCGCTTCCCTGGCTTCCCGGGATTTCTTCCCCAGGTCGAATTCCAGCACTTCCCACTGCGCCGGGCGCATTGTACTGCTTTGTGCGTCGCCCGGGAGCGCGCTGCCCGCCTGGTCGTTGGATTTCACCACATAATTGCTGCCACCGGTGCTGACCTTGACTTCGGTGACCTTGCCGCCCGGCGCGCGCTTTTGCGTGATCTTCGCGCGTCGTTCACGCTGCCGGATCGTCACTGCGGGCGGTTCGCCTTCCTCGAGTTTTTCCAGTTTTGGCGGGGGCGGGGCGGCGTTGGGCTGCTGCTGGGCGACGGCCGGCAGCGGGATTGCAAGCGCGGCAACAACTGCCGCGGCGACGGGCCAGACCCTGAATGTGCGCATGATGACGTTTGAACTGTTATTGGAATGCGGTGTGGCTCGATCACAATCGAGCCTCTGTGAAACATTTTAGCAAACAGCACCTGCCATCAGCGGAAATGTCCGACCGGCGTTGCGCACGGGTATTGAGGCAGCACAAGCCTTCGAACGGTACGAAGGCCTGCTTCGGAAGATCCTCAGAGATAGGCGCCCGG
>JAKACN010000255.1 GCA_021821365.1 Pseudomonadota bacterium | reverse complement strand
CACGCTGTATTCCGTATTCGGCTCCGCGCTGCTCGCTTATCTCACCTACCGCCTGATGATTCCGATGGCGCGCCTGCTCGGCCGCGAGCGCAGCCGGCAGTTCGTGCTGGTGATCGCCATCATCACGCTCACCATCGGCGCTGCCCACGCGCTGCGCCTGCCGGTGCTGCTGACCATGCTGATCTTCGCCATCCTGTCGAAGAATCTCGACCTGCAATACGACCTGATGGAGCTGGAGTTCGGCGTGGCGACAGAGCTGTTCATCGTGATGCTGTTCCTGACCATCGGTGCGTCGATTCATGTCGCCGACCTGCGCACCATCGGCGGCTCCGTCGTCGTCCTGATCGGCGCGCGCTTCGCTGCGATGGCCTGTAGCATTTTCGTCTTCGCGCGGCCGGCGAAACTGAAATGGCGGCAGGCCGGCCTGCTCACGCTCGGCGCGCTGCCGATGGCCGAGGCCAGCCTCGTGCTGGGACAGATTTCTGCGGTGTATCCGCAGACAGCCGCATCGGTTGCACCCCTGCTGGCGGGCAGCCTGATCGTGCTGGAGCTGTTCGGGCCCATCGCTACGCAATTCGCACTGATCAAGTCCGGCGAAAGCGGACAATAACGAGGAGATAATCATGAGTATCCTGCCATTCAAGTCATCCACGCCCTATACGATGGGCATCGAACTCGAACTGCAACTGGTCAACCGCCGCAACTACAATCTCGCCACCGACGCCCTCGACCTGCTGGCATGGATCGAGCCGCGCAAGCTGCAGGACCAGATCAAGCTGGAGATCACGCAGGGCATGATCGAGCTGAATTCCGGCATTCATACCCGCGTCGATGACCTGCTCGAAGAGCTGAAAGCGCTGCGCGCCGCGCTGCTCAGGGGAGCGCAGCGCCTGAACATCGACGTCGCCGGCGGCGGGGCGCATCCGTTCCAGAACTGGAGCGAGCAGCGCATCACGCCGAGCGAACGCTTCCATCATATTCATCGCCGATATGGTTATCTTGCCAAGACCTTCACCGTGTTTGGCCAGCACATCCATGTGGGCGTTGAGAATGGGGACGATGCCTTGTACCTGACGCATGGTTTCGCGCGCTACGTGCCGCATTTCATCGCGCTGTCGGCAGCCTCGCCGTTCTACCAGGGCGTCGACACCGCATTTGCCTCCTCGCGCAGCAATGTCGTGCGCGCCTTCCCGCTCGCCGGCACCGTTCCGGTTTTGACGAAATGGAGTGACTTCGAGACCTATTACGATGGGTTGATGAAGCTCGGGATCATTGGCAGCATGAAAGACTTCTATTGGGATATCCGGCCCAAGCCCGAATATGGCACAGTCGAGATTCGCGTCTGCGACACGCCGCTCACGCTGGAACATGCCGCGCTGCTCGGCTGCTATGCGCAACTGCTGGCGCGCTGGCTCCTGACCGAACGGCCAATCGAGATCACCGACGATTTCTACCTGCTGTATCAGTACAACCGCTTCGAAGCCAGCCGTTACGGGCTCGATGGCGAAATGGCGCAACAGGGCGCGGGCAAGGCGTCGTGCAAGCAATCGATCTACGTCAGCATCCTGGACCGCCTGCAGGACCTGAAGCGCTACGCGCAAAACGAGGCCGACCTCCAGGCGCTGAAGAAGCTGCGCCACATGGCCTACGAACGTCTCAACGATGCCGCCTGGCTGCGCGACACCTACAAGCAGCGGGGCTCGCTCAACGACGTGATGCGCCTGTCGTCCGAGCTGTGGATGAAGCACTCGTCCTCGCCGTGCTTCCATTGATGGTGAACCGACAGGAAAAAACGTGGCGCTGGCCTCGTGGTCTCGGCTTACAATCACGGCCTGTCCAGATTCCCACAAACCATGACAAACCAGTTTGATGTCGCAGTGATCGGCGCGGGCGCGGCCGGCATGATGTGCGCCGCCGTCGCCGGCCAGCGCGGCCGCAATGTCGTGCTGATCGACCACGCGACCCGGCTGGCGGAAAAGATCCGCATCTCCGGCGGCGGGCGCTGCAATTTCACCAACCTGCACGCCGGTCCGCAGAATTTCATTTCCAATAACCCGCATTTCTGCCGCAGCGCCCTGGCGCGCTACACACCGCAGGACTTCCTCGCGCTGGTCAAGCGCTACCGGATCGCGTACCACGAAAAGCACAAGGGGCAGCTGTTCTGCGACGACTCCGCCGAGCAGATCATCGACATGCTCAAGTCGGAATGCGAACGCGGCCATGTGACATGGCGCATGCCGTGCCGGATCGCGGCAATCGGCAAGCAGGGCGAGCGCTTCCGCATCGATACCGATGCCGGCGAACTGCTGGCCGACAAGCTGGTGATCGCCACTGGCGGATTATCGATTCCGAAGATCGGCGCCACCGACTTCGCCTTCCGCATCGCGAAGCAGTTCGGCCTCAAGCTGGTCGAGCCGCGGCCGGCGCTGGTGCCGCTGACCTTCGACCATGCGGCATGGGAGCCGTTTGTCCCGCTTGCCGGGATTGCCCTCGAGGTCGAAATCGAAACGGGGGAGAAAAAGTCGCGCACCCATTTTCGTGAAGACTTGCTGTTTACCCATCGCGGCCTGTCCGGCCCCGCGGTGCTGCAGATATCCAGCTTCTGGCAACCCGGCGCGCCACTGGTGCTTAACCTGGTGCCGGAGATCGATGTCTCGCAGGTTCTGATTGAAGGCAAGGCGTCGATCAGGAAGAACCTCGCCAACCAGTTGTCGCAATGGCTGCCCGCACGCCTGGCCGAGGGCTGGCTGCTGGCGAACGGCTTCAGGCCGGACGTGCGGCCTGCTGACATGCCGGACAAGGCCTTGCGCATGGTTGGCGAATCGCTCAACCGTTGGGTGATCGTGCCGAACGGCTCGGAGGGCTACAAGAAGGCAGAGGTCACGCGCGGCGGCGTGGATACGCGGGAACTGTCGCAGCAAAGCATGATGGTTGAAAAGATGCCGGGACTGCATTTCATCGGTGAAGCGGTCGACGTTACCGGCTGGCTGGGCGGCTACAACTTCCAGTGGGCGTGGGCCTCCGGCACGGCGGCCGGCTTGTCGCTTTGATATGTTTGCAGGAAGGCGACGAATCGCTTGACAGTGTTTGCAATGCCTGTTGAAGGTGTTATACTTTGAGTCTTTCCCTAAAAACCCCTCGGTTAGAGTTTACATGACCACAATTCGCCTTAAAGAAAACGAGCCTTTCGAAGTCGCCATGCGTCGCTTCAAGCGCACCATCGAGAAAACCGGTCTGTTGACCGAGTTGCGTGCGCGCGAGTTCTATGAGAAGCCGACTGCCGAGCGCAAGCGCAAGCTCGCCGCTGCCGTGAAGCGCCACTACAAGCGCATCCGCAGCCAGCAATTGCCGAAAAAGCTGTACTGATTTCAGCTGTCGCACGTAGTGTGCGGCATGCCGTGCAAACCCGCTCCGGAAGAGTTACCGCAGCGGGTTTTGGCGTTTCAAGCGGTCAATAAAGCTGCTGCGCGACGCGATTTTTGACCTCCAGTGCTCGCCGTACGCCAGTACGGCTGCGCGCTTCGATCAAAACTCCCGCCGCTCGCTACGCTTTCTTGACCACTTGTGATTTTGGCGGAACCGAACCTGGAGAAGAACATGAGCCTGAAAGAGCAGATCACCGAAGACATGAAGGCCGCGATGCGCGCCAAGGACAGTGCCAGGCTCGGCACCATCCGCCTCCTGACCGCGGCGATGAAGCAGAAGGAAGTGGATGAGCGCATCGAGTTGAATGATGCGCAGGTTCTTGCGATCATTGAAAAAATGATCAAGCAGCGTAAGGACTCCATCAGTCAGTTCGAGGCCGGCGGTCGCCAGGATCTGGCCGATGCCGAGAAGGCGGAGGTCGTCGTGCTGTCGGCCTACATGCCCGCTGCAATGCCCGAAGCCGAGATTCAGGCGGAAGTGGCTGCCGCTATCGCCGCGACCGGCGCAGCGGGTCCGCAGGACATGGGCAAGGTGATGGGCGTGCTCAAGCCGAAGCTCGCCGGCCGTGCCGACATGACCACCGTCTCCGGCCTCGTGAAGGCGGCATTGTCCAAGGCGTGATGCGTGCGGGGCGAAACCGTTTAAAAATCCGGCTTCGTCCCCATTTCAGGCACATGCCCGCGTCCGGCGTCAGGGCGCGACAATGATCGAAGTTTCAACGACAAGCCACTCGGGACAAGCCGTCTTTCGCCGTGATTCCACAGTCTTTCATTCAGGATTTGCTCAACCGGGTCGACATCGTCGATGTCGTCGGCCGCTACGTGCAACTGAAGAAGGGCGGCGCCAATTTCATGGGCTTGTGCCCGTTCCATAACGAAAAATCCCCCAGCTTTACCGTCAGCCCGACCAAGCAGTTCTATCACTGCTTCGGCTGCGGCGCGCATGGCACCGCCATCGGTTTCCTGATCGAATACTCCGGCCTCGGCTTCGTCGAAGCGGTGAAGGACCTCGCCCAAGGGGTCGGCATGACTGTTCCCGACGAGGACCGTCTGCCGCCGGCGCAGCGCGCGGAAGTCCAGGCAAAGAGCCTCGCGCTCTCGGATGTCATGACCAAGGCGTGCGACTATTACCGTCATCAGCTGCGCGGCGCGCAGCGGGCCGTCGTCTACCTCAAGAACCGCGGCCTCACCGGCGAGATTGCCGCAAAATTCGGGCTCGGTTACGCACCGGAGGGCTGGGACAATCTGCGCAGCGTCTTCCCGGACTACGATATTCCGGCCCTGGTCGAGACCGGGCTCGTCATCGACAAGAGCGAGGAGGAAGGCCATGGTCGCAAGCGCTACGATCGCTTCCGCGACCGCATCATGTTTCCCATTCGCAATACTAAGGGGCAGGTGATCGGCTTTGGCGGGCGCGTCCTGGACACTGGCGAGCCCAAGTACCTGAATTCGCCGGAAACCCCCCTGTTTCAAAAAGGGCACGAACTCTACGGCCTGTTCGAAGCGCGCCAGGCGATCCGCGAAGCCGGCTATGTGCTGGTGACCGAAGGTTACATGGATGTCGTCGCACTGGCCCAGCTCGGTTTTCCGCAGGCTGTCGCGACACTTGGCACGGCCTGCACCGCGACGCATGTGCAGAAGCTCCTGCGTCAGACCGATCACGTGGTCTTCAGCTTCGACGGCGATGCCGCCGGCCGGCGTGCTGCCCGGCGCGCGCTCGACGCCTGCCTGCCACACGCCACCGACAATAAGACGCTGAAATTCCTGTTCCTGCCGGCCGAGCACGACCCGGACAGCTACATCCGCGAACTCGGCGCAGAAGCCTTCGAGGAGCAGGTGCGCAATGCCATGCCGTTGTCGCAATTCCTGATCAATGAAGTCACGCAGGATGTCGATTTGTCCAGCCCGGAGGGAAGGGCGAGGGCGCAGTTCGATGCCAAGCCGCTGCTGCAGGCTATGCCGCCGTCGGCATTGCGGCTGCAGATCGTGCGGCGGCTGGCGCAGGTGACGCAGACCACGCCGGCCGAAATCGAAACATTGTTCGAGCTCGTGCAGCCGGTCGCGCGCACCAAGGTAGCGCCGCCGCGCGCCAAGCGAACGCCGCCCATGGGCCTGGAGCGGCAGATGATCCGGCTGCTGGTCGCTCATCCGGCGCTGGCTTCCGGCATCGACCAGGATGCCCTGGATGCCACCGCGCAGCTCGCCCCCGACAACGCGGCCATGTTGAAACAGCTGGTCGACGCCTGTCTGGCGCTCGGTCCGCAAGCCAATTTCGCCGCTTTGGCCGAACAGCTTCGCGCAATAAACAACGATTTTGCCCCCCTGATCGCCGAAATTGCTGCAGATACGGAGTCTGACCCCGAAACAGCGCGCCTCGAACTTGCCGGCGCAGTGCGGCAGACTAAAATGCAAGTGTTGAAAGCAGAGATGGACCGTCTTGCGGTAACCGGATTGGCGACAGAGGAGGCACGTACACGATATCGCGAACTGATGCAACAGCAAGAGCAACTCCGGCAGCAAGCCGCGGTCGAAGGCTTACCGCGGTAACCAGCTTCTACGCCTTTGTGATGGAGAAACGTTGCTCTCTGTGGTATAATTTAAAGCTTTTGATTCAAGACCTTAGGTAAGATCGTTTCCTTGGCTGGCCTCCCGGTCCGGCAACGAAATTCCCAAGGATGTCGCGCGGGCGAATGCCGAAGCCAGTACAGATCCATCGGCTCCACCAAGCGCAATTCACTCGGCGCACGAGAGCAAACCAGTTGGTATTGATTCCATGGCAAACGCAATGAAAAAACCCGCGAAAACGACTGTTACCGCAAAAAAAGCCAAATCGGCTGCAACTAAAACGGCCTCGGCCAAGTCGATGGCAAAGCCTGCCGTGAAGAAGACCGCTGCCGCCAAGCCCGCAAGCAAGGCGAAAACCTCGAACAAAGCCGCGACGAAAACTGTTGCCAAGGCGGCACCCAAGACCACTGCCAAGGCAGCCGCGCCGAAGGCGAAAACTTCATCCCGAGCTGCTGCAAAACCGGCCGCTCCCGAGAAATTGAAAGCACCTGTGACGACCAAGAAACCTGATTCGAAGACCGCGAGCAAGCCCACGAAAGTGGCGGCGAAAGCCGAGCCCAAGTCCGAAAACAAAGTCATGGCGGTCAGCCAGACGACCGATGCGGCAGCGTTGGCGGCCATCGACACGTCCGGCTACGTGTTGCCGGCCGTGAAAGTGCCCGGTCGCCGCGGCCGCAAGCCCAAGGATTTCCAGCCGGAGAACGATGAAGTCGCCGCACTGAACGCCGTCGAGCGCGCGGAGCTCAAGGCAGCCGACAAGGCAAAGGCGAAGGATCGCAAGGCCAAGGAGAAGGCCCTGCTGAAGGATGCATTCTCCTCCGATACCGAGGCCAGCGAGGAAGAACTCGAGCAGCGCCGCCAGAAACTCAAGACCCTGATCAAGCTCGGCAAGGACCGCGGTTTCCTCACGTATTCCGAAATCAACGACCACCTGCCGGAAAACATCGTCGACCCGGAGGCCATCGAAGGCATCATCGGCACGTTCAACGACATGGGCATCGCCGTCTACGAACAGGCGCCCGATGCCGAGACGCTGCTGCTGTCCGACAGCGTGGCGACGGTAGCGACCGATGAAGACGCCGAAGCCGCCGCCGAAGCGGCACTGTCGACCGTCGACTCCGATTTCGGCCGCACCACCGACCCGGTGCGCATGTACATGCGCGAGATGGGCTCGGTCGAGCTGTTGACGCGCGAAGGCGAAATCGAAATCGCCAAGCGCATCG
>JAKACN010000023.1 GCA_021821365.1 Pseudomonadota bacterium | reverse complement strand
CACTGAGGAACCACCCTTGACGCTGGCCTCTTTCGTGGCTGGATCAAGCGACACCACGCCATTGCTGAGAACGGGTGCTGCGGTGCCGCCCTTGCGCCGCAGAACGGCACGCATCCGGGCCAACAGCTCCGCCATCTGAAAGGGCTTGGACACGTAGTCGTCGGCCCCGCCGTCCAAGCCGCGCAGACGATCATCCAAGCCATCACGCGCCGTGATGATGAGCAGGGGAATCGGGTTGTCCTTGGCGCGGATGCTGGCCAGCACCTCCAGCCCATCCTTGCCTGGCAGGCCCAAGTCGAGCAGCACCAGGTCATAGTGCTGGCAGCCCAGTGTCGTGAGGGCGGTTGCTCCGTCCTTTACCCAGTCAGTCGCGTAGGACGCATCCTTCAATGCGCCGTGGATCGCGTAACCGATCATGGGATCGTCTTCGACCAGCAATACCCGCATTCCCCCTCCTTTCAATCGTTGTTCAATGCGCCGTCCGGGCTGCCCGCTGTTTGAATAGCAGGATCGCGGTCAGCATGAAGGCCAACAACGCTGCCGACGCCGAATAGCGGCTCAGCGCCAAACCGCCCGCGCTCAACGGCTTGTCCAGAAAGTCACCGACCACGGCACCCAGCGGGCGGGTCAGGATGAACGCCGCCCAGAACAGCAGCGTACGGGACACGCTAGTCCAGTAGTAGGCCGCCACGACCAAAGCGAGCAACCCGCTGAACACGACCGCCGCGCCCGTGTAGCCCAGGCCCGCCGTATCCGCCGTCCAGTCACCCAGCGCCGTGCCCAGCGTCTGGGAGAACATGATCGTCAGCCAGTAGAAGGCTTCCGCCTTGGGTGAGCTGACGGAGCTCACCGATACGGAGCCGAGGATGCGATGCCAGACGAAGAGCGAGCCGAGCAGCAAGGCCAGCAGCAAGGTCGAACCGCCAGCGTACCCGATTCCGAGCGAACGATCCGCAAAATCGGCCAGCGTCGTACCGACCGTGGTGGTGGCGATGATGGTGGTCCAGTACAGGAATGGATGGAAACCTTTGGCCTTGATCTGCGCGACGACGGCTATCAGGAAGATCGCCGCGAAGATGCCGGTGCCGACCAGATAGCCCAGGTTCATGGACATCGAGACGGCATCGCCGCCGGTTTCGCCGAGTGTGGTAGCGGCAATCTTGATCAGCCAGAAACCGAGCGTGACCTCGGGTACTTTGGTCAATGCATCCTGGAGGTTGGTCGTCGATTCATTGGTGTTCATTTTTTGCTCCAAATATGGTGTTTTGCTGAGGCGTGTGTCAGATCGGTATGGGCACCTTCTCCACCCGATGGCCCTCGTGGGCTGTGTCGCGCAATCAGCCAGGTGATGCAAATCGCCACGGCCAGCAACGCCAGCCCCCAGAGCTCATCGGCATCGACGCTTTGCAGTGCGTACGCCAGTGCATGCCCCGTGCCGTAGCCGAGACCGCCAATCAGCACGGCCCAGCATACGGCGCCAACGAAGTTGAGCGCCAGAAAGCGTGGCCAGGGCACGCGGCTCATGCCGATCGCGATCGGCCCGGCGACGCGCAGGCCGTAGAGGAAGCGAATCGACAGAATCAGCGGCAGGTGATGACGCTCTAGCAACACGGTTACTCGCTGGGCGCGTGGCTGCAACGCAGGAAAGCGCATCAGCAGGGCGGTGCCGTAGCGCCGACCGATCAGAAAGAACAACTGGTCCCCGATGAAACTGGCCACGGCCGCCACGGCCATCACCGCCTGGATCGAAAGATGGCCGCGCGCGGCGGCGGCGCCAGCGATCAGCAGTACGGACTCGCCTTCGAGAAAGCTGCCGACGCCCACGGCAGGCAGGCCCCAGCTGGCAATGTCCATCTTCAGCTCCTGCCTTCGAGCGTGTCGAAGGTTTTCAGCAGGGCACCCATCGCAGCCTTGCAGTCGGCTTGGTTCGGCGTATCGGCGCGCAGTGCTGCCAACACCTTATCGATGGCCTTATCGAGAACATGCCAATCGTCGGCAGCGCGCGGTTTCAGTCCGGCCTCGGCCGAATCCCAGGCCACCTCCAAATCCTTGATGCGGGTCTTGGCGGCGGGCAGATCACCCTTGTCCACGATGGCGGCCACGTCAGTGGCGATGCTGCGAAATGCGGTCAGGTCGCCCAGCTTGGAAGCGGCTTTGCCCGGCGATGTCGTGCTGGCGTTGGTCGCAGGAGCAGGCACGGCGCTCGTGCCGCCTTGGTCGGTAGGCTTGGAGCAGCCGGCGGCCAGGGCTACGAGCGCCACCGCCGACACGGCGGCGACAAGGCGAGCGATAGAGTGCTGATTGGGCATGATTTCTCCTTGGAAATTGGGAAGAGGGTTACTCGGCGGCTTGGGCGGAGCGGCCTGCGTTCATGCCGATCTGCGCAACGGCCACCAGCATGACGATGACTGAGAGGAACAGGGCGCTGGTCCACATGGCCCCCATTCCGAGGCCACCGTAAGTCTTGGCTTGCGTCAGCAGGTCGCCGAGCGCAGCGCCGAAGGGACGGGTCAGGATGTAGCCGATCCAGAAGGTCAGCACGGCGTTGCCACCCATACGCCAGGCGGCATAGGTAATGCCGATCAGCGCGCCGAAGGCGACTGCGCCCCAGGTAAAGCCCAAGCCCAGCGCCTCGGTCGCCAGATCGCCGGCAGCGGTGCCCAGCGCAAACGTGCAGAGGATGGCGGACCAATAGAACAGTTCCCGGCTGCGCGTCACGATGTCGTGGATAGACAAGGTACGTTCAACCGGATACCAGACAAAGAAGATCGCCGCGAGCGCCACGGCGAACGCCGAGGTACTGACGTAGAGGCTGACGCCCAGGCCGTCGGTCAACAGGTCGGTGATCTGGGTACCGACCACGCTGACCAACACGACCGTTAGCCAGTAAATCCAAGGGGTGTAGCGACGGGTACGCAGTTGCGTGAACAGGGCGACTGCCAACAACGCACCCATGACAGTGCGCGTCAAGCCTTGGCCAAAGCCCGCGTTGACCGCCAGGAAGTCGGCCCCGGTCTCGCCCACCGTCGTGGACATGATCTTGATAATCCAGAACGACAGCGTGACTTCAGGGACTTTGTTGAGCCAGTCG
This sequence comes from Pseudomonadota bacterium, assembly GCA_021821365.1. Taxonomy (GTDB): domain Bacteria; phylum Pseudomonadota; class Gammaproteobacteria; order Burkholderiales; family Burkholderiaceae_D; genus Noviherbaspirillum. The sequence continues at coordinate 30,247 of JAKACN010000023.1, read as the reverse complement.
CCTGCTCTGACCGTGGGCAAATTGTTCATGGTGTTCTCCTGCCGGGGTGAAAGGGATTGCCGCCAGTCTGACCAGGCAGACTTAGCCCATCCATAGGCTCACTCGCGCACCCATCCCAGCGCGATCAGCCTGCCGAACAACAGGCAATGGATACGGGTCGCCAGCCGGTAGATCGGCCCCAGATACCACCGTGCTTCGTGCAACGTCAGCACGGCACTGAGCGCCGCGACCGCGATGGCACCAAGCATGTCCAGCGGAAAGTGAACCCCCAGGTAGATGCGCGACCAGGCGATGGGCAGGCCAAACAGTGCCAGAGTGACGCCCGCCCTTCGCAGTTCTCGCTGTAGCAGAAAGCTGAAGGCAACCGACCACCACAGCGTCAGGTGATCGCTGGGGAATGACGAGTCGGCAACATGGGGAATGAGCGTATGACCCAGCCCGATCATGAAAGGCCGGGAGTGCGACCAAGCCAGGCCGATGATTTGGTTGGTCAGCAGCCCAAGCAGGCCGGATGCGGTAGCGATCAGCAGCGTTTTGCGGGTGTTCTCGTTGCCACGCAGCCAGCCGATGCCGATCAGGATCGGGGCGGCCCAGATGAGCCATTCCGCAAAGAAGGTGGCCAGCGTCACCACCAGAGCATTCGGGTGTTCAGGCGCGTTGAGCCATAGGAAGAATGTTTGGTTGAGATGTTCCATGAAGTCTCCGGGCCGGATCACGGCGTCACGTGCGATCCGGCCACACTGGCAGGCGGTCAGTCTTGCTTGTCGTGGTCGTCATCGTGATCCGCCTTGTCCTCGGCAGACGAGATGACGGTGCCTTTGTCGGCATCGACCCGGACATCGAAGACCTTGGCCCCGCTGACGACTTCCACGTCATAGACCCAGCCTTGCTTCGAGTTTTCGTACTCGGCGCGCGATGCCTTGCCATTGGTGTGCTGCTCGGCAACGGTGACGGCCTGGGTGAGCGGAATCTTGGCCTTGGTGATCGCCAAGGCGTCGTTTTCCATCCCGCCCTTGGCGGCATAGGCGACAGCGCCAGTCGTAGCAATGGCGATGGCCAGCAGGGAAAGTTTGGTGTAGCGGTACATGATGCTTCTCCAGAAGAGTGCAGGGATTTGCACGGTGGAGAAGTTACGCAGGCAGACTTAGCTGCCACTGAGCCGAGCCGTCGCCGTTATCGTCGGAGATTGCTGGCAATAGCTTAGCGTGCTTTATTTTCCGTTTTCTGAAACGACCCCTAGTGGCGATTTTGGTCACCCATTGGAAGATCGTGATCATTCTGAGATCTACTCCCCAATGCCTCCTTTGCCTTACCTTATCCCTCCTTCTCGGCTAAAACGATTCGCACATGTTGCTTTCGACCCACGGACATAATCCATTTGTCTCCCTCCAACGGCAAGGCGTGATCGGCGCTCTCGACTGAGCCGCCGTCGAGACGTAGTCCTCCCCCTGCAGCCAGCCGGCGGGCGGCACTACGCGAGGCTGCCAGACCGGTTTCCACAGCTAGTTCCGCAAGTGTTATGCCGGCATCCCTGCGGTTCCGAGTTAGGACGAGTGTCGGCATGTCTTCATGCCCTTCCGATCCACCGAAGGCGCCAGCGGCAGCTCGGCGTGATGCCTCCGCCGCATCCCTTCCATGTGCAAGCGCGGTGACTTCGTTAGCCAGTACGATCTTCGCCTCGTTCAACTCCGCTCCCTGAAGTGAACCCAAGCGCATTACTTCGTCGAGCGGAAGCTCGGTGAATAACGCAAGGAATCGCCCAACGTCACGGTCATCTACATTGCGCCAGAATTGCCAGAAGTGGTACGGGGACAGGCATTCCCTAAGGGGAAAAAGTTTACGACTTAATTGTCGACTTTACGACTTTAATTGCAGGGACCATGACTTCGCATAGGCAGTCCGGCCAGCGCCGTAAAGTTTACATAAATAACTTTATGCGATATTTCAGTTTGGAAATATCATTGTGGCTGCTTTGCTCATTGAGGAGCGGTGAGAAATGACACTGCTGCATGTCGGACAGCCCCTGTCCGGTATCGAAAGCATCCGGTCGATCTCGCCATGCATGCCAAAAGCAATTTCAATTACACGAAAATCTATCAATATTAAAAGGAAATCAGGTCATAGTTATGCTAATATTTCGTGCAAATGAATACCGAATGCACCCTCCAACTATTTTCCGACGATGCCTGGCATGACATGGGCAGCGTGAGCCTGTTCGGCGCTGCAAGCGACGGATGGAGAGCCCATACCTACGCCGGCTATGCCGTGGATTGGGCCGTCTCTCACACCGGGGCGCGCGATGCGCATGCCTTCGCCTGTCGCTTCCCGGTGGGGCTGGAGCCGTTTGAGCAACCACACTGGCCGGTGTTCCTGATCGATATGCTGCCTCAGGGCTTCGGCCGTGAAGAGCTGCTGCAACGCCTCGGCATGAGGCCTGCCGCCGGTATTGAGGCCGACTGGCAACTCTTGCTCACCGGTGCCGGCAATCCGATCGGCAATCTGCGCGTCAAGGAAGCGGCACAATGGTTGGCCAATAATGCCGGTCCGACGCGTGGCTTTACGGACGAGGAAGTTGCCATGCGCGGCGAACGATTCGCCGAGTACCTCGCTCAGCATGGCCTTTTTGTGGCGGGATCGTCGGGCGTGCAAGGCGAGTGGCCCAAGATTCTGATGACACGCGCCGACGATGGTTTGCTTTACCTCGACCATACCTTGCCGGATGCGCGCGCGCGCCAGCACTACATCGTGAAGTTCGGACGCGGCCCCGACGTCCAGCTCGCCACCATTCTTCGGCATGAGGCTCCCTACATGGCGCTGGCAAAGCTGCTCGGCCTGCGTGTTCACGGACCACTGCATTTGCGCGAGCGCGCACTCTTCATTCCGCGTTTCGACCGGGTCCTGGCGGAAAATCGCGTCATCCGTCTTGCACAGGAAAGCATCGCCACGCTCACGGACATGCCAGGCTTCGGCGCCGTGCCCAGCCACGACGAAGTATGTCTTCAACTGCTGACCCGCTGCACGCATCCTGAAGCAGAGGTGCTCGAGTACATCAAGCGGGACATCGCCAACCTCGCGCTGGGCAACAAGGACAATCACGCGCGCAACACCGCCCTGCAGCGCGATTTTCAGGGAAACATTGCGCTGACGCCGCTGTATGACTTTGTTCCGATGTATCTGCACCCGGATGGCATCGCACGCCGCATCCGGTGGCAGGACAACGATAACGGAGAGCCCAATTGGCAGCGGGTCGTCGACCGGGTTTGCCAGCTCTCCGAACAACGCATAGCCCGGCAGGAAGACAGGAAACGTCGAGGACGAGAACGCATTGCCGGCATACGGCGCGAAGCATTGGTGCAGGGGCTCAAGAGCATGGCGCCGGCGCTGCGCCGCATCGCTGCGGAAGGCCCGGCACTTGGCCTGGACGCGGACGTACATGCCTATCTCCTGCAAGGGATCGAGAATCAGGCGCTACAACTCGAGGCGCTTGCCTGACACCGTCACCATGGATAAACGTTACAACACCCTGCCGCCGAACGAACAGCTGGCTTTGCGCAGGAAAGCCGTCGAAGACGTGCTGGCGCACCCGGAATGGAGCCTGGCACAGTCCGTACGACACCTGAAAACGACCATGCGCCTCACGACCGCGGAACTGGCCAAGCTTTCCGGGTTGGGATTCCGCACGTTACAGGATATTGAAGGCGAGCGAAGCGAAGGCACGGTGCAGACCCTGAACCGGATCCTGGGTGTGGTGGGGCTTAAGCTGGGCGTGGTGCGCGCGGCGGGGAGCGATCTCCGCACCCCGTCCCTCTGAACCTCGCTGGTCAGCCGCTGCTCCGCGCAGAGCCATTATTAAAAATCACACAGTTCGGACGCTCAAGTCATTGAGCGATTGCTTCAGAGTCCTGTCGCTCCATCCATACCGCTGCAGCGGCGGCGCCAGCCAAGGAAAACGCCGGTATGACGTCTGTCACCGCATCTCTGCGCATTGTTCCGAAACGTCGGGAACGCCTTCGTAACCGTCCACATCGGCCAGCACGCACTGACGCGCGAGACGCGCCACTGCCTTCATGTATCCGTGCGCAGCGCGGGCTTCAAGCGCATCGCAGTAATCGGGGATCCATGCGGCAAGATGCCGGTTCAGGAAATGCCATTGTTTCCCGGCCAGGCGCAGCGCTTCTTCCTGCCGGTTCTCTGCCCATGCCCGGCACTCTTCATGGCAAAGCAGTGCCATGAATCCGAACTCGGCGCCGATATGGTCGGGCGTCGCGGCATCCGGCGCGGCATCGGGCAAGCCAGCATCCGCCATGCACGCGGCCACCTCGGCCGTCGCTGTGCCGGGAAGCATGCCTTCGCGCACGAACGATTCGAAGGGCAGGCTCTCGCCGCTGTCCTTGCTGACGACAACCAGGCGACGTGTGAACTCTACCGCTGCCTCATCAGGTGTCTCCATCGCCGCACTGACTTCGCGTTTCAGCTCGCCAAGCGGCCCCTGCCCATCGGCCGATGCAAGGAGCGTTTGCAGTTCGCGCAGACATGGCAGGTCCGGCACCTGCAGGAACAATCGCGACAGCAGCCAGTAGGCCTGGCTGCGTTCCCGCGCAAACGCGCAGCACTCGACATGGGCATTCATGTCAGTGCGGTGCATAGACCGGTAGCCGGTTGCTCTTCTGCCGATGGCATTCGTAGCACTCCTTGGGATCGACGAAACCCGGCGAGCCTTTGGCGAGCGGCCTGTTGCGGCTCACCAGCAGAACATCGTCGGCAATCGGGTCCTTGCTGTGGCAATCCTCGCAATCGGTCTTGGCCTTCTTCGCGTGGACCTTGTGGAAGGAACCTTTCTCGGCCATCGAATACCTGGCTGCCGATGCATCGAGCATCACGAGCGCGGCCGCACAGGTCAGGACGCCCAGGATCAAGGATTTCATGACGATGCCCCTTCTTCGAGAATGTAGTACACCTGCGGCCCGGTATTGAACTGCTTCTTCAATTGCACCGCGTTGCCGTCCTTGATGCGTTTGGACACTTCGCTGTTCGGGTCCTCGATGTCGCCGAACACGCGTGCCTGCACCGGGCAGACCAGGTCGCAGGTCGGCGTGTATTCCTGGTCCTTGCCGATGCGATCGGCCTTGCCGTCGGCAACGGCCTTTTCCAGCTTGTGGCTGCAGAGGGTGCATTTTTCGGCGGTATTGGCTTTCTTGCGATGCGTCGGGTGGCGCGCATCGGCGGGCAGGGCTTCGGACCCGATCGGCCCCTTGCCGGGGCGTAGAGGTTGCAGCGACTTGTTGACTTGCGGTACGCCATAGGGGCAAACGGAGGCGCAATAGCCGCATCCGTTGCACTTGTCGTAGTCGATGATCACCGCGCCGAACGCGTTCTTGCTGATCGCCTTCCTGCCGATATAGTCGCAGGCCGCCTTGCAGGCGGGATGCTCGCAGTGCATGCAGCCCATCGGGGTATAGATCTTCTTCACCTGGGGATAGGTGCCGACCTCGTATTCCATCATGGCGCTCCACGGGGCGCCGGGAGTGAAGTGATTCTCCACCGCGCAGGCTGCCACGCAGGAGCGGCAGCCCATGCACTTCCTGGTATCGATCACGCGAACGTACTTGGCCATTTTCTTCTCCCTTATGCCTTGTAGAGCTTGCACTTGGTATCGTTGAACGAGTTGTGCCCGGAGATCAGGTCGGGATGGTGTTCCAGCACCTGATTGATCGCCGTGCCGTGATGCGCGTCGGGCGCGTAGCCGGGACTCCATTGGCCATAGTGGTAGGACACGGCGATGGTATCGGGACGGATGCCTTGAATAACCTGCGCGGTGCCCTTGATCTTGCCGACGCGCGTTTCGATCGTCACCGCGTCGCCGCTCTTGATGCCGAGCGTGCCGGCCGTCGCGGCGTTGAGCTGGACGAAGTTGGTCGCGGCATCCCCGCCGATGGCCTGGTTCAGGATCGCGTTGTTGACGGTGTTGCCGGACTGGTTGCGGTACATGCGCTTGTGCGTGATCACGTAGAACGGATAGTCCTTCGCTTCTCGATGCGGCGTCGGGAAGGCATGCTCCCTGGTCGGCAAGGGCGCATAGGCAATCCGCAGTTTCGCCAGGTCGAACGATGCAAGGTTGTTCTTCTTGACGATGCCTTCGGCCTTGTAATACGTGTCGATCAGCTGGTCCGCGTAGAACTTCATCTTGGCCTTGCCCGGACCCTTGAACTTGTCCTCGGCGCCGGACAGATACTTGCTCTTCACGCTTTTCCGGCTGCCGACGAAGCCCTGTTCGATGGCCACCGAAAAATCCTTCTTCGCCTTGTCACCCCAGAGGATTTCCACACCCTCGCGGGTGGTGTAATCGCGGCCCGGCTTGAAGGTCACTTCCTTGAGGCCCCAGGACTTGTTGCATTCCGTCGCGTACTGGTCGCGGAAGCCGACCCGCTTGCTGAGTTCCCACATGATGCTGAAGGCATCGTGCTCGAGGTTGTACGGATTCGCCATCGGCTGGCGGATCGCGATATGGCCGGTGTCGGTGGTACCGCGCGTCGGCGCGAAATGCCAGGACTCGAGGTAGGTCTTGTCCGGCAACACGATATCGGCGTACCACGCGCTCTCGCTCATCACGATGTCGATCACGACGTTATAGGTCTTCGCCAGGCCCGCGAACTGCTGCCAGGAATTCGGGATCGACACCGGCCGGTTGGTGCCGTAGAAGATCTGCATCTCCGGCTGGTACGGCAGTCCGTAGGCCTTCGGGTCCTGCACCACGAGGTTCGGCGTCTGCGCGATGTGGTGGTTGGAATACGGGAAGAACACGCTTTGCGCGAGGTCGGCGCGGCTGGGCGGGTACTCGCACTTGCTGACATCGAAGTACTGCGGACGTCCGTAGGCGCCGCCGAGCATCAGTCCGCCGACGGCGTCGATGTTCCCGACCAGCATGTTCAGGATCAGGCCGGTGCGCCAGCCCTGCACGCCGTGCTCCTTGGCCGCGAGGCCGCGGAAGGAATACAGCACGGCTGGCCGGTAGCGCAGCGTCTGCCCGTCGATCACGATGGTTTCGCCGATGCGCGCTTCCTTCGCGAAGGTCTGCGCAAGGCGCGTAATGGTCGCAGCAGGCACGTCCGCCACTTCCTGTGCGTATTCCGGCGTGATATCGGCGATGCTGTCCGCCAGCACCTGGAACGCGGTGCGGTACGGCTTGCCGTCGATGGTATAGCTGCCCTTCAGTGCCGGCTTGACGCCCTGCGCGTAAGGTTTGGCGCTGCCCGATACGATGTCCCACACCAGGGGCGTCTTGCCGTCCTTGTCCTTAAGGATGGCGCCTGACGCATCGACCAGTTGCGGCGCATTCGTGAAGTCGACCAGGAAAGGCTCGTCGATGGTGCCGGCGTCGATCATCACCTTCGCCATGGCGAGAATCATCACCACGTCCTTGCCGGGGCGCACCGGCACCCACTCGTTCGCCTTGCCCGCCACGCCCGACAGCCGCGGCTCGACAACGATGGTCTTGAGCCCGTTGTTGTCAATGCTTTGCATGGTCTGCCAGTCCAGCCAGCGCGAGGCTTGCTCGCCCTCGTAGTAGTTCGCGCCGAAGTTGAGCAGGAGCTTGGAGTACTTGAGGTCCGGCAGGATGCCGCCGCCGGCCCAGGTCAATTCGTCCGCGACGTGCCGCGCCGCTTCGCAGGCGGTGGTCCGATGCACCATGTTCGGCGTGCCGAACGCCTTGGTCCATGCCTGGCAATACTGTTCCTGGATCAGGTACTTGCCTTGGCCATGCTGCCAGATCAGCTTGCGCGGGTCTTCCGCGCGCAGCTTCCTGAGCCGTTCGGCGATCGTGTTGAATGCTTCATCCCAGCTGATTTCGACCCAGCGCGGATCTTCGCCCGGCCCCTTCTTCGGATTGGTCCGGCGCAGCGGCTTTTTCAGGCGGTACGGATCGTAGGTATTGAACATGCCCGAGGCGCCCTTCGGGCAGATGCCGTGGTTGTAGAACTCGGCGCGCGCCGTATCGGGGTAGATGGTGCGGATGATGCCGTTGACGACGGTCGCCTCGATGCCGCAAAAATTCGGGCAGATCGCGCAGCCGGACTTGACCTTGCGCACCTCGATGGCGCTCGCGGCGCCATTGCTCTTCTTCGCGTCTTTCGCCGCGGCGGCGATAGCGGGAAAGCTGAATGCCGACGCAGCCGCCGCCCCGCCCAACGCCCCCACACCTTGCATGAACTTTCTGCGACTCAGTTCCATGGCCTGATCCTCTTCGTTTGAGAATGGAATTTGCCTGTTGCACGCAGGCGATATTGACCATGACGCTAACATGGTAATTACCAGACAACAACAACCCGACGAAGAAACTGTGACCCATGTCAATCGGTAAAATGCAGTCGGAGGTGCAACATTCTCACATTTCCATTATTATGGAAGCATTGAATTTTTAACGGATTTGATCCACCCTGACGATGATGATGACCAAGGACGCCATTTCCGCGCTGGCGGCACTCGCGCAGGATTCCCGGCTTGCGGTTTTCCGCTTGCTCGTGCAAACCGGGCCGGCAGGCATGGCGGCGAGCAAGATCGGGGAAAGCCTCGGGATTCCGCCGTCATCGCTGTCATTTCATTTGAAGGAATTGACCCATGCCGGCCTGGTCGTGCCGAAACAGGAAGGTCGTTTCGTCATCTACGCGGCGAATTTCGAGACGATGAATGCTCTCATGAGTTTCCTGACGGATAACTGCTGCGGCGGCAATCCCTGCCTGGCTGTCTGCAAGACCGACTGCACGACCGCGGACGCCGCGCCGTGAACACCGGCGGCGCCATCATGGACAACATCAACCGCATCCCGACCAAACCGACGACCCGCATACCATGAATGTCCTCTTTCTCTGCACCGGCAACTCCTGCCGCTCCATCCTCGGAGAAGCAACCTTCAATCACCTGGCGCCGGATGGCTGGCATGCCATGAGCGCCGGCAGCAAACCCACCGGACAAGTGCATCCGCGTTCGCTGGCGTTGCTGGACCGCGAGGGCATGTCGACCGAGGGCTATTACAGCAAGTCCTGGGACAACTTGCCCGCGACGCCGGATATCGTCATTACGGTGTGCGCCAGCGCCGCCGGCGAAGCCTGTCCGGCCTATCTGGGTCCCGTGATGCGCACGCACTGGGGCGTCGAAGATCCCGCCCATGCCACCGGTACCGACGAAGAAATCGATGCCGCGTTCATGACCGCGTACCGCATCCTGCGCAAGCGCATCGAGGCCTTTCTCGCCTTGCCGCTGGAAACGCTCAAGCACGACAAGGCCGCGCTAAAAGCCGAACTCGACAAGATCGGCCACCTCGCCTGAGCACGAACCGGCATCGCACGCATCCGCCATTTCTTCCGTATCCTGAACGAGAGCACCATGACCATCCAATGTGAAGTGACCGGGAAACGCGCCGCCGGCGCGCCGCTCGGATTTTTTGAACGCTATCTGACCGCCTGGGTCGCGGCCTGCATCGTGGTGGGAATCGTCCTGGGTCAAGGACTGCCCTCGCTGTTCAAGGCGATCGGTGCCATGGAAATCGCCAGGGTCAACCTGCCGGTCGGCCTGCTGATCTGGGTGATGATCATTCCGATGCTGCTGAAGATCGACTTCGGCGCCTTGCACCAGGTGCGCGCCCATGTGAAAGGGATCGGCGTGACCCTGTTCGTCAACTGGCTGGTCAAGCCGTTTTCAATGGCATTGCTCGGCTGGATCTTCGTTCGCCACCTGTTCGCGCCGCTGCTCCCCGCGGCCCAGATCGACAGCTACATCGCCGGCCTGATCCTGCTGGCCGCCGCGCCCTGCACCGCGATGGTGTTCGTATGGAGCCGCCTGACCGACGGCGACCCGTATTTCACCTTGTCGCAAGTGGCGCTCAATGACCTGATCATGGTGTTCGCGTTTGCGCCGGTGGTCGGCCTGTTGCTGGGTGTATCGAGCATCACCGTGCCGTGGGATACCCTGATCACCTCGGTCATTCTCTATATCGTGATCCCGGTCCTGATCGCGCAGGCGCTGCGCCGCATGCTGCTGGCCCGGGGCCAGGCCGCATTCGATGCCGCCATGGCGAAGATACAACCCTGGTCGATCGGCGCGCTCCTGCTGACGCTGGTGCTGCTGTTCGCGTTCCAGGGCGATGCCATCATCAGGCAGCCGCTGGTGATCGCGCTGCTGGCGGTGCCGATCCTGATCCAGGTGTTTTTCAACTCGGCGCTCGCGTACTGGCTCAATCGCAAGCTGGGCGAAAAGCACGCGGTGGCCTGCCCATCCGCGCTGATCGGCGCATCGAACTTCTTCGAACTCGCGGTGGCCGCAGCCATCAGCCTGTTCGGTTTCGAGTCGGGCGCCGCACTGGCCACCGTGGTGGGCGTGCTGATCGAAGTGCCGGTGATGCTGCTGGTCGTTCGCGTGGTCAACGCCACGCAATCCTGGTACGAAGCAGGTTCACGGGCTTGACGGGTACACGGAACAGGTGACGGGATGACTGACTCTCCGGTTGCGCAATTCCGCAATTTCGCGTGCGTGCTCAACGCGTGGGAGCAGCACGAGGTCGAGCTGCGCCGTTACCTGGCGCACCATCTGCAGGACGCGCATCTGGCCGACGACCTGGTGCAGGACGTCTTTCTGAAAGCGATGGCCCAGGGCAAAAACTTCTGCAGCCTGGAGAACCCGCGCGCCTGGCTGTTCCAGGTGGCGCGCAATGCGCTGATCGACAGCACGCGGCTGTCCAAACCCACCGTACCGCTGCCTGACGACCTGATTCAGGAAGAGTCCAACCTCGCTCCCGTGGATGCACTCGCGGAATGCCTGCCGCGCGTCCTTGCGGCACTATCCGTGGAAGACAGCGACATCCTCCGCCGGTGCGATATCGAGGGAGTGAAACAGCAGGCGTACGCCGATGCGCACGGGCTGAGCCTGCCGGCGACCAAATCTCGCCTGCTGCGCGCGCGGCAGCGTATGCGCGAATGGCTGATTCGGAACTGCCAGGTCAGATTCGACGAGACCGGCTCGGTGTGCTGCCATACGTCGCGGACGCGCACCTGAAATCCGACCGGACTGCCCTGCCGGGACGCCCGTGATCGTCCGGCGCTTCCGCCTTGTTTGCATCCTTTTGCCGGCTCATTCGTCTTCAGATTGAACGAGAAAATCCTGATTGCTCCGCCGCACGCACGGGTTTTCAAAACATCAACAACCTGGAGAATCCGACATGATGGCACGGTCCATAGCCCGGCTTCGTACGACGCCGCGTGCGTTCCTCGTTGCCGCTTTGCTGGTGTGGATTGCCCTGTACCAGCTGCTCACGCCGGCCTCGGAAGCATTGGTCGCCCTGTTGCCGGTGGCGCGCGACAGCCATCTCGGCGGCGCGCTGCAATTCTTCTTTTACGACGCACCCAAGGTCCTGTTGCTGCTGACCGGCGTGGTGTTCGTGATGGGCATGATCAACAGCTATTTCACGGCGGAACGTACCCGCGCCTTGCTGGCCGGCCGCGCCGAAGGCGTCGCCAATGTCATGGCGGCGTCGCTCGGCATCGTCACCCCGTTCTGTTCGTGCTCGGCGGTGCCGCTGTTCATCGGCTTCGTGCAGGCCGGCATACCGCTGGGCGTCACGTTTTCCTTCCTGATTTCGGCGCCGATGGTCAATGAAGTCGCGCTGACGCTCCTGTTCGGCATGTTCGGCTGGAAAATCGCGATGCTCTACCTGGGGCTGGGCTTGCTGATTGCAATCGTCGCGGGCTGGGTCATCGGCCGCCTGAAGATGGAAAAGCACCTGGAGGACTGGGTGCGCGACATGCCGAAAGCCGCTGCGCGCTTTGAAGACACCGGCATGACGCTGGCCGACCGCATCGACGCGGGCCTTGCTTCAGTGCGCGGGATCGTGGGCAAGGTCTGGCCGTACATCCTGGGCGGGATTGCGCTGGGCGCCCTGATCCACGGATATGTGCCGGAGGATTTCATGGCGTCCATCATGGGCAAGAACGCCTGGTGGTCGGTGCCGCTGGCCGTGCTCATCGGCGTGCCGATGTATACCAACGCGGCGGGCGTGATTCCGATCGTGCAGGCGCTGCTGGCCAAGGGCGCGGCCTTAGGCACCGTGCTGGCCTTCATGATGAGTGTGATCGCGCTGTCGCTCCCGGAGATGATCATCCTGCGCAAGGTACTGAAAGTACGCCTGATCGCAACGTTCGCCGGCGTCGTCGCGACGGGGATACTCATCGTCGGCTATGTATTCAATGCGGTCTTGTGACCAGGCATTCGTTTTCATTCACCAAAGGAGAGTCAAATGACAGTCAATCGCGCAATCAGCATCCTTGCAGGCTTCATGATCATGGCCAGCCTGGCGCTGGCCCATTTCACCGCACAAATCGATATGTCGAAGGCCGGTTGGCTCTGGCTCACCGCCTTCGTCGGTTTTAACCTGTTCCAGATGGGTTTCACCGGGTTTTGCCCTGCAGCCAGGATCTTCGCTGCACTGGGCATGAAGGACACGACGAAGGGTTCGTCATGCTGCGGCTGAGCCGTCTCGTATCACCGGACCTCTCACGGTCTTTGCCGTTGCGCCTGCCGCGGCACTTGAAGTGCAGTTCAGACGGATCACGGAAGGCGTCTGCGCCGACATGGGTGATACCGGCGCCGGTACCCTCGACAACGAGGGACTCACTGCGGACATCGACGTCAAATTCCTGACTCAGGCAAAAAGGAGCATTTCATGGAAATCAAAGTCCTCGGCACTGGCTGCGCCAATTGCCGGAATACCATTTCGCTGATCGAGCAGGTCGCCCAAGCCAAAGGCACCCCGATCACCTTGAGCAAAGTGGAGGACATCAAGGACATCATGGGCTACGGCGTGATGTCGACGCCCGGCGTCGTCATCGACGGCAAGGTGGTGCACGCCGGCGGCATACCCAGCCGGGAAAAGATCGAGCAATGGCTCGACGGGCGATAAACGTGCAGATTTGCGGCGATTTCGCCATTTTTCGCCGCATAATGTGCGGAGAATAACTTGCGAGTGCGGAGATTCCCAGCCATAATCTCCGCATGAAAAGCGGTGATTACAAGTATATCTGGCAGGCCGGCGACTGGCCAAACTGGCGCTACGACCTGACGGCAGTGGCCGGCCCCATGGCCGAGGTCAGCCGGGCGCAGGGGCTCCTGCTCGGCCGGTTGGCCGACGTCGGCATGGCGCTGCGCGGTCAGGCGAGCCTGGCCGCGCTGACCGAGGACGTCGTCAAGACCAGCGAGATCGAAGGCGAACGGCTCAACGTCGACTCGGTACGGTCGTCCATCGCCCGCCGGCTGGGCGTCGACATCGGCGCGCTGGCGCCGGTGGACCGTCATGTCGAAGGCGTGGTCGACATGGTGCTCGATGCCACCGACAACTGCCGTGCGCCGCTATCGCCGGAGCGTCTGTTCGGCTGGCATGCCGCCTTGTTTCCCACCGGCTATTCCGGGCTGTCCAAAATCCGGATCGGAGGCTGGCGCGACGACGCCGGCGGCCCGATGCAGGTCGTGTCCGGCCCGATCGGACGGCAGCGCGTGCATTTCGAGGCACCGCCCGCCGATCGCCTGGCGGCCGAAACCCGTCGATTTTTCGACTGGGTGAATGGCGCAACGAAGGAGCCGCCGCTGATCAAGGCCGGCCTCGGCCACTTGTGGTTTGTCACCTTGCACCCGTTCGACGACGGCAACGGCCGCATTGCCCGCGCCATCGGCGACTTGCTGCTGGCGCGGGCGGATGGCAGCCCGCAGCGCTTCTACAGCCTGTCGGCGCAGATCCAGCGGGAGCGGAAAGCCTACTACGACATCCTGGAGCGGACGCAGAAGGGGACGCTCGATGTTACCGCCTGGCTGGCCTGGTTCCTCGATGCCCTGCATCGTGCCGTGGACCAGGCGCAGCTCACGCTCGACGCCGTGCTGTCCAAGGCGCGCTTCTGGCAGCGCTGGGCGACGATGCCGCTGAACGAGCGACAGGTAAAGTTGCTCAACCGGCTGCTCGATGGCTTCGAAGGCAAGCTCACCACCAGCAAGTGGGCGGCCATCGCCAGGTGTTCGCCCGACACGGCGCTGCGCGACATCAACGATCTGCTGGCGCGCGGCGTGCTGCGTAAATCGGGCGCGGGCGGGCGCAGCACCAGCTATGAACTGGATGATTTGCCCGCGTAGTGGCATATTTCGGCATCGGCCTGGCTTGAGAGACAGCGCACCGCACCTATAATGTCAAACCAGTTCCCGCATCGCCGCCGCCATCCGCATGTCCACCGACGCCAGCCATTCCTCTCTAGCCAACTCCCTGGCACCCATCGAAACCCTCGCCATCTCGCCGGATTTCGACGGTCGGAACGGGACGAACCGCGCGACCGGAAACCGTCCCCAGATTGCCGCCACGAATGACATCGATGCGATCAAGGCCTGGCTGGCGCGGTTCGTCGATACCAAGACAACGTTCGACAACTATCGCAAGGAAGCCGAGCGGCTCCTGCTGTGGTCGACAGTGCAACTGCAGAAGCCGTTTTCCTCCCTGACGCACGAAGACCTGCTCGCGTACCGGCATTTCCTTGCCGACCCGCAGCCCGCGGCGCGCTGGGTGATGCGCGACGGACGCAAGTTCGGGCGCGCCCATCCGGAATGGCGCCCTTTCGCCGGCCCGCTTTCCGCGTCAAGCCAGCGGCAGGCATTCATCATCCTCAACACCCTGTTCTCGTGGCTCGTGAACGCCGGCTATCTGGCGGGAAATCCCCTTTCGCTATCCCGTCAGCGGGCACGGAAAACCATGCCGCGCATCACGCGCTACCTTGAGGAAGACCTGTGGAACGAAGTCAAGCTGACGATCGATGTCATGCCCAGGGAAACGGGCCGCGAGCGTGAGCACTACCTGCGGATGCGCTGGCTGTTTTCCCTGCTCTACCTCTGCGGGCTGCGGATTTCCGAAGTCGTCGGGAACACGATGGGCGGATTCTTCTGCCGGCGAGATAAAGACGGCCAGGAGCGCTGGTGGCTGGAAATAACGGGCAAGGGCGACAAGACGCGCCTCATCCCGGCCACCAACGAGTTGATGGTCGAGCTGGCCCGCTATCGGCGTGAAAAAGGACTTCCGCCCTTCCCCACTCATACCGAAGATGTCCCCCTGCTGCTCCCGGTCGGGACACAGCGGCGCCAGATGACGCGGGGCGCCGTGCATGCGGTTGTGAAGCAGGTGTTCCAGGGCACGGCTGCTCGCCTGCGGACGCGCGGCGCGGAGCTCGAACCCCTTGCCGCTCGCGTCGAAGCCGCGTCGGCGCATTGGCTGCGGCATACGGCCGGGTCGCACATGGCGAACAGCGATGTCGACCTGCGCCATGTGCGGGACAACCTCGGGCATGAGTCGCTCAGCACCACCAGCGGCTATCTGCACTCTTCCGACGATGCCCGGCACCGTGAAACGGAGGAGCGTCACAAGATCAACTGGATGACGCGGCCTTAAGCGGCTTCTCGTATCCGCTTCCTGCTCCAAGGTTCCCCACAGGTCGTCGAAGCTTTGCTGGCATGCGGCTTGTTGAATGGCCGCGCCGTTACGATCCGTGACGCAGAAACCAGTCTCTCGAAGCTCATCGATGCGGCTTGTGGGCAAGCGCCTTCTCGTATGCCGCCTGCAACTCGCCAAATACCGAGCGCGCCGGGCGTGGGGCGCCAAGATGAAGATGACGCAGCTCATCCATGAAGGCACTCCACAGCAATGGGCCGCCCTTTTCCAGGAGCTCCGCACGTACGGACAATTCTTTGCTTGGATGCAAATGCCGGCGGCCCCAGGCCGCCATGTGCGCCAGCACGGGTACAAGCTGGATGGCCGCTTCCGTGAGGCTGTAAATTCCCTTCTGCCGATGATGCGGATCCGGACGTCGCGTTAGGAGGCCGGACGCCGTGAGGCTTTTCAGCCGGGATGCGAGGATGTTCGACGCAATGCCTTCCTCACTCTTTTCGAGCAGATCCCCATAGGTGCGCCGGTTCCCGAACATGACGTCGCGAATGACGATGAGGCTCCAGCGGTCCCCGAGTTGTTCGAGCGTCAGGTTGATCGGACAGCCCGATCGTCTTGTTTGCGGCACGGCCATTCTCCTTCTACCACTTGCATTATGAAAGTGGTAGAGGTATTGTTCAACTACTTGCAAACAGCAAGTAGTTGAACAACCAGGAGGCTCCCCAATGACACTTGCACTCTACGGCCACCCCTTTTCCTCGTACACGCAGAAAGTGCTCATCGCGCTGTACGAGAACAGCACACTCTTTGAATTTCGCTGCCTCGGACCCGATACGCCACATCATGCGGAAGAGTGGCTGCGGCGCTGGCCCTTGCGAAAGTTTCCGCTGCTGGTGGACAACGAGCGCAGCGTCATCGAATCGAGCATCATCATTGAGTATCTGCAGCATAGGCATCCTGGTTCAGTGTGCCTGCTTCCGCAGGATCCGATGCTCGCGCTGGAAGTACGTTTTCTCGACCGCTTCTTCGACCTGCACATAATGACTCCGGTCCAACACGCAGTAAGCGGCGCATTGACAGGCGACCCTGTGAAGCGTCAGGACGGGTTGGCATTTGCCAAGGAAAAACTGGATCTCGCGTATGCGTGGTTGGACGGGCAGCTTGCCGGCAAGACCTGGGCGGTTGGCGCGGACTTTACCATGGCGGATTGCGCAGCCGCGCCCGCGCTGTTCTATGCAGATTGGACGCATCCGATTTCCGACGCATTTCCCACGCTGCAAGCCTACCGCCAACGGTTGCTTGCGCGCCCGGCCTTCAGTCGGGCGGTGGAAGAGGCGCGACCATATCGGCAGCTTTTCCCCTTGGGAGCACCGGACCGGGATTGATGCCGACGAAGCGGTATTTGCATTATCGGAAAGCGCCGGCGGCGATAACCTGGCGGCACGCTGCACCTCAATTTGCGGTGTATGCCGAGGCAACCGGCGGCAAGTGCACGACGTATTGCAAAAGGCCTGAAAGGCCCTGCGAAAATGGGCGCGATTCACTCCTGTGCGGGAAATGAGTTCTAAAATAGCCCTTGCCGTGCGCAGCGCGGCAAAACTCATCAACAGACAGGAAGTCCAGATGGCCAGGAAAGAAAAGCTCGACCCGGAAACCGCTGCATTGATCCAGTGGTGTACCGAAGTGGAAGGATTCCTTGTTGCCGGCGGCGCAACGCTGGCGCAGGCGCAGGAGCATATTGAAGAACAGGTCGAGTGGTTCACCGACATGTTCTATGACGGATTGACGCCGCAAGAAGCGGCCAAAGCCGCATTGAATGATTGACTACGTGCGGGCGGCCTGCGCCATCCGGTACAAGGCATTGCGGGACTGACAATAAACAGCGGCCGCCGGCGCCATGCACGAAGAATGGCTCGCCCCCGCTCTTCTTCCACCTTCCGCGGCCCGCATGCGGCAGTTTGTCTTTGTCGCCATGCGCAGACCCGTGTATGCTTCGCCTGCGCGCCGGTGCCCGTCCGACGATTCCTCGTGTCCCGCAGCAGCGCTGCCGCGCGAGTTCCTCACCTGATTACGTCCCAACCAAGAAATCCACATGAAATCCGAAAGCTTCATTCCCGGCAAAGATGCCTCTCTTGAATCGACCATTGAAACCATGCAGAAGAAGCTGGCGGCACGCGGTTTCCGGCTCAATGAATCGTCCTGGCTGAATGAAGTCGACGGCATCTGGTCGGTCCACATGAAGGACAATGATTGCCCGATGCTTTTCTCCAATGGCAAGGGAGCGTCAAAACTGGCGGCGCGTGCCAGCGCATACGGCGAGTTTTTCGAGCGCCTGAGCACGCATTATTTCTGGACTCACTTCTATCTGGGCGAAACGCGCGCCAATCGCCCGTTCGTCCACTATCCGCAAGAGCGCTGGTTTGCGCCGGCGGTAGACGGCAAGTGGCCGTCGGACATCCTCAATCCGGAGCTGCATGCCTTTTACAATCCGGACGGAGAGATCGACGCCGAGGTGCTGGTCGACCTCAACTCGGGCAATGTCGAACGCGGGATCTGCACGCTGCCCTACGCCCGCCTGCGCGACGGCGCGCAGACCTTCATCCCGGTCAACATCATCGGCAATCTGTACGTCAGCAACGGCATGGCGGCGGGCAACACGATGATGGAAGCGCGCACCCAGGCCTTGTCCGAAATCTTTGAGCGGCATATCAAGTACCGGGTCATCAGCGAAGGGCTGTGCCTGCCGGACGTGCCGGAGGAAGTCATCGCGCGTTACCCGAATATCCGCAACGGCATCGCCGGCCTGCGCAAGGCGGGCTTCGGCATCCTGGTGAAGGACGCGTCGCTCGGCGGCCGCTACCCGGTCATGAACGTGACGCTCCTGCATCCGAAGGACCAGGGCGTGTTCTCCAGCTACGGCGCGCATCCGCGCTTCGAGATCGCGCTGGAGCGGGCAATGACCGAGCTGCTGCAGGGGCGGGCGCTCGATTCGCTGGAAGGCTTTGCCGAACCAAGCTTCGACATGACCGAGGTCAACGCGGTCGCCAATCTGGAAATCCACTTTGTCGATTCCAGCGGCGTGATCAGCTGGAACTTCCTCGGCGATACGCCGGATTTCCCCTTCGCGGACTGGAACTTCAGCAGCACCACGGAGGAGGATTATCGCTGGCTGGTGGATTGCATCCATCGCGAAGGCCGCGACATTTACGTATCCGATTTCACCGAACAAGGCGCGTATACCTGCCGCATCCTGGTGCCCGGCATGTCCGAGATCTATCCGGTGGAAGACCTGGAATGGGAAAACAACAGCATCGGCAATGCATTGCGTCCGAAGCTGGTGCGCCTGTCAGAGCTGGGAGAGGAAGAGTGTGCGAGCCTGCTGGCCGATCTGCAGACCATGAATCTGAACGATGAACGTCCGCTGTGGGAAATCCTCGGCCTCGCCATTCCGGTCGGCACGCCCTGGAAACAGTTGCGGGTCGGCGAGCTGAAGACGCTGCTGGCGCTGGCCATCGGCGACGAGGACGCCATTCTCGAAGGCTGCGACTGGATTCACCACTTCAACGACCTGCCCGCAGAGCGCCGCCTGGTGTACCGCTGCATCGCGAGCATGCTGAACATGGATGACGTGGAAAATTACCGCCGCGCGATGGTGCTGCTGTACGGCGCGGAGACTGTCAGGCAGGCCGAAGCGCTGCTTGACCGCAGCGAGCGTTTCTTCGGGCTGCACGACCTGCGGCCTGACATGCAGGGAAGCGCCATGCATGAGACCTTGCTGGCCGCCTACGACAAGCTGTTCGCCTGATCTTCCGCGCCTGCCGAGCCTGATGCGCCGCCAAAGGGCGGTGCATCGGCGTCGTGCGCCACGCTGGAGTAGACTGGATGGCAAACCCTTCTCCTGCCGCGATTCGCCCTTCCCTTGAGAGCCGCCATGTCCGATACGACCTCCCCGCTGTTTGCCGACCTGAAGCTGAACGCTCCCTTGCTGCGCGTGCTGCAGGAACTCGGCTATGAATCCCCGTCGCCGATCCAGGCCGCCACGATTCCGATCTTGCTGGAGGGAAGAGATGTGCTTGGCCAGGCGCAGACCGGCACCGGCAAGACCGCGGCCTTTGCGCTGCCCATCCTTGCCCGTCTCGACATCAGGCCGGGTACGCCGCAAGCCCTGGTACTGGCACCGACGCGCGAACTGGCGATCCAGGTCGCCGAAGCCTTCCAGCGCTATGCCACGCACATCCCCGGTTTCCACGTGCTGCCGATTTACGGCGGGCAGAGTTATGGCCCGCAGCTGAGCGCCCTGCGGCGCGGCGTGCACGTGATCGTGGGCACGCCCGGCCGCGTGATCGACCATCTCGAAAAGAATTCGCTGGATCTCTCGCAACTCAGGACGCTGGTGCTCGACGAGGCGGACGAAATGCTGCGCATGGGGTTCATCGACGACGTCGAGACCATCCTGCAGAGAACGCCGGCATCGCGCCAGACCGCGTTGTTCTCAGCGACGATGCCGCCAGCGATTCGCCGCATCGCGCAGACCTACCTGCGCAATCCGGCCGAGGTCACCATCGCCGCCAGGACCGGCACCGCGGAGAACATCCGCCAGCGCTACTGGCTGGTCAGCGGCATGCACAAGCTCGATGCGCTCACGCGGATCCTGGAGGCCGAAGCGTTCGACGGCATGATCATTTTTGCGCGCACCAAGCTCGGTACCGAAGAGCTGGCGACCAAGCTGCAGGCGCGCGGCTTCGCGGCAGCCCCGATCAACGGCGACATGGCGCAGCAGCAGCGCGAGCGCACCATTCAAATGCTGAAAGACGGCAAGATCGACATCCTCGTGGCGACCGATGTTGCTGCGCGCGGGCTGGACGTCGAGCGCATCAGCCATGTGATCAACTACGACGTGCCGTACGACCCGGAGAGCTATACCCATCGCATCGGCCGCACCGGGCGCGCAGGACGCAGCGGCGAGGCCATCCTGTTCATTGCGCCGCGCGAGCGCAACCTGCTCAAGGCCATCGAGCGCGCGACACGGCAGCCGGTGGCGCCCCTTGAACTGCCAAGCATTCAGGCTGTCAACGATGTGCGCATTGCCCGGTTCAAGGACCAGATCAGCGAGACCTTGGCTGCCGGCGGCCTGGAAGAATTTCAGGCACTGATTGAAGACTATGAGCGCGAACGGAATGTCCCGGCGATCGAGGTCGCCGCCGCGCTGGCGAAACTGGCCCGCGGCGACATTCCGCTACTGCTCGACGCGGACAGGCGGACAGGCGGACGGTCGATCATCGTGCGCCCGCCGATCAGGTTGATCGCACCGGGCGCGGCGAGCGCACCGAGCGTAACCCTCGCGGCGTTGAAAGAGGCGACAGGCCGGAGCGCCGCGAACCAACAGTGCGGGACGCATTTCCGAAGAAGGAGCGAGTCGAGCGAGCGCCCGAAGCCGGCATGCAGACTTTCCGCATCGAAGTCGGACATGCGCATGGCGTCAAGCCGGGCAACATTGTGGGTGCCATCGCCAACGAAGCGGGGCTGGAGTCGAAGTACATCGGCCGTATTGAAATCTACGACGACTACAGCACGCTGGATTTGCCGGACAGCATGCCGGACGATCTTCTCCTTCATCTCAAGAAGGTATGGGTCGCCGGTCGGCAATTGCAGATCACCCGCGAGGGCGAACCAGCGGCGGCAGGCAAGACCGCCGGCAGGAAGACGCGCTCTGCCCCATCTGAAAACGCCGGCATGCGTGACGATACCTTGGCGCGAACAGGCCGCACGGAACGACCACGGGAGACGCGCGAGACACGGGAGACGGAAGGCACCGCCGGACCGAGGATCGAACGCAACGCTCACCCTGCCGCTGCCGGCATGCAGACGTACCGCATCGAAGTCGGCCATGTGCATGGAGTGAAGCCGGCCAATATCGTCGGCGCCATCGCCAACGAGGCGGGTCTTGACCCGAAGCACATCGGTCGCATTGATATCCACGACGACTACAGCCTGCTTGATCTCCCGGAGGGAATGCCCAAAGCGTTGTTCAGGCAACTGAAGGACGTAGCCGTGTCGGGGCAAAAGCTTCGCATCAGTCACGCGCAGACACGCTCGCACGGCGAGTCGCACTTCACTGGTAAAGGAACCGCGCCGCCGGTGGGCGGGAAACCCAGCGGCCGCACGGTGAATACGCCCAGGCCAAAAACCAAACCACATCGCAAGGGCGCGAAGCGGCCCTGACGATCGGCTGCACCATGGCGAACCGTCGCAATCGGCCGCATGCGACGTGCGGCTTGTGCCGGCTCGATCATGCCATGCCGGGTATCAACGACCTCGATCACGACCGCGCGCGAAACAAGAACGCCTGAATATCCGGACTCTGCCCGGTTGTTCCGAACTTCAGGTTGTCCAACCTGCGCGCAAAGGCAGGCAGGCCCTATGCTGCATCCGTCTTGGGTTTGCGTTGCCGTGGCGGCTTGACCGCCTTCGCCAGTTCTTCCATCTTGCGTTGCGCCTGATCGAGCTGCGCTCGCAGCTCGATCGCGTCGTTTTCCATCCGTGCCGCGTAAGCATGCTTGTCGTTGAGCAGAGCGCGCACGGTTTTCAGCTCGTCCGACGCCAGGTCGCGGTTCGTGGTGACTTCCTTCAGGTTGCCTTCGAGCTCACCTACCCGTTGCCGGAAATCGCCCAGCTGCTGATTGAGCATCGACACGTCGACACGATGGCGTTCCGCCTGCTGCTCCCCGGCTTTCCGGCTCGCATCGAGCTCCTTCTGGAGCTTCGCGGCGGCCATCCGCTCGCGATCGATCTCCAGCAGCGCCCTCGCCTCCGATGCCCGGCAGCGCTCCTCGGCAAGGCTTGCAGCGGCCCGCAGTTTCTCCAGCTCCGTGCTGAAATCCCGCCGCGCCTCTTCCAGTTTCTGCAGCAAGGCAGCGTTCTCGCCACGGGCAACCTGTAGCTGGCTCTCCATTGCGGCGATCGTTGCCTCGCGCGCGGCGACCGCTTGTTCCAGCTCGCCGATGCGAGTATGCGCCTGGTCCAGCGTCTGACTGACCAACGCGTGCGAGACGCGCATCGTCTCCCGATCCGCTTCCGCCGCCGCCTGCAATTGCCGCGCTTCGGCCACCTGCGCCTGCGCGTCGCCGCGCAACACGGCCAGCCCTTCCTGCGCAGCGGCCTGAGCGGAAGACCAGAGCTGCGCCACCAGTTCACCGGCTGCCGTCTTGAGCGACTCCGGCAAGTCGGGATGTTCGATCCGCACGCGGCTCTTGTCGCGCAGGTCTTCCCAGAAGCGGCCGAGCGCTTCCGCCGGCGCGCTCATGCTGCCCTTGCGCACCAATTGATATAGCTTGTTGGTGGTTGGCGTCACCCCGTAGCGGAAGAACAGCAAGACGCAGACTTCGCGGTACAGATCCTGAGTCTGCGGAAATTGGCCGCGCAGCTGGTCGATGTCGGCAAGAAGCTGTTTTTCGTTGAATTCGGAAGCGTTCATGATATCGGGGAGTCGGATATTTTATTGATATTACTGCGTAATACTATTAATTTCCAACTTTTAAACCTTTTATTATGACATTATTACTCTAATGTCGAATATAGCGGCGTCATAGGGTTTTGGGTCGAGCCGAGATGTAATCATGCCCGCAGGGCAAATACCCCGCCGGGCGCCTGTGGAGCATTGGCACGCGCGCATCCTGCGAATCGGGCAATTGCCTTCCACATTCTTCCGCGCTTTGCCAGGACGGCAACTGGCGCTCGGGAGCGACGGGCTTCTCTATTTCCTCATAGCCAAACAACTGACCGCTTCCGGCGAAATCCCTGCTCAGCGTCTTCGCGCACTTCCCTCATGCAATGGATGACCGCCCGGTCAGAAGCGCCTCAAGGCCAATTTCGAATCTTGCCAATCAGTTATTCGAGCCGGTCCGGCAATATTTCTCTCCATCATGGAACTCGTCACAAATTGTTACCACACAAGTTCAAGTAATCAAACGATACCTGGTAGCAAATCGAGTGCAGGTAACCGGCTCGAATCAAGGATATCCGGAGATTACTTCCGTGGCCTCGCGACACGGAGTTCGCATGGCTGATCAGGGGGATGGGAAATTTGATGCTGTATTGCTCCGGCTCCCGGTCTTGAGTGACTTGATTCAATTTTTAAGGAAGAAATCATGAAAACCCAATTCTTTGCATCTGTGAAGCGCTTTATCCGTGACGAAGAAGGTGCGGCGGCCGTCGAGTACGGCCTCCTTGCCGCACTGATCGCCGTTGTAGTGGCGGTTGCCGTGTCCACGGTCGGCAATCGTCTCTGCGAGACCTTCAAGACCATCGCAACGCGCCTCGGCGGCGGCGCAGCGGTGCAATGCGCAGGCCCGCTGTCCTGATACCGGATGCCTTCCACCGTGGCGGCGTCGCAAGCCGCCACGGGCCGGCAGGCCACAACGGAGACCATCTGTAAATTTTCCAAGGCGGAGACCTGACATGGACCACCTGACGCCATCGCTGATTGCCAACGCAGTCCTGACCGTATTGTGCCTGCTGCTGGCCGGCGCGGCATGGAGCGACGTCCGGCAGCGCCGGATCGCCAACCGCCTGGTATTCGCCGGTGCTTTTGCCGGCATCGTATTCAACACGGTCCTGCCCGAAGGCTTCGGCTTTGCCAGCGGGCTGCCGGGCGGCCTTGGCTTCTGGATCGCGCTGGGCGGATTGGCAACCGGATTCGGCCTGATGCTGCCGCTATACGTCCTGCGCGCATTAGGCGCCGGCGACGTCAAGCTGATGGCCATGGTCGGCGCCTTCCTCGGACCGCGAGCCGCTGTCGGCGTGGTGCTGGCGACTTTCATCGCCGGTGGCGCGATGATCCTCGCAGTGGTGCTGCGCAACGGCACGCTCCGGCTCCTGCTCGGCAACCTGCGCACGATGCTGCTGACGGCCTTCTTCAAGCTGGCGATGCATGAAACGCCTGTTGTGGATGCGGTGCGCGAGCCCGCCGGCAGGATGCCGTATGCACTGGCGATCGCCGCCGGAACCATCATTTACATCGCCCTCAAGAGCACCGGCGGCAGCCTGCCCTGGTTTCTGGATATGATCGGATGACGGCAGCGGAAACTCTGGCGCACGAAGGACCACATGTTGCCCGCCGCATGGGTGACGAAGACGGTCGACGCACGTAGCCGTATCGCGCTTCCGAAGTCCGCATCGCCGAAACCTCCGCATCCAGAAGCGTGGCTAACGGTACGCCGCCTGCTCCATCGCCATGGTCCTCAATTGGATACACATCGCCTTGAGTGCCTCCTCGACATGAGGAACCTGCGCATGTTCGCGACGCAATCCGGACAATTTATCCTGACTCGTTTTCAATAGCGCATAGTTGTTGTCCGCGACCATCCTCGAAGCCACGGCGGCCGTCCCGGCCAGATACGCCCTCGCCATCGTCGCGGCCGCATTCGCACTGATATCCAGTGCCCCTCGGTGGACGTGGAATATCCATGAGTGCGTTTCGCACTGCCTGCAACTCTTCCACGACGACGCCCGGGGCGGCTGTCGAGGGTAATAGGCCGGGTTGATCCCTGATTGACAAACAGTTACCGCCTCTCCCAAAAAATCCCGTTCCTCCATGGAACTCGTCACAAATTGTTACCACACAAGATCAAGTAACGAAACGATACCTGGTCGCAAATCGAGTGCAGGTAACCGATTCGGATAACAGCAGTGGAAGCGCAGGAGTACGAGAACCAATAGCCGCCTGCGACATTTTTGACGAACACAGGGAGGTAGGTATGAAAGGATCAAGAGCTGCCATCATGATTGGCGTGTCCTGCGCAGCCGCGATGGCCGCGGTATTCCTCGCGTCGCGCTGGATGAATGAACAAGCCAGTCTGAGCACACGCAAGATTGTCATTGCCGCGGACAACCTCAACCTTGGTACCCGGCTGGCACCCGATATGATGCGGCTGGCCGACTGGCCCGCGGACAGCGTTCCGGCCGGCGCGTTCACCGAAATCAAGCCGCTTGAAACACGCGTCACACGCGTCGCACTGCAACGCGGGGAGCCGCTGCTGGAATCCAAGCTCGCGCTGCCCGGTGCGGCAGGCGGCCTTTCGGCGGTCGTCACGGAAGGCAAGCGGGCAATGACCGTGCGCGTCAACGACGTGATCGGCGTCGCCGGCTTTGCGTTGCCCGGCAATTACGTCGACATCCTGGTCAGCACCCAGAACGATCAGAAGGCCAAACAGGGCGAGCATCTCGATCAGAGCGTTTCCAAGGTCGTTCTCGAGCGCATCCTCGTGCTTGCGGTGGCGCAGGAAGCCAGCGTGAACGACACTGCGCCGAAGGTCGTGAATGCGGTCACGCTGGAAGTGACACCGGAACAGGCGGAGAAACTGGACCTGGCGCGCAGCGTCGGCCAGCTCTCCCTGGTGCTGCGCAACCAGGTGGACGTCACACCGGCCGCGACCAACGGCGCCACGAAGGACACCTTGCTGGGCATGGCCAATGCCAAGCCCGCAGCTTCCGCACCGCCCGCCGCCGCCAAGCCTGCTCCCGCAAAGCCGCATCCGGCAAAAATCGTTGCGAAAGCACCGGCCGTCTGCCAGCACCTGATGACCGGCACCGGGCTCATCACGCAATGCTACTGACCGCACACCGCACCCAACCAGACCTGAACCAGGGGGAAATGATGGACAAGATTCAGCAAATTGTGAAATCCGGGGCGCACAAGCTATCCGGGCCGGGCGCGATGCTCATCGCCGCGACTGCCGCAGCCGCCCTTACCTATCCATGCCTCGCGAACAGCGCCAGCGCTGCGCCAGCAAAAACGGCGGCCACCGCCAAGGCACCGGCACAGCCGGCCACGCCGGTCTGCGCCGGCGAAATCGGGCCATCCGCCAGCATGCATGTCGCCGAAGGCAAGTCGGCCACGCTCGACCTGGCGCAAATGAATCTGCCCGCGCCGGCCTGGCTGCGCTCGGTGGGCAATCCGGACGTCGTGCAGATGGAGCCGCTCACCTCGGCCACGCCGCGCAACATGTTCTTCGCGTTCGGCAAGAAGGTCGGCGCGACCAACCTGATGTTCCAGAACAAGGAGGGACGCTGCGCGATCGTGGAGCTCAATGTCGGCATCGATACGGCGGCCGTGCAATCCAGCCTGCACGAATTGCTGCCTGCCGAGAAAAACGTCAAGGTCAGCGCGGCCGCCGATTCGCTCGTCGTCAGCGGCACCGTGTCCGATGCGGGCGCCATCGACCGCATCATGACGATCGCCGGCGCCTTCGTGCGCAAGCAGGGCGGCATCGCAGGCGCCACGCAGGATCGCGTCGTCAACATGATGTCGGTCGGCTCGCCGCAACAGGTCATGCTGGAGGTGAAGGTGGCCGAGGTCTCGCGCTCCGTGCTGGACAAGATCGGCGGCACCTTGTCGCTGGATTCGACCCGCGGCAGCTGGACCTCGACCCTGCTATCGAATTTCGCGGCAGGCGCCAACGCCGGCCTGAGCCTGACGAAAGGCAACGACATGCTGAAAATCGATGCCGACGCCAAGAACGGCCTCGTCAAGGTGCTCGCGGAGCCGACCGTGATGGCGGTCAGCGGCCAGGAAGGCAGCTTCCTCGCCGGCGGCCGCATCTTCATCCCGGTGGCGCAGGACTCGAACGGCAAGATCACGCTGGAAGAAAAGGAATTCGGCGTCGGCCTGCATTTCACGCCGACCGTGCTCGATGGCGGACGCATCAACCTGAAGGTAGCCCCGGAAGTCTCCGAACTGTCGCGCGAGGGCGTCGGCTTCACGTCCACCGCGACAGGCGGCAACGCGATCCTGCCGCTGATCACCACCCGCCGCGCGGCAACCACGGTGCAGCTGTTCGACGGCCAGAGCTTCGCCATCGGCGGCCTGATCAAGAACAACGTCACGGAAAACATCAAGGCGATACCGGGACTCGGCGAGGTGCCCGTTCTCGGTGCGCTGTTCCGCAGCAGCGACTTCCAGAACGACAAGACGGAACTGGTGTTCATCGTTACCCCGCACCTGGTCAAGCCGCTGCCGGCCAGCTATCCGCTGCCGACCGACAGCTTTGTCGCGCCGACGCGCCAGGAGCTCTTCCTCGAAGGCCGGATGGAAGCAAGGGAATCTCCGGCAGGCCAGCACGCCCCTGCAGACAAGCCTGCAGCGACACCGAGCGCAACGCTCACCGGATTCGAACTGAACTAAGGAGCACATCATGAAAACATTACTGGCGCATTCGAAGTTCCTGCTCGCCGCCGCCGCGCTGGCCCAGGCCGCCGGTTGCACGCCGGTCGCACCCAGGGTGGACGACCACTTCGGCAAGAGCCTCACCGCCTTGAAGAGCTACCAGACGATCAATCCCCAGGCATCGGCGAATACCGCCAATCCGGAGTTGGACGGCCGTCCCGCCAAGGAAGCCATCGACCGCTATTACAAATCGTTCGCCGCGCCGGTGCCCAATCAGAACATCTTCACCATCGGCGTGGGAAGCGGCGCGCACTGAATTCCGAACGACCACGAGACACGCATTGAAACAGAGGACAGCATGAACAACCTGCGCATCACGATCATGTCGGCCGACAAGCGGCATCTGGACGAAATCCGGGCGGCGCTGCATACGGCGGCAAGCAGCAGCCACATCAGGGCGATCGAAGGGACACTGCATCGCATGGCCGAGTCGGAAGTCCAGGCGCCGACCGATATCCTGATTGCCGAATGCGGCGGCGAGCAGATCGATGAACTCGCACCGCTGGCGCGTGTCGCGGAATCGCACCCTGCCACGGCGGCCATCATCGTCTGCAACAGGCAGTCGCCCGAGTTCCTGATCCAGGCAATGCGGCTGGGCGTCAAAGAGGTGCTTTCGTATCCGCTCGACACGCTGGCGCTGCAGGCCGCCATCGAACGAATCCACGGCAAGGCCGGGTCGCCATCGGCAGCGCGTGCCAAGGTGATCGCCTTCACCGCCTGCAAGGGCGGCAGCGGCGCCACCTTCCTGGCCAGCAATCTCGCCAGCGTGCTGTCATCGGCAGGAGATGCCAACGTGGCGCTGATCGACTTCAACCTGCAATTCGGGGATGCGCACATGTTCCTGACCGACCGCGAGGCGCCTCACACCTTGTCGGACGTCGTGCGCGGCATCCACCGCCTCGACGCGGCGCTGCTCAAGGCCAGCATGCTCAACGTCAACCCGAAGCTCGCCGTCCTCGCCGCGCCAATCGATCCTTCGCACGGGCTGGAAGCAAGGCCGGAGCATGTCGAATCCCTGCTTTCACTGGCGCGCCGGCATTTCGATTACATCGTGCTCGACGTCGGCCGCACGGTAGATGCCGCAAGCGTGCGCGCGCTCGATCACGCCGACCTGATCCATGCGGTGCTGCAGGCCAACCTGCCCTGCGTGCGCGGCGCCAAACGGATGCTGGAGGTGTTCCGCAGCCTGGAGTATCCGGAGCAGAAAGTGGAACTGGTGGTCAATCGCTACGAGAAGAGCGGCGATCTGCGCATCAAGGATATGGAAGACGTGCTCGGACACCGCATCCACCGCACGATACCCAACGACTACGCGGCGGTCGCCGCATCCGTGAACCAGGGCGTCCCGATCGGACAGTCGGCGCCGGAGAGCCCGGTATCGCGCGCGCTGATGCAATGGAGCGCGCAATTGCTGGGCCGGCCGGCGCGCGACAGCGACAACTGGGTTGCACGTGTCTTCAGGCATGTTGCGCGAACCGTCCCCATGGCGCCGAATGCCGCGGTGAACGCATGAACCGGGAAACAGGGAGAGTCATCATGTCACTCAGAAAGCTGCTGGGAAACGCCACCGCCGATACCACGGCCGGCATCGCCACCGCGCCGCAGGCATGCGCCGGCGAGGATGAAGCCTATCGCGACCTGAAGCTGCGCACCCATCTCAATCTGCTCGAACGCATCGATCTCAAGGCCATCGAGAAATTGCCGCAGATCCAGCGCAAGGACGAGCTGAAGCACATGGTGGAGATGGTGCTCAGCGCGGAGAATGCCGCCGTCAACGATGCCGAACGCAAGAACCTGGTGCGCGACATCCTGCACGAAATGCTCGGCTTCGGACCGCTCGAACTGCTGATGGCCGACCCCACCGTGTCCGATATCCTCGTCAACACCTGCGACCAGGTGTACGTGGAGCGCCACGGCAAGCTCGAAGAAACGCCGATCCGCTTCAATGACAACGCGCATCTGATGAAGATCATCGACAAGATCGTCTCCGGCGTAGGTCGCCGTCTCGACGAATCGAGCCCGATGGTCGATGCCCGCCTGCCCGACGGCTCGCGCGTCAACGTCATCATCCCGCCGCTCGCCATCGACGGCCCCATCATGTCGATCCGGCGTTTCGGCACCAAGGCACTGGGCATGGACGACCTGCTGCAGTTCCAGAGCCTGACGCAACCGATGGCCAGGCTGCTGGAAGCCATGGTCAAGGCGAGGCTGAACATCCTCGTGTCGGGCGGCACCGGCGGCGGCAAGACGACGCTGCTGAACATCCTGTCCGGCGTCATCGGTACCGACGAGCGTGTGGTCACGATCGAGGACACCGCCGAATTGCGTCTGCAGCAGCCGCACGTGGTACGGCTGGAATCGCGCCCGCCGAATATCGAGGGCCGGGGCGAGATCAGCCAGCGCGCGCTGGTCAAGAACGCGCTGCGCATGCGGCCCGATCGCATCATCGTCGGCGAGGTACGCGGCCCCGAAGCGGTCGACATGCTGCAGGCGATGAACACCGGCCACGAAGGCTCGCTGGCGACGCTGCTTGCCAACACGCCGCGCGACGCGCTGATGCGGCTGGAGAA
>JAKACN010000254.1 GCA_021821365.1 Pseudomonadota bacterium | reverse complement strand
GCAGCGATTTCTTCTTGCGCTGCGTCATCCAGCGCAACCGGGATAGCAATTGGGTCTGGCGTTGGAGTGGCTATCTGTACCGGCTCAGTCGGTTCGGTTGGAGCGCCGATCGCAACGGGGGCAGCGCAATCAGATTGCGCCTCTGCGGCGCATGCTGTGGCAATTTCTTTCTTCCAATCGTCCGGTAGCTCACAAGGCTTGGCTGGTGGTTACTTCACGCCATCCATGCTTGAGCGCACGTCGCCGCTTCATACGGTGTCGGCAAGGGCGCGGGACTGGCGCATACATGGAGGCAGGCGCGAATACGTTGTCTCGGTAGAGCCGAGGAAGTGGTCGATCAATTCGAGTGCAAGAAGTTTCTCTATTAAGGCAAGAAAGAGATCGTGGAGGGTGTCGGCATGATGCCAATAAAAGATCCATCCGAGTCTGTCGTGGTTGAGTTTGATTTCGGCGGTGAGTTGTCAACCATCACTTCGGCGACCGTGGCGGCGTCAGTTCAAAGCGGGACAGCAGACCCCAACCCTTCGGCGATCCTGTACGGCGGCGTTCAGTTGGATGGAAACAAAGTCTTGCAGCGCATATCCGGCGGCGTTTCTGGAACAACCTACAAACTGCGATGCGAGGCGACTGACGGGCTAGACGTGATTCTTCGAGCCGACCTGTTGCCGGTCAAGTCGTTGCCGTAAGGGGTCATCACATGGCTGAATTTGGCCCGCCGAAGGGCTCCAAGGACAACCCCGCGCAACTGGGGCCATACCCCAAGGGCATGAACAACGTGCAGCCCAGGCATTCGCTGCCAGATGGCTACGCCAGGGACATCGTGAATGCCGACGTGTCAGACGGCGGCTATCTGCGCCTGCGCGGCGGTTTTTCACGCGAAGTTGTCGGCTCGAATATTACCGCAGCCTGGGCGTATGGCGATGACATCTATTTCGTCGATTCCGGCACGCTATACAAGGCAGTTCCGAATTCCAGCGGCGCATTGACTGTATCGGTGGTGCCGAACAATGCCGGCGCTTTGCTGGCGCGCGGCGCGGCATTTGTGGAGGTGGCCGGAACCCCTGTGCTTGGCGATTCGTTCTCCCTGTTCAGCATCGACCAAGATGGTCTGGAGCGCTTCACCAATGACGCCCCCGGCATAGCCAGCGTGAGCGCGGCGGCTGGCAGCCAGGCCTTCCTGGTGGCGGTTACCGGCGCTCTGCCGGCAAGCGAGACACAGCCATCGCGCATTGAGCGCGTGGTGGGCGATTTCCCGATTACGGTGACGCCGGGCGACTACGACTATCCGGTGAACGTCTATATCTCGAAGCCTGACGGCGCAATGCTGTACTGGCGTGGACAAGGCAATGGCACGGTTACGGTGAACGCATCGGATGTGGCTGGGCGCCCGCTGCATACGGAACACACGATCCCAACGCCGGCAGGTTCTGTCATGCGCTACGCTTTTGGCCGCCTGTTCTCGGTGGTCGGAAGCACGGTTTTCTACTCTTTGCCGCATTATCCAAGCGTGTGTTCTGCGATTGGCGGCTTCCTGCCGTTCCCGCAGGACGTGACGGTGTTCGAGCCGATTGATGTTGGCTTCGTGGTGGCGACTACCGGCGAGATCGGGGTAATCACCGGCGGCTCGCCGGATGCCTGGGAGTATCGGGCGCGAGCGAGTTACGGGGCCGTTCCTGGCACTGCCTACGTTTACAAGGACGGCACGGTGTTCATGGACACCACGCACGGCAAGGCATCGGTATCCAAGGTCGGCGAGTTCCAGAACCTGACGGACGGGCGGGTGGCGATTGATCTAGCAACCGCCGGAGCGACAGGGTTGGTGCGCGATGACGGCATGGACAGGCTGGTTACTGCCATGACCAACGCAGAGGTGTCGCGGGCTTCGGCCGCGACTTTCATTGAGTTCGAGGTAATCAGGAAAGGGGTAGTCGTATGATGCCGCAACACGCAAAAATCGGGTTCGTGTATAAGTTCGAGGTCTTGGATAACGGCATTGTTGTGGCCGAGACTGAGTTCGCCCACAATCTCATGCCGACCGTGGCGCTGAACCATGCGCTCGACGTGCTTCTGAAGGCCGGCACACAATACCCGAACTGGTATTGCGGCCTGTTCGAGGGCAACTATACCCCGATTGCCGGGGCAACGATGGCCACGCTCATCACGGATGCAACCGAATGCACGGCGTATAGCGAAACGACCAGGCCGATCTTCACATCCGGCACGATCTCTGGCGGCGCCGTGGATAACTCGGCGAGCAAGGCAGAGTTCACCTTCACCGCTGACAAGACCATCTACGGCGGATTCATCAGCAGCAACAACGTGAAGGGCGCCAATACCGGTATGCTGCTTTCTGCCGTGCGCCCTGCCAGTTCTGTCGCCGTGCATACCGGCAACGTGCTGCGCGTGACCGCTGGCCTCACCCTGACTAGCGCCTGACATGCCAACGATTGAAGCGGTCGGCGGGGCGGCCGGCATTGCAGCAGATTCTTGGATTGGCCGCGGCTTGGCTGGCGCTGCCATGCTGTCTGCCGGGCTCGGAGAAGCCGGCGGCGACAGCCCGCGCTATACGGAATGGCAGATAGATGCAGATATTTCAACGCCATTCAGCATCGGGCGCACCATCGCAATGGTGCTGCTGTCAGACGCAGAGGCCGGTGATTCTTTCTCAAGCACCCGGTTGATTGGCCTGGCGCTCATCAGCACCAGCAGCTTGGCGGACAGCATCGATATGTCTGACCGGCAACTGGCGATGGACATTCGAGCCGCTGCGCAGGCAATGAGTGACGGCATGGTGCTGGATGCAAACGACGCGGCCGTGTGGGTCGTCAATCCCCGAACTGGCGCGGCGTGGCGCTACGAGAATTTCAGTTTTTCCCGGTTCGTCGAGACAAAACGCTTTACCTACGGGGTGAGGCAAGACGGCATCTACCTGCTTGGTGGCAGCGACGACGACGGCGATCAGATCCGGGCAAGCGTTGACATGGGCAGGCAGGATTTCGGCACGACGAAAAACAAGCGCTTGCACACCGCCTACTTTACCACCGATGCAACCGGAGGGATGCAACTGCGCGTCACCGACGACTCCGGCAACGCCTATATGTACGCCATTACGCCGAGCGAGCGAATGGACACTGCAAAGGTCAAGCTCGGACGCGGCCTGGTGGCGAATTATTTTGATTTGCAGTTGTTCAACACGGATGGCGGGGATTTTGACCTTGCCGGCGTGGAACTTCTGTTCGATGTCCTTTCAAGGAGGGTGTAATGGCAACCGTTGACCAGATTGTGATAACTGCTGAAACGATGTTGAGCACGATTCAGGGCATTGCCACTGCGCTCCAAGCCCAAGCTTCGAATGCGGTATCGTCGGCGCAAACTGCGTCATATCAGTCAATCTCGACTCCAACCACGCCATTCGATTACATACCGGACGTGGTTGAGCCCAATGTCTATATTCCGCAGATTGCGCCAAACGCATCGGTCGAAACCATCCTCAACGAGGGTGATACGTTGATCGAATCGCTCAAGGATAACTTCACCACGTTCTTCGGCACCTATTTCCCCGACGAGTGCGACTACCTGGCAAAGGCTCAGTCGTGGATATGCTCGGTGATCGACAACGACGGGCTCGCGCTCGACGCCACTACGGAGGCGCTGATTCACGGCCGAGATACCGATCGCATCGAGGGAGAGTACGCCAAGGCGCTCGACGAGGCCAACAATATGTGGGCTGGTCGCGGTTTCGCGCTGCCTACCGGTGCGCAGGTCGCGGCGCAACTGATGGCGCGCACCAACGCAGACAAGGCGCTTGGCGAGTCCAGCAGGGCACTGGCGATCCG
This sequence comes from Pseudomonadota bacterium, assembly GCA_021821365.1. Lineage (GTDB taxonomy): Bacteria > Pseudomonadota > Gammaproteobacteria > Burkholderiales > Burkholderiaceae_D > Noviherbaspirillum. Next base: position 3,399 of record JAKACN010000254.1, on the reverse strand, counting down.
GCAGATGGAATTGCGCATCGACACCGTGAAATTCGCTGTAGGCCAGGCAATTGACCTCCGGGCCAAGGCAATCGGCGCAGCCGCAGATTACCTGCGCGTGCTGATGGGTGGCTACGATGCAGCATTCAAGGTTGTTCAACAGCAGAATGATGCCCAAGCCAAGCTCATCAGCGCGGCATCCGAGTATTACCGCAGCAGGCTGGGTGTGGCCGAATTGGAGTTCAAGGCTTCGGCCATGACGGCGGAATTGAAAGACAAGGCAGCGGAGCGCTTCGTGCAGGCCAATGTGCCGCTGATGACCAAGCGAGTTGACGCAGCGGTTGACAATGCCCGCATCCTTGGCCAGCAGGCCAGTGCGGCACTGAGCGCGCTGCATACTGGCGCCAGCGTCAGCGCATCGGGGCAGGTGCTTTAATTGCCATACGGACGGACACAGAACGGCAGTGGCGGCATGGATTTTGGCGAAGCAACGCCAGACTCCAACATCGGCAATACCCTGCACCGCCGCAACGACAATACCGGTCTTGAATTCACCAAGTCCAAGGGGTTCATAACCGGTGGGACGGCCACGACCTACAAACGGGGGGACTTCACAAACACCGTTATTGATACCGACACCAGAAAGTATGACCGTTCTTACTGGTTCATGTATCCGCGGTTTCGCAATGCGGTCACGCCGAACAAGGCATATTTCAGTGTTCCGGAAGACAAGACCGAGCATCCGCTTGACACGCTGTTGCTGCCTGAATTCGGCACCCAGGGGCTGCCGTTAACGATCCAAGCCAGTTCGAAGATGGACTATCGGAACTGCGGCAAGGATTTGGGGCTGACAGAGTACCTTATCAGCAGCGTCTCTGACATTCGCTGCCCGCACAGTTTCCGCTACACGGATAGCGCCCGCACCGATTTGGAATTGCTGTTTTACGAGGGGGTTTGGTTCAAGCTGACCAAGGGCGCATACCTACCAAGGGCGGTCTGGATGAACAGGCGATACTTCATTGCCATGCTTGTTTATGGCGGCAGCGTTTACAGTGTCGAGTTCTTCTTGATCCCGAAGGCAAGGCTTTCTGAGCTTGCAAAGATCAAGGCCAACACGACAAGAAGCGAAGGCACGGAGTTGTTCGTTGGGTACGACGACTACGGCAGTAGCGTTGGCCGGAACGCGGTGATCGATACCATAGGCGATGCGCTGACGCTGGACTGCACCGAATACAGCCAGGGCATCTTGATGGATGCGAACCAGGCGGGATTTTGGGATGCCATGCCCTATACATGCTGGCCTTCGCCCATCGACGACAATGTGTTCAGTACGTCATGGCGCGGTGCGCCCAGCTTCGAGGGTGACGGCCTGACGCGGCATTTCGAGATCGTCAGCAACTCGGAAACCGGGGTTTCCTCCATCCAGGTCAAAAACTCCTACCCGTTCAATATCCCAGGGCCGGATGGTCGCAGCGAAACCTATGTCAAACGCACGACGCACGACACGGGATACTGCGCCGGACCAGACCGCGAAACCTACACAGGCTCTATTCTGACCGACTACCACATTGCGGCACAGGACACGTTCAGCTACACGGAGAGCAGAATCGAATACAACAAATGTCCGGTTGGCGGATCTATCAGTGTTGGGGCCGTGCCTGGCTATCAGTTCATGGTCGATGGTGAGCCGTTGACCGTTACCGTATCCAAGGCCTACACGCGGTCGAATTTCCTTGAGTCATCAGAAGATGACCTTAAAACAACGCAGCGCGAGGTAACGATAACGAATTTCAGCCCTACCGATGAGTTTCCGAACTCCGCAGTCAACGAATACAGGCTTGATACGCTTGATTTTGCGGAAACATTTTCTTCCAGCACGAGCTGGAACGGGGGCTATCAGATAACTGCCATTTACAGCTATGGGAGGCAATACAACCTCAAGACGCTTGGCTTCTCGAACACCGTTACCGTCAGCATAAACGGTGATTATTCCTACCGCAGGGAGAAGCCATCTGGCGGCGAGGCTGTAACCACCGTAAACGACAACAAAACGACAACGACCAACAAGATCGGGCAGGCGTCTGCATCGGGTGAAACGCCGCTTGTGATCGACCCCGGTAACGAAGTGCAGATCTGGCTGTCGTGGGAGGCCGGATTGGATGCGCGACGCACCGCATTGGGCGCATTCGTGCCGACCGCAAGCGTCACGGCAGAGGATTACCAATCCAAGCTTCCACTCAACATTATCAGTGCGACGCTGCATATCCAGATCGGAACGAATCTGGTTACTGAAGAAATCTACAATGTCGCCGGCTCCGTTTACCAGTGGAACGACACTGAGGTTGTGAGCGGATCAAGTAATTTGCCGTATGTTGAGCCGACAGCGGCTTATTCCTATGACACCACGACCACGCTGGACGACTCAACCAGCGCGACATGGGCCTCGCCCAGCCTGCCGATCCCGCTGCTACAGTATTTCGGTGACGGCAACCCCAGCAACGATGGCATCTATCTTTGCACAAAGGATTATCTGGCGATGACATTGATTGTTGGCGTCGGGAGCGCCATCGTGTATGGCGGAGGGATCGACGTTTATTCTGGTGCCGACCCTGATGTGCAGGCATATCGGCATAAGGTATTCCGGCTGACTCGTAACGACGCCGGGGTGATTACTGGGGTGTCAGAAGTAGACATTCAAACGGAATTCGGCATAGAGGCCGATGCAGTATTTAGCTGGGTGTTTTTTGCTTAACGGAGAAGCATTATGGCCACCATCATCGACGAAGAAAAGAAACGCAAGATTTCCACGGCGAAGCAGTCCATCCTCAGTGGCGCCGAGCCCATGCCGTCCGTGCAGCCAGAATCGAAGAACTACGCCGATTTCGTTGCCGGTCAGCCGCCGGTCATGCAAACGGTTGGCGAGTTGATCGGCGGCATTGGCCGTGGCGTTTCAGATACGGCATCGACCGCCGGGAATGCGGTCGGCGCAGCGGCCAAGTCGGCCTATGAAACGCCAATCCCGAATATGTTGCCGGCCTATGCCAACAAGGCCAGCGAGCTTGTTGCCGGCGTGCAGAGCGGGTTCACTGGCGACAAGTATGTGCCGCGGAAGTTCGAGGCAAAGTCGATTGCTGACGGCGTGAATGCCCTTGCTGACTTCTTCTCTGGCGTTTCTGGAGAAGGAGCCGGGGCGAAACCGGCTGCCAGGACTGCGAAGCATAATTCTGCTTCCTCACGTCTGGGAGGCCAGCTCGGCCAGACCGGGTCAGAGGGGCCTCGGAAACGGGGCCGAGCAGTTCCCGTCATGGCTCAGCAGAAAGGAATCCGACTAGGAACCATGAAGTTGCAGGTTGGATCCCTGGCATCCCTCAGTGGGTTAAGGATCCTGCATTGCTGTGAGCTGTGGTGTAGGTCGCAGAT
>JAKACN010000253.1 GCA_021821365.1 Pseudomonadota bacterium | reverse complement strand
TTCGCTTCCCGCTTTCGCCCGCATTGCTTCGGGAACCCCCGAAGGGGGCGGAGACTTTGCGGTCGCCTTTTTTGCCTCCTTTTTTGGCGAAGCAAAAAAGGAGGTGGCCCGCCGGGGCCAGTCCCGGCTAGCAACCACGAAGAACCACCCGCACCGCATCACCGAAGAGAAAGAGGATCACTAACCGAGATCTGCAGACCGAAGAACCTCACTCCACCCGCGCTTCCTCACAACACCACCGACACCCACCCGAATCTTCATAATGCGCCTTCGCCTGCCGCAGCGCCTCCCCGCTGCTGGCAAATGCCCCCAGATAAATCCTGCTGTTCGCTTCGGGAAGATGGATGCATCGCGGAACATGCACCTCATGGCGCCCATCGGGCCTTGCTTCCTTGTTGACGTAGTAATGCTGCACTGCGCACCTCCTACCATGTTGACAAGAGCGTTCCAGCACATGCTAATGAAGCACGCGCCGTATTTCCTTAACCCGGGATAAGTATTGCGGAAGCTCTCCGGGCATTGCCGACGGAACGATTATACGCAGCGCAAGACGGCGTGGCACCTGTGTTGTGCATGCTGGCGGCGCGTGGCAAGATGCACGGCGAACATGCCCATCCATCGGACCAGCCCCAGTGAAAAAGACCAGCCTTGAGGATCTCCATCGGGAACATCGGCCGGACGCCATCGAGGAGCGCCTGCGCCGCAGCGCCGCGTCGGAGAACGTGTCGGATGCGGTGCTCGGCGCAATCGACGGCTGCGTTACCACCTTTGCCGTGGTCTCCGGCGCCGTCGGCGCGGAGTTCCCGGTCGCCGTCGCGCTGGTGCTCGGCTTCGCCAACCTGGTATCCGACGGTTTCAGCATGGCGGTCAGCAATTACGAATCGATGCGGGCGCAGCATGAATTCGTCGACGACGTGCGCCGCATGGAGCACGAGCACATCGCACGCATCCCGGAAGGCGAGCGCGAGGAGATCCGCCAGATTTTTCGTGCCAAGGGTTTCGAGGGCGCGCAGCTGGAGCAGATCGTCGACACCATCTGCAGCGACGAGCGCTTGTGGGTCGACACCATGCTGACGGAGGAACATGGTTTGCAGAAGGCTGGCGGCAGCCCGTGGAAGGCCGCGCTCACGACCTTCTTCGCCTTCCTCGCGGCCGGCGCCGTTCCGCTGGTGCCGCTGTTTTTCAATGCGCTGCCGGTACAGCAGCGCTTCATCCTCAGTACGGCGATGGCGGCCGTGGTGTTCTTCCTGATCGGCATGCTCAAGAGCCTCGTCTTCGCGCGGCCCCTGCTGCGCTCGGGGTTGAGCACGCTGCTGACCGGCGGTACGGCAGCGGCATTGTCCTGGCTGACCGGTTACCTGTTGCGAACCTTGGTCGGCATCGCTAGTCCCTGAACCACACCAGCTGGTGCGTCGTCGCCAGCAAGGTGCCGTCGCGCGACCAGAGTTGCGCCTCCTGGTCGTAGAAGCCGCCGTTGAAGGCATTGGCCTTCGCCTTGCCGAAGGCCTCCGTTCCCTGATGCCGCGCCAGTGTTGCGGCGTCGACGTGGAAGTTGATGCTGAGCGTGACGGTCGCGATCGGTCGCGGCGCGCCCTTGCGCACGAACACGCGCGGCACGAAGACGTCGCAATAGGCGGCGATGGCGGGAAAATCGAGCGTGCGCCGCGGCACGTCGCCGATCCAGCATTGCGTTACACTGCTCTCGCCGCCCGCCAGCGGATCGCAGTCCACGTAGCGTAGGTCGTAGCGCTGCAGGAAAGGGACAGCGGTCGGCGGCGCGTACGAGGCAAGGCCCTCCGGCCCGGCGACGTCAGGCAGCTTCGATTCGGTATCCGACCAGGTCTCGCGGCGCAGCGCGAACACCGCCGTGCCGGTGATCACCGGTTCGGCATCCTCGCCCTGCCGGATCTCCAGCATCCAGTGTTGCGTGGAGCGGCCGGTGCGCACCGCGTGCACCTTCGCCGTGAACGCGCCCTTCCTGATCGGGCCGGCGAAATTCACTGTCATCGCCAGCGGATCGCCCAGCCGTTGCGGATGCGTGAGGATCGCTTGCAGCAGCGTGGCAACTGTCGTGCCGCCGAACGGCGAGATCGCGTTCCAGTAGTGCTCGGAGGTGTGGCCGGAGAACAGGTCGCCGTCGCCGCGCGCAAGCGCGATGGCGTCGTCGAAGGGATGGGGTGGGGCGGTCATGATCATTGGCATGCGGGAAGTTCACAAAAAAGAACACTCGTTCGCTTTCAATGATATACAAAACTCCACGGACCTGCTGACCCTTTGCCGCCGCGCCCTTGTGTCGGTGCGGCATTGCACGGTCCCGATTGGCAAAAATCAAAATCGCGCGGACCAGTCAACGTAGCCTTGTTGAACGCAGTGCTGATTCATGGCTTGATGCGGCGACGGATCTCGCCGCATCGGTATTGACGTTCAACTTGAAGCGAGGAGACCTACATGCAGCAGCGCATTCCGTTGAATCTTTTCAGTGGCATCACCTTGTCCACGTTGCTTGCATCCGGCGGCGCATGGGCCGCGCCGGTACTGGTATCCGGCCCCAGTCCCTTCGCCGGCTGCACGCAGGGCGGTTCGGGCACGGTCTATACCAACGCCGAAGTCGAGCCCTGGGTAGCGGTCAACCCGGCCAACCTGTCGAACGTGATTGGCGCCTGGCAGCAGGACCGCTGGGACAACGGCGGCGCGCGCGGCCTCGTCTCCGCGGCCTCCTTCGACGGCGGCGCCACCTGGACCAGGATTGCGATGCCCTTCAGCGCCTGCGCCGGCGGCCTCGGCTACGAACGCGCCTCCGACCCCTGGGTATCGATCGGTCCGGACGGCACTGCCTATGCCGTCTCCATTTCCTTCAACAACACCAACAACAGCAATGCCGTCGGCGCCACCGTATCGAAGGACGGCGGCCTGACCTGGCAGAACACCACCACCATCATCACCAACAACGAACCCTCGACGCAATTCTTCAACGACAAGGAATCCGTCACTGCCCATCCGGCGCGCGCCGGTGTGGCCTACGCGGTGTGGGACAGGCTGGAGTCGCCCAACAGCAACCCGTATGCCGACCTGCACGCCGCCGCATTCCGCGGCCCGACCTACTTCTCCAGAACGCTTGACGGCGGACAGACCTGGAGCCCGCCGAAGGTGATCGTGAACACGCCTTCGCGGCAGCAGACCATCGGCAACCAGATCGTGGTGGATGCGCAGAGCGGCACGCTGTACAACTTCTTCAACCTCATCTCGCCGCCCTTCAACGTGACCGCCTACCGGGTCGCCTTCATCAAATCCACCGATGACGGCGACACCTGGAGCAAGCCGAAGATCATTGCCGACCTGCGCAGCGTCGGCGTGACCGATCCGGAAACCGGCGAGCCGGTGCGCACCGGCGACATCATCCCCGAACCGGCGATCGACCGCGCCACCGGCCAGCTCTACGTGGCCTGGCAGGATTCGCGTTTCAACGGCGGCAACTACGACGAGGTCGCGATGTCGACGTCGACCGACGGCGGCAATACCTGGAGCGCGCCGATTCGCGTCAACACGCCGAGCGGACGGCCCGCCTTCAATCCGTCGATCCGCGTGAACGCCGCCGGCGTGGTCGGCGTCTCGTACTATGACTTCCGCAATCTCGTCGCGGGCAACACCACGACCTTGCCAACCGACTACTGGTTCACCAGCTCGAGCAACGGCGGCGCGAGTTTCGGCAATGAGATGCACCTGTCCGGTTCCTTCGACATGAAGACGGCGCCGAACGCGCGCGGTTTCTTCCTCGGCGACTACAACGGCCTGGATACCGTCGCGAACAGCTTCCTGCCGTTCTTCACGCAGACCAATTCGGGCAATACCGCGAACCGCACCGATGTGTTTGCGACAACGGTCTCGCCCTGAGCCGCATTGGCAGCCGGGGCCGTCGCCATGCAGCCTCGGCATTTCTTCTCCGGAACATTGAACTCCGGCAAGCTTTTCCTGACTAACGTCCATTCCAAAACCTGGCCGGCACTCGCGGGTGCCGGCCAATCTGCATTCGACTCGATCACCCGGGAGGACGGACCATGAAAGTCAGACATTTCTCTGCTGCGCTGCTGCTCGCCTTTGGCATTGGCCAGCATGTTTATGCGGAAGATGCGCAACCAACGGAAGCGCCCAAGGCCGTCGCCGCAAGCGACACGAAGGACGCGGCGGCAAGCGGCCATGAAAAATCGTCCAGGCGGCATGCGAAGAAGCACAATCGCCGCGCCGAGGAAGCGCCGGCCCCGATCGTCGTCGCCGAAGCAGGCACCGAGAGCACGCCCGCGAAGACAGACGCTGCACCGGTGAAGGCAGATGCCGCACCAGTGAAAGCCGATGCCGCGACCGGCGTCGCGGACAAGACGCCGGCTGCAACGGAAAGCGCGCCGCCGGTCAAGGCAGAGGCCGTGCAATCCAGGGCTGACGTGACGCCTCCCGCTGAAGCGGCCGCACCGGCCAGGGCGGAAACCGCGATTGCCGCGCCCGCGAAGACCGACGCCGCGCCGACGGCGACGCCACAGACCGGCTGGCTCGACAGCTTTCTCTTCGACGTGAAGATCACCGACGTCCTGCTCGCCGTATTCGCCGGCCTGCTGGTCCTGCTCGGCTGGGAACAGGCGCGCCGCATGCGCGAAGCCGTGGGCGCGGCCAAGGACAGCGCCACGGTCGCCGAAAAGAGCGCGCGCGTGGCGGAAGATGCGCTGATCTCGGGACAGCGCGCCTTCATGTTCATCCGTGAGATCAAGACCTACCTGCACCAGGACCCGCAGAGCGGCAAGCACCTCTGGACCATCCATCCGATCTGGGCCAACAGCGGCAATACGCCGACCAGGGGGCTCTCGATCAACACCACCTACAGCCTGCTGGACGAACCGCTGTCGCAGGGTTTCGATTTCCCGCATGCGCGCGAAGACCTGATTCCCACCATCGCCGGCCCGAAGAGCATGGTGGAAGCCGTACCCGGCACGCTCAGCAGTGAAGATCTGGAAGCAGTGCAGCAGGGGACGAAGTTCTTCTACATCTGGGGCTGGGCCGAGTACCACGACATCTTCGAAGGCACGAAGAAGCACGTTACGCGCTTCTGCAATCAGCTCACGCAAGTGGAAGGCAACGCCAACGCGCCGTATGACGAACACAATCCGGTGCAGATGCTGTTCGGCTTCCACACCGAGAACAATTTCGCTGACTGAGATTTGTCCGCGGAAAGAAAACCTGCAAGGAATTCTTCCGTGTTTTTCGTGGACAGGAATCGGGGTGGTATTCAGTAGATTACGCGCCTCTTTTTTGTCCACGAAAAACACAAAAGACACAAAAAGAAAACCTTCAAAGACACGTTTGTGTCTTTTGTGCTTTTTGTGGACAAGAAGCGGGCGGTCGCCGATGAACTGAAGCTTGCCTTTTTCCAGGGAAGGCAAAACAGAAACCTTTCCGGACCTTTTCGTGTTTTTGTGCTTTTCGTGGACAAAAACCGAGGTGCCCGTCCGGAGACGCAACGGGCTCTCCTGCCGCAAGAGCAGGCACCCCCGGTGTCATGGCATACTCAGCACCTTTCCTGCTTACTCCCGACACATCATGCAATGCGCCATCGTTCCCGTCACGCCTTATCAGCAGAACTGCAGCATCCTGGTCTGTGAGCAGACCCGACGCGCTGCGCTGGTCGATCCCGGTGGCGATGTGCCGCGCCTGCGTGCTGCGCTGGAGGAGCTGGGCGTCACGCTGGAGAAAGTGTTCCTGACGCACGCGCACCTCGACCATTGCGCCGCTGCCGACGTGGTGCGCAAGGAATTCGGCGTGCCGATCGAAGGCCCGCACATCGAGGACAAGTTCTGGCTCGACCAGCTCGGCGAGGCGACGCGGCGCATGGGGTTTCCGCCGGCCGAACCCTTCGAGCCGGATCGCTGGCTCCATGACGGCGATACCGTCAGCTTCGGCGAGCAGAAGCTGGAAGTGATCCATTGCCCCGGCCATACCCCTGGGCACGTGGTGTTCTTCCATCGCGGCGAGCGGCTGGCGCTGGTGGGCGACGTGCTGTTCCAGGGCTCGATCGGCCGCACCGATTTTCCGCGCGGCGATTACGACACCCTGATCCATTCCATCCGCGAAAAACTCTGGCCGCTCGGCGACGACGTCACCTTCGTGCCCGGCCACGGCGCGACTTCCACCTTCGGCGACGAGCGCCGGAACAATCCCTTCGTCGCCGACATGCGCTTCGGATAAGCGCTCGCGCCCGCATTCCCCCTCAATGCCTGCTGACCCGGATGACCGTGCCGCGCAGATCGATGTTGCGGATCACGACGTCGCCGAAGCTGGCGCCGTTCGCGCCGCGCACGCGGATGTTGCGGATGGCGATCTCGCCGATCGAGTCAGGCACGCGAATCAGCGCGGTGCCGTTGTGGTCCATCACCACATTGGGAGCGGCGGGATTGAAGATCACATCACGGAAATCGATATCCGCATCGAAGGGCGAGGGCAGTGCGCTGAGCAGCCTGCCGGCATCGCTGAACATCGCCACGACGTTGCCATTGCCCGTATAGATGGACGTCCGGAACAGGTTGTCCGGCCAGCCCTTGGCGGAAGCGTGGCGCAATTCTTCATCCGTCATCCAGTGTGATGCCGCACCGGCCGGCACCGCGGCGGATGCCGCGAGCAGGGCGAGGAGCATGCCCGGAACTGCTTGCCGGTGAAAAGGAAACCGCGCACAGCCTTGTTTTCGCCATTCCATAATGTCTCCACCTTGAAGAATCATGCGCTCTGACGTCGCTTCGGCTCCCTGGATCGAACGTCTCGGGAACTGCGTGTTTCTGGATTGCAGGCAAGGCACGGCGTGCCATCGACGCTGGGGCAATGGCTGCCGCAGTCCGTCAGGATGTGCCGGCGCGGCAAGGACATGCAGCGGGAGAAGCTCCCGGCTGCATCGATTGGACAGGGATGCGGCGGGAAGAAATCCCGCCATCGAAAATATCGCGCCCGCAGAACCGTAGCGATCGAGCGGATCGATGTATTGCGGTCAAGAACCGGGCATGACGGTCGTCCGCTTCATTCCCGGGATGACAGGTCGCAAGGTCGCGGCCGGGATTATGGTTGCCCCGAATCGTCCGTATCCTGGTCCGGCGGACGCATTTTCTGCATGTCCTCCCGGCTGATCCGATGCGGACGGTGCGGATCCTCGCGCGGTTCGTCTTCCGGCAGCAGATGTTGATCCCCGGACTCCTTGCGCCGCTTCTCTTCAAGTCCGGTGGAGT
>JAKACN010000252.1 GCA_021821365.1 Pseudomonadota bacterium | reverse complement strand
CAGGTACAGTAGCTTCGGCTCGGCCTGCTCGGCAGCCTTGCGCCAGCATTCGAAGCTCGCGACATCCATGACGTCGGGCGGCAGTTTCGCCTCGTAGAACGCAAAGATCGCCTCGACCACATTCGCCGGTTCATCGATCACTTGCACCAGGTCGAGGTCTTTGGCGTCGATCATGCCGTCCGTAACCAGACGGGCGCGGAACCAGTCGAGCAAGCCGCTCCAGAACGTTGTCCCTACCAGAATGACCGGAATGCGGCGCGACTTGCCGGTCTGGATCAGCGTCAGCACCTCGGTCAGCTCGTCCAGCGTGCCGAAGCCGCCCGGCATCACGACATAGGCGTCCGCGTATTTGACGAAGGCAACCTTGCGCGCGAAGAAATGACGGAAGCTGATCGAAATATCCTGCCATTTGTTGCTGGCCTGCTCATGCGGCAGTTCGATGTTCAGGCCGACCGACGAGGACGCGCCCTCGAAGGCGCCCTTGTTGGCAGCTTCCATGATGCCGGGGCCGCCGCCGGAGATGACCGCCAGGCCCGCATCGGAAAGACGGCGCGCGATGTCGATGCATTTTTCGTACGACGGATCGCCCGGCTTGATGCGGGCCGAACCGAAAATCGAGACGGCAGGACGCAGTTCCGCGAGGCGTTCAGTCGACTCGATAAACTCTGCCATAATCGTCAGGATGTGCCATGATTCCCGCGCCTTTTTCGCGGTGGCGCGATTGATGTCCGTGATCTGCCTCAGGCGCGGGACGTTTTTCCCTCTTGACTCCATATGAATAAAACCCTTTTGCTCGTCGATGGTTCCAGTTACCTGTATCGCGCCTTTCACGCGATGCCGGATTTGCGTAATGCCGAGGGCGCGCCGACGGGCGCCATCTACGGCATGATCAACATGCTGCGCAAGTTGCGCAACGATTTCCCGGCAGCATACATTGCCTGTGTTTTCGACGCAAAAGGTAAAACGTTCCGCGACGACCTGTATCCGGAATACAAGGCGCATCGCCCGTCAATGCCGGACGACCTCGTGCGCCAGATCGAGCCGATCCATGAAGCGGTGCGCGCGCTCGGCTGGCCGATCCTGATGGTCGACGGCATCGAGGCCGACGACGTGATCGGCACGCTGGCGGTCGAGGCGGCGAAACAGGGGATGCAGACAGTCGTCTCGACTGGCGACAAGGACCTCGCGCAGCTGGTGAACGACCAGGTCACGCTGATCAATACGATGTCCAATGAAAAGCTCGACCGCGAAGGCGTGATCGCGAAGTTCGGCGTGCCGCCGGAGCGCATCGTCGATTACCTGACGCTGATCGGCGACGCGGTCGACAATGTGCCGGGCGTCGACAAGGTCGGTCCGAAGACGGCGGTGAAATGGCTGGCGCAATACGGCTCCGTCGATGACATCATCGCGCGTGCCGACGAGATCGGCGGCGCGGTCGGCCAGAACCTGCGCCGGGTGCTGGACTGGCTGCCGCAGGCGAAGCATCTGCTGACTGTGAAGACCGACTGCGACCTGGCCGCGCACATGGCGTCAATCCAGGAGACACTGACGGCGAAGCCGGCGGACAAGGACACGCTGATCGAATTCTTCCGGCGCTATGGCTTCAAGACCTGGCTGCGCGAACTCAGCGGCGAAGCAAGCGCTCCGCCGCGTCCTGCGGTTCCGGCGGGCCACGGAGAGCCCCAAGGCAACCTGTTCGATGCCGCGCCCGTCGCCGCCGAATACGAAACCGTGCTGACCGAGGCGCAGCTGGAGCGCTGGCTGGCGATCGTCAACGCGGCGGAGCTGACGTCCGTCGACACGGAAACCACCTCGCTCGATCCGATGCGTGCGCAGCTTGTCGGCATCTCGCTCTGCTGCAAGCCGGGGGTCGCCGCCTACATTCCGGTGGCGCATCGCTATCAGGACGCGCCGCCGCAATTGTCGCGGGATGCCGTGCTGTCGAAATTGAAATCATGGCTGGAAGACCCGACGAAGGCCAAGGTCGGGCAGCACCTGAAGTACGACAGCCATATTTTTGCCAACCATGGCGTCGCACTGCGCGGCATCGTGCATGACACGCTGCTCGAATCCTATGTCTTCGAGTCGCACAGGAACCACGACATGGACAGTCTCGCGATGCGGCACCTGAATCGCAAGACCATCACCTTCGAGGAAGTGTGCGGCAAGGGCGCGTCGCAGATCTGCTTCGATCAAGTACCCATTGAGCGCGCCACCGAATATGCGGCGGAAGACGCGGATGTCACGTTGCAATTGCACCAGGCGATGTGGCCGCGCGTAGCGGAGGACGAAGGGCTGAAATTCATTTACGAAAAGATCGAGCTGCCGACTTCGGTCGTGCTGCAGAAGATCGAGCGCAACGGGGTGCTGATCGATGCGCAACTGCTCTCGACGCAATCGCATGAACTTGGCACGCGCATGCTGGAGATGGAACGGCAGGCCTACGAACTCGCCGGCCAGCCGTTCAACCTGAATTCGCCGAAGCAGATCGGGGAAATCTTCTTCGACAAGCTGCAGCTGCCGGTGGTGAAGAAGACGCCGTCGGGCACGCCGTCGACCGATGAAGAAGTGCTGCAGAAGCTGGCCGAGAATTATCCGCTGCCGAAGATCCTGCTCGACTATCGCGGATTGTCGAAGCTGAAATCGACTTATGCCGACAAGCTGCCGAAGATGGTGAACCCGCTCACGGGCCGCGTGCACACGAATTACGCGCAGGCCGTCGCGGTGACGGGACGGCTGGCATCGAACGATCCCAATCTGCAGAACATCCCGGTGCGCACCGCCGAGGGTCGGCGCATCCGCGAAGCCTTCATTGCGCCACCGGGCAGCGTGATCGTGTCCGCCGACTATTCGCAGATCGAGCTGCGCATCATGGCGCACATCTCCGGCGACGAGAACCTGCTGCGCGCCTTCGCGGAAGGCGAGGATATCCATCGCGCGACCGCTGCCGAAATCTTCGGCGCTGCGCCAGCGGACGTCACCAGCGAACAGCGGCGCTATGCGAAGGTGATCAACTTCGGACTCATCTACGGCATGAGCGCATTCGGGCTGGCGAGCAACCTCGGCATCGAGCGCTCTGCCGCGCAGATGTATATCGACAAGTACTTCCAGCGCTATCCGGCCGTGGCGCAGTACATGGCAGAGACCCGTACGCAGGCGAAGGAGCGCGGCTATGTGCAGACCGTGTTCGGTCGGCGCCTGTGGCTGTCCGAGATCAATTCGCCCAACGGTCCGCGCCGCCAGGCTGCCGAACGCGCGGCGATCAATGCGCCGATGCAGGGCACGGCCGCCGACCTGATCAAGCTCTCGATGATCGCCGTGCAGGATTGGCTGGAATCCGAACGCATGGGATCGAAGATGGTGATGCAGGTGCATGACGAACTGGTGCTCGAAGTGCCCGAAGGCGAGCTGCCGCGCGTCCGGCAGACACTGCCCCAACTGATGAGCGGCGTCGCCACGCTGAAGGTGCCCTTGACGGCGGAAGTCGGCGTCGGCAAGAACTGGGACCAGGCGCATTGACGCAACGCCAACGCACACCTTGAATTATCGTTATCATTTTCCGGTCGGCCGCGCGGCCGGCCAAGGCGATCCCGACATGAAAAGGAGATAACGATGGTCAACGCAAGGCAGGCGATTGTTGCCATACTCGGTCTGTTGCTGGCCGCTGTGGCGCCGGCGTCGATGGCGCAGGGAAAGACTGAAGTGCAATGGCTCGGGCAGGCAACGACGAAGATCACCACGCCGGGCGGAAAAGTCATCGTGGTCGATCCGTGGCTCACCACTGACCCGAAGACACCGGAGCAATACAAGAAGCTGGAAGCGCTCGGCAAGGTGGACGTCATCCTCGTGACGCACGGACACATGGACCATTTCGGCGATGTGCCTGCGCTGGCGAAACTCAGCAAGGCGCCGGTCTACGGGCCGGCAGGCTTGCTGCAATCGGCCGTTGCGCTCGGCATCCTTCCTCGCGAACAGGCGCAGGGCTTCAACAAGAGCGGCACCGTCGTTCCTTCCGGCACCACTATCAAGGTCACTGCCGTGCATGCCGAACACAGTTCCGAGCTGGCCTGGCACAATCCGGCGAGCGGAAAGGATGAAGTTCACGTGGGCGGCGAGCCGGTCGGCTACATCATCGAGCTGGAGAACGGCTTCCGGATCTACCACATGGGCGACACCGGCCTGTTCGGCGACCTCGCCTTCATCGGCCAGTATTACAAGCCGGACCTGGTGATGATCCCGATCGGCGGCCATTTCACGATGGGCCCGAAGGAAGCCGCCGTTGCCATCCGGGACATGCTCAAGCCGAAGTACGCGATCCCGATCCACTACGGGACCTTCCCGCTGCTGAAGGGAACGCCGGCGGAATTGACGAAGGAACTCGGTGCGTCACCGACGAAAGTGTTTGCGATCAATCCGGGCGAGAAGCAGGAGTTCTAGCAGGTTCCTCCGCGGCGCAGAAGCTTTTGTCCACGGAAACACAGAAAATGAATTTCGGGATTTTTGTGTTTTCCGTGGACATTCATCACGTCGCCCGTGACAGGCACACGTTTGCCGAAACGACCGGTTTGTGCCAAAATTTGCAACTTTGTTGCATTTTCGCCGGGGCTCAAAATCAACTCCACGCTGTTATCCATCCTGCTTGCCACGACCATTTCCGGCGTCATCAGCATTTCCGCCGCAGCCGTGTTTTCCTTTTCGCTGCTGTCCAAGCTGGTGGACCGGATGGTCAGTCTGTCGGTCGGCATCCTGCTGTCGACGTCGCTGCTGCACGCGCTGCCGGAAGCCTTCGAGTCGAGCGCCGACTCGCATGTCTTGTTTGCCATGTTGCTCGGCGGTTTGCTGGGATTTTTCCTGCTCGAGAAATTCGCCATCCTGCGGCATTCGCACCATTACGAGGGCGACGGACATGGCCACGAACACGGACACGACGTGCATGAGGCAGGCAAGTCCGGCTGGATGATCCTGGTCGGCGACGGTTTGCACAATTTCACCGACGGTATCCTGATCGCGGCGGCCTTCCTTGCCGACCCGCATCTCGGACTGATCACCGGCCTGGCCATCATCGCGCACGAGATTCCGCAGGAGATCGGCGATTTCATCGTGCTGCTCAATGCCGGTTTCAGCCGCACGCGCGCCTATGTTTACAACCTGCTGAGCAGCCTGATGGCGATCATCGGCGGCCTGATCGGCTATTTCACGCTGGGACGCGTGTCAGACTGGATTCCCTACGTGCTGGTATTCGCGTCATCCGGCTTCATTTACATCGCGGTCAGCGACCTGATGCCGCAGATGCAGCGGCGCTCCACACTGCGCGAAACCATTCCGCAAATCATCCTGATCGCCGTGGGCGTGGCGCTGGTGGTATTCGTTACAGGCCGCGCGCATAGTCACTAGAGAAAATTCGTGTCCACAAAAGGCACAAAAATATCCTCGTCTTTTGTGCCTTTTGTGTTTTTTGTGGACAAAGGGTTTTGTACTGCGGATGAATCCTTCAACCATTCATTCATCCGCTTGATCCGGACGCGCTAACCGCCGGTCGCAATCGGTCGCGAGGGATCGGCGCACCACTCGCTCCACGACCCCGGATACAGCGCGGCGCCGGGCAGTCCTGCAATTTCGGCGGCGAGCAGGTTGTGGCAGGCTGTCACGCCCGAACCGCATTGCATGATGGCGTTTTCCGGCGAGGGGAGCAGGGGTGCGAGTTCCGTGCGCAACTGTTCGGCCGGCTTGAACCGGCTGTCGGCCTGCAGGTTGTCCTTGAAGAAGCGATTCTTCGCGCCCGGGATGTGGCCGCCGACCGGATCCAGCGTTTCATTGTGCCCGCGAAAGCGATCCGGCGCCCGCGCATCGATGACGACGCGCGCCTGTTGTGAAAGATTGGCGACGATGTCGTCGGCAGTGACCGTCGTCATGCGTGACGGATGCGGTTCCACATTGCCGCGCGGTCGAGCCGCCACGTCGGTCGACAAAGGCAGGTCGAGCGCTTGCCAGGCCATCAGTCCGCCGTCCAGCACGGCGACCGCATCATGTCCCACCCAGTGCAGCATCCACCACAGGCGCGCGGCAAACATGCCGCCGTGCGCATCATACGCAACGACCTGCGAGCCGTGATTGACGCCCCAGCGGCGCAGCGTCTCGACGAAGGCATTACGCTCCGGCAGAGGATGCCGTCCGCGGAATTCGCCGTTGGGTCCGGGGCTCTTGTCGGAGAGTTCGTTCTCCACGTCCGCGAACTGCGAGCACGGGATGTGGCCGGCTTCATACGCTGCGTGGCCGGCACCGGGGTTGGCGAGATCGTGGCGACAATCGAGCACGACCCAGCTCGCGTCCTTGATGTGCCTGGCGAGATCGGTAGCGGAAATCAGCGTGGTGTATTGCATGGCGGGTCTATACCTCGGTGGCGATGGGATCATTGGCCTCGGCGACGGAGGGGTTATTCATCCGGCTGCCGGCGCTGCGGGTATTGTAATAGGTCGCAGCGCTTCCACTCGCAAGAATGATGGCGATCCCGAGCCAGCCCATCCAGCTCATCACATCGCCCCAGATCAGGATACCCCAGACGCTGGAGAAAACAATGCCGGTGTACTGCAGGTTGGCCGTCACCAGCGTCTTGCCGAGATGGTAGGCGCGCGTCATCGCAACTTGCGCGGCGGTCGCGGTCACGCCGATGGCCAGCAGCAGCACAATGCCCTTCGCGCTGTGCTCATGCAGTCCTGTCAGGGCCCCCTTGCCGGCGATGGTCCCGGCGAGGCCCGCCACCAGTCCGGTCAGCGAAAAATAAAACACCACGCGATATTCCGGTTCGCCCATCTGGCCGAGCTTTTTCACCTGCAGGTAGGCGAGCGCCGAGAGCACGCCGGAGGCG
Organism: Pseudomonadota bacterium; assembly: GCA_021821365.1. Classification (GTDB taxonomy): domain Bacteria; phylum Pseudomonadota; class Gammaproteobacteria; order Burkholderiales; family Burkholderiaceae_D; genus Noviherbaspirillum. The sequence continues at coordinate 441 of JAKACN010000252.1, read as the reverse complement.
AGCCCGACCAGTCCGGCAAACCACTGGTCGGCATGGAATGAGGGGCGCAGCAGCAGCGTCACGCCGATGAAGCTGAAGGCGATCGCGGCGGCCAGGCCCCATTCGAACCTGTTCTGGCGTTGCCACCATCCGGCGGCAAACAGAATCGCGGCGATCCAGATCGGCGCCATGTAGTTGAGCGTCATGCCGGTGGCGATCGGCAGCTTGCCGATGGAGTAGAACCACATCGAGAGGGCTGTCACGCCAACGATGCCGCGTGAAAGGTGTTCCTTCGGCAGGGACGTGCGCAAGGTGCCGCCGCGCGCCATCGTCAGTCCGGCCATGAAGAGGACGCCGACGATGCCGCGCCAGGTCACGATCTCGGCGACGGAGTAGGTGTTCGATGCCAGCTTGACGCACACACCCATGATGGAGAAAGCGAAACTTGCGAAAAGCATCCAG
>JAKACN010000251.1 GCA_021821365.1 Pseudomonadota bacterium | reverse complement strand
ACGCCATATGGCGTGCAGGGCCGGAACAGCGGCTGGCCGGTCATCAACAGGCCCGCGTTGCTGATATGGAAGCCGTCCACGTCCTTTTCCGGCGCGATCGCTTCGATCACCTTATGGGCATTGATATGCGGCGGCAAGGGAAGTTGCACCAGAATGCCGTGGATCTTCGGATCCTGATTCAACGCATCGATGCGCCCCAGCAGCGCCGCTTCGCTCATGTCGGCGTCGTACTTCTCCATCACCGAGTAGATGCCGTTGTCCTGGCAGGCTTTCACCTTGTTGCGGACGTAGACCTGCGACGCGGGGTTGTCGCCGACCAGGATCACGGCGAGGCCGGGCTGCTTGCCTTGCGCGGTGAGCGCGGCGGCGCGCTGCGCAACGTCGGCGCGGATTTGCTGGGAAAGTTCGTTTCCGTTGATGAGTTGGGCTGGCATGTTTTTGTGAGGGAAGGTGAGGAGGTTTAAAACGAAATTATAAGTCGCCGTGCCGTTTGGGCTGTCATGGTCATCCCGATTTGCTGCATTGCCGCAGGAAATTCCACATTATGAGATTGAATATCGCTATTTGAAAAGTTGAAAAAGTACTGTTAGAATCTTTTCACCGCGCACAAACGCGACAGACAAAATCTTGTCAAAAAATTCCGGACCGCGATAACCGAGACAGCGATCCGGCAAGCCTTACCAACCAGGAGACGCAACATGTCCGCCCAGCTTGATCAAGTGTTGGCGCAAGCCGCCAATGACCCTGACGTAATGGAAACCCAGGAATGGCTTGATGCGCTCGAAGCCGTCATCGAAACCGAAGGCCCGGAACGCGCCCACTACCTGATGGAGCGCATGGTCGATCTGGCCCGTCGGCGTGGCGCCTACATTCCGTTTTCCGCCAACACGGCTTACGTCAACACCATTCCCGCCCATCTCGGCGAGCATTGCCCGGGCAATCTCGAATACGAAGAGCGCCTGCGTTCCTGGATGCGCTGGAACGCGATGGCGATGGTGGTGAAGGCCAACCGTCTCGACGGCGATCTCGGCGGCCATATTTCCAGCTTTGCATCGCTGGCCAACATGCTGGGCATCGGCTTCAATCACTTCTGGCACGCACCGACCGAAGACCACGGCGGCGACCTGCTTTACATCCAGGGCCATTCCGCGCCCGGCATCTACGCCCGCGCCTTCCTCGAAGGCCGCATCAGCGAAGAGCAGCTGCTCAATTTCCGTCGTGAAGTGGACGGCAAGGGACTCTCTTCCTATCCGCATCCGAAACTGATGCCGGACTTCTGGCAATTCCCCACGGTGTCGATGGGCCTCGGGCCGCTCATGGCGATCTACCAGGCGCGTTTCCTCAAGTACCTGCATGCGCGCCAGATCGCCGATACGTCGAAGCGCAAGGTGTGGGCATTCTGCGGCGACGGCGAGATGGACGAGCCGGAATCCATGGGCGCGATCGGCATGGCCGGCCGCGAGAACCTCGATAATCTCGTGTTCGTCATCAACTGCAACCTGCAACGCCTCGATGGGCCGGTGCGCGGCAACGGCAAGATCATCCAGGAACTGGAAGCCGACTTCCGCGGCGCTGGCTGGAACGTCATCAAGGTGATCTGGGGCAGCTATTGGGACGAGTTGCTGGCGCGCGACAAGGAAGGCATCCTGCAGCGCGTGATGATGGAAACCGTCGACGGCGAATACCAGAACTACAAGGCCAAGGACGGCGCCTATGTGCGCAAGCATTTCTTCGGCAAGCATCCGAAGCTGCTGGAAATGGTGTCCAAGATGTCGGACGACGACATCTGGCGCCTGAACCGCGGCGGCCATGACCCGCACAAGATTTACGCTGCCTTCAAGCAGGCGCAGGAACACACCGGCCAGCCGACCGTCATTCTCGCCAAGACCATCAAGGGCTTCGGCATGGGCAAATCGGGCGAAGCGCGCAACACCGCGCACCAGACCAAGAAGCTCGACGACGAGGCCGTGCGCGAGATGCGCGACCGCTTCAACATTCCGGTGCCGGACGACAAGCTGAAGGACATCCCGTTCTTCAAGCCGTCCGACGACACGCCGGAAATGAAATACCTGCACGAGCGCCGCAAGGCGCTGGGCGGCTACCTGCCGCAGCGCCGGATGAAGGCGGAGGAATCGCTGCCGGTGCCGGAACTGTCCGCGTTCAAGGCCGTGCTCGATCCGACCGCGGAAGGCCGGGAGATTTCGACCACGCAGGCCTTCGTGCGCATCATCACGACGCTGCTGCGCGATGCCAACCTCGGCAAGCGCGTGGTGCCGATCCTGGTCGACGAGACCCGCACCTTCGGCATGGAAGGCCTGTTCCGCCAGATCGGCATTTTCAACCAGCAGGGACAGCTGTACGAACCGGTCGACCGCGACCAGGTGATGTACTACCGCGAGGACAAGTCTGGCCAGATCCTGCAGGAAGGCATCAACGAAGCGGGCGGCATGAGTTCGTGGATTGCGGCAGCAACGTCGTACTCGACCAGCAACCGCATCATGATCCCGTTCTACATCTATTACTCGATGTTCGGCTTCCAGCGCTTTGGCGACCTGGCATGGGCGGCGGGCGACATGCGGGCGCGCGGCTTCATCCTCGGCGGCACCGCCGGCCGCACTACGCTGAACGGCGAGGGCCTGCAGCACGAGGACGGGCACAGCCACATCCTGGCGGCGACGATTCCGAACTGCATTCCGTACGACCCGACCTTCGCGCATGAAGTCGCGGTCATCATTCACGACGGCCTGAAGCGCATGATGGAGAAGCAGGAGGATGTGTACTATTACATCACCCTGATGAACGAAAACTACGCGCATCCTGGCATCCAGCCGGGGCAGGAAGAAAACATCCTCAAGGGCTTGTATCTCCTGCAGCAAGGCGACAAGAAGGCCAAGCAGCGCGTGCAGCTCATGGGCTCCGGCACCATCCTGCGCGAGGTGATCGCCGCGGCCGAGTTGCTGAAGAGCGATTGGGGCGTCGCGGCCGACGTCTGGTCCGCACCGTCCTTCACGTTGCTGGCGCGCGACGGGCAGGATGTGGAGCGCTGGAACATGCTGCATCCGGCAGAGCCGCAACGCCTGGCGCATGTCACACGATCGCTGCAGGACAGCAAGGGTCCGATCGTGGCGTCGAGCGACTACATGCGCACGTTCGCCGAGCAGATTCGTGCCTATATGCCGAAGGGGCGCTCCTACAAGGTCCTTGGCACGGACGGCTTCGGCCGTTCCGATTCGCGGGCCAAGTTGCGCGAGTTTTTCGAGGTCGATCGTCATTATGTAACGATTGCCGCACTCAAGGCGCTGGCGGAAGAGGGCGCGGTGCAAGCCTCCGTCGTGGCTGATGCGATTGCGAAGTACGGGATCAATCCGGACAAGCCGAACCCGGTGACGGTGTAATTAACAATAAATCTTCTTCGCTACCTGCCGGTATTCCCTCCCCTGGCAGGGGGAGGGCCAGAGTGGGGGGAGTGGTTGAGCAATCACCTGCTGCTGCTCGACTTCTCCATCCCCATCCCAAACTTCTCCCTGCCAGGGGGAAGGGGCAAGGCAGCGAAGGAACAAGAACGGAGCTAGCGCTATGAGCGTAACGGAAGTCAAAGTCCCGGACATCGGCGATTTCAAGGATGTGGAAGTCATCGAACTGATGGTCAAGCCGGGCGACACGATCAAGGTCGACCAGTCGCTGATCACGGTGGAATCGGACAAGGCCAGCATGGAGATTCCCTCCAGCCATGCAGGCGTCGTGAAGGAATGGAAGGTCAAGATCGGCGACAAGGTATCGCAAGGTACGCCGCTGCTGGTGGTGGATGCGCAAGGTGCTCCTGCGCCCGCGCCGGAGACGGCTGCGTCGGCTGCTGCTTCCGCACCGGCTGCTGCTGTTGCATCCGCACCTGTGCCGGCGGCAGCGCCGCCAGCCCCGCCCAGCTTGACGCTGGTCGAGTCGAAGACTGTGCCGACCGCTTCGCTCGAACCGCGCGAAGAGAACGGGTTCAAGCCGCATGCCTCGCCCTCGGTACGCAAATTTTCTCGCGAACTCGGCGTCGACCTGGTGCGCCTGAAAGGGACCGGTCCGAAGGGGCGCATCCTGCATGACGACGTGCAGAACTATGTGAAGGCAGTCATGGCCGGGCAGGCGCTAGCGGCGCCCTCTGCACCTGCCGCGAAGGGGGGCGGCATCGGGCTGGACCTGTTGCCGTGGCCGTCGCTGGATTTCTCGAAGTTCGGCGAGACCGAATTGCAGCCGATGTCGCGCATCAAGAAGATCAGCGGACCGAACCTGCATCGCAACTGGGTGATGATCCCGCACGTGACGCAGTTCGACGAGGCCGACGTGACGGAGCTGGAGGAATTCCGCAAGGCGTCCAACAATGCGCTCGCCAAGTCGGGCGTGAAGCTCACCATGCTCGCCTTCGTGATCAAGGCCAGCGTCGCGGCGCTGAAGAAATTCCCGGCCTTCAATTCCTCTCTCGATGAGAAGGGCGAGAACCTGATCCTGAAAAAGTTCTACAACATCGGCTTTGCGGCGGATACGCCAAACGGCCTGGTGGTGCCGGTAATCAAGAATGCCGATGCGAAGAGCATTTCGCAGATCGCGCAGGAGATGGGCGAGTTGTCTTCGCAGGCACGCGAAGGCAAGGTGAAGCCGGCCGACATGCAGGGCGCGAGCTTCACGATTTCCTCGCTCGGCGGTATCGGCGGCACGGCATTCACGCCGATCATCAATGCGCCGGAAGTCGCGATCCTCGGCCTGTCGAAATCGAGCATCAAGCCGGTGTGGGACGGCAAGCAGTTTGCGCCGCGCCTGATGCTGCCGCTCTCGCTGTCCTACGATCACCGCGTGATCGACGGCGCGATGGGCGCGCGCTTCGCGGCTTACCTGTCGGAAGTGCTGGGCGACATGCGCAAGACCTTGCTGTAATCCAATCGCGGAAAGGGAAGCTCCCGGCATCCGGGAAAGTGAGAAAATTCAGATCTTTCCATTTGCCGTACCGCTTTCCCTTTTTGCTGGAGAACAACAATGACCACTTGCGTTGTCGTCAAGAAGAACAACGAAATCGCCATCGCATCCGATTCCCTCGTCACGTTTGGCGACACCCGTTTGTCGCATGCGTACGAAGTGAACGAAAAGATCTTCAAGGTCGGGGAATCGTACATTACGCTGGCCGGCACGGCGGCCCATTTTCCGGTGATGCGCAAGCTGATGACGGGGATGGGCGAGGAATGCAGGCTGGAAAGCCGTGATGAAGTATTCGAGACTTTTTCGAAGGTGCACGAAATACTCAAGGAAAAGTATTTCCTGAACACGAAGGAAGAAGAGGACGATCCGTACGAGTCGTCGCAGATCACCGCGCTGATCGCCAATCCGCAGGGAATCTTCGGCGTTTATTCGTACCGCGAAGTGTTCAGCTTCGATCGTTTCTGGGGAATCGGCAGCGGACGCAATTTCGCGCTGGGTGCGATGTATGCCGCGTATGACCGCGAGAACAATGCCCGGGAGATCGCCGAGATCGGCGTACTGGCGGGCGCCGAGTTTGACAAGAGCACGTCGGGGCCGTTCAGGATCTACAGTTTCCCGATGAAATGAATAACATCAAATAGCTTCCGCCCCGCAGGGGGAGGGAGAGACGGAGCGAAAGCCATGAGTTTGCAGGAAGTAAAGGTCCCGGATATCGGCGATTTCAAGGACGTGGAAGTCATCGAATTGCTCGTCAAGCCAGGCGACACGGTGAATGTGGATCAGTCGCTGGTGACCGTCGAATCCGACAAGGCCAGCATGGAGATCCCGTCGACCCACGCCGGTGTGGTCAAGGAGATGAAGATCAAGATCGGCGACAAGGTGTCCGAAGGATCGCTGCTGCTTCTGCTGGAAGCCGCCGCGGGCGCTCCTGCCCCTGCTCCCGTGCCGGCCGCCGCTCCGGCGCCGGCCCCATCGGCCCCATCCGCTCCTGCGCCTGCACCCGTTGCAGGAAGTTTTGCCGGCAAGGTCGACATCGACTGCGACATGCTGGTGCTCGGTGCCGGCCCCGGCGGCTATTCGGCCGCTTTCCGTTCTGCCGACCTCGGCATGTCCACGGTGCTCGTCGAACGCTATGCTACGCTGGGTGGCGTCTGCCTGAACGTGGGCTGCATTCCGTCCAAGGCCTTGCTGCATGTGGCTGCGGTGATCGACGAGGCTGCGTCAATGGAGGCGCACGGCGTGTCCTTCGGCAAGCCGCAGATCGACATCGACAAGCTGCGTGCCTACAAGGATAAGGTCGTCAAGAAGATGACCACCGGCCTGTCGGGAATGGCGCGCTCGCGCAAGGTGAACGTAGTGCAGGGCGTGGGCCAGTTCGTCAGCCCGAACCACATGGAAGTGGTCTCGGCGGACGGCAGCAAGAAGACGGTACAGTTCAAACAGGCGATCATCGCCGCCGGTTCGTCCGTGGTGAAGCTGCCCTTCGTGCCGGAAGATCCGCGCATTGTCGATTCCACCGGTGCCCTCGAATTGCGTCAGGTGCCCAAGCGTATGCTCGTCATCGGCGGCGGCATCATCGGCCTGGAAATGGCGACCGTGTATTCCACGCTCGGCGCGCGCATCGATGTGGTCGAAATGCTGGACGGCCTGATGCAGGGCGCGGACCGCGACATGGTGAAGGTGTGGCAGAAGTTCAATGACAAGCGCTTCGACAAGGTCATGACGAAGACGAAGACGGTCGCAGTCGAGGCGCTGAAGGAAGGCATCAAGGTCACCTTCGAAAGCGCCGACCCGTCGGTCACCGCGCCGGAGCCGCAACTGTACGATCTGGTGCTGGTGGCTGTCGGCCGCAGCCCGAACGGCAAGAAGATCGCCGCCGACAAGGCCGGCGTGGCGGTGACCGATCGCGGCTTCATCCAGGTCGATGGGCAGATGCGCACCAATGTGCCGCACATCTACGCCATCGGCGACATCATCGGCCAGCCGATGCTGGCGCACAAGGCGGTGCACGAGGCGCATGTCGCGGCGGAAGCGGCGGCGGGGCAGAAAACCTATTTCGATGCGCGCGTGATCCCGTCCGTCGCCTATACCGATCCGGAAGTCGCCTGGGTCGGCATTACCGAAGACGAGGCGAAGGCCAAGGGTGTCAAGCTGGAGAAAGGCCTGTTCCCGTGGGCCGCGAGCGGACGCGCCACGGCGAACGGCCGCGACGAAGGCTTCACCAAACTGCTGTTCGATGCGGAGACGCATCGCATCGTCGGCGGCGGTATTGTCGGCACGCATGCGGGCGACATGATCGGGGAAATTGCGCTGGCGATCGAGATGGGCGCCGATGCCGTCGATATCGGCAAGACCATCCATCCGCATCCGACCCTCGGCGAAACGATCGGCATGGCAGCGGAAGCGTTCGAAGGTGTTTGCACGGACCTGCCGCCGGCACGCAAGAA
>JAKACN010000250.1 GCA_021821365.1 Pseudomonadota bacterium | reverse complement strand
GAAGTCCTGCAACACCACACGTGCCACGACAAAGGGAATCTCATCGACGCGTGCAGCGGTCGGTTCCCAGTTCGCAAGCTGCCTGACATGCTCTTCCGTGACTTTCTTGCCGTCGCAGTTGCGCAGCACCGATTCCAGCACGATGCGGATCGATACCGGCAGGCGGGAGAGGTTGATGCCGAGCGCTATTCCGAGCGCGGGAAGGGAATGGAACTTTCCCTTCCTGGAGCCTGAAATGGTGAATTCCTTGAGCGTGTTCAGAGTGTTGCGGGACATGGCCTCTCCTTATTTATTCGGACTGAACCGATAACGAAAGAATTTCAAGCCGTGCATCCAGGGCGCATGGGCAACGCCCTGCATGGAAAATGGTGTTGTTCCCTTGTTGTGCCTGCTGTCAGCTTTTCTCCGCGACGTGCTGCGCTGCCTGCTCGGAGTTCTTGCATTCATTGGCAAGCTGGTGGCCATGCTTGGAATCGAGCAGCATACCCTTGGCCGGAATACCGATCCAGACCAGTCCGCTCTTCGCGTTTTCAAAACGCTGCGCACCGGTCGTCGTGGTCACGCGGGTCATGAGGTGCGTGTGCCTGTTCCAATGCAGGGCGATCTGCTGGTCGTCGCTCGCCTTGCTGTAGATCGTGATCTTGTTGCCAAGTTCGCAATTGAACGCTGTTGGCTGCAATCCGGAGATGTCGGGTTCCTTCTCGTCGGCTTCCTGAGCCTCATGCTTGTGCGCCGCCTTCTTGGCGGTCGCCTTCTTGCCCGCGTGGCCGTTGGCGGTAGCGGCGGTTCCCGCCATGACCGGCGACGCGCCGCATGCAATGCCGGCGATCAAAAGAATAAATGCTGACAGTTTTTTCATGATGATGTTTCCTCTAATGTGCGCCGGTTTAATTCACTTCGTGTTGCGCCGCAGTGTTTACAACAGACTCCCTGATGAATCTGGCAATGGCATACCGCTCGCTTTCGCGCGCTGCAGTATCGCCCAATAGTAACGGTAACTGGCGCGGTCGTGCAGCTTTCCGTGATGTTGTATCGGCCCCCATTGCGCGGCCTGCGCTTCGGTCAGGATGGCGAGCGCCTCACTCACTTCCGAGCTGCGCGGGGAGAGCGCCTTGAGTATCGGTTTGATCTGATCGGGATGGATGCTCCACATCCGCGTGTATCCGAATTCCGCGGTCGCCCGATGGGCGTCGCTGGCGACGACTGCCGTGTCCTTGATCTCCGTTGTGACGTTATGCGACGGGACCTTGCCATGCGCATGGCAGGCGGCCGCGATTTCGAGCTTGGCGCGCGTGACCAGCGGATGGGTGAACTGGGCCGGCGAGCGCATTGCGTTGCCGGGGATGGCGCCGTAATGGGCGGAGACGAAATCCATGATGCCGAACGAGAGGCATTCGACTTGCGGAATTGCTGCAATGGCATTGACTTCGGCGAGGGCCCCGTGCGTCTCGATCAGGACGTGGATCGGCAAGCTCTCCCGGCCGTTCCTGACCGCATGCGCATTGATGATGCCGATGGCGCGCATCACCTCGTCGGCATTCTCGGGTTTCGGAATGACCAGGTAGGCCAGGCGTTTTGCGGCGCCGTCGCAGATGAGCGCGACGTCTTGCTCGAAACAGGGGTGATTCAGATCATGGACCCGGGCGCCGATGCGGCCGAAGCGGTTGTCTTCGCCTGCAATCAGCGATGCAACCAGGCTGGCATGGGCTACTTCGTTGCCGGCGCTTGCGCCGTCTTCACAGTCAAGGGTGATGTCGAACAGGGGGCCAAGTTCTTGTTGCAAGGCAATCGACTTGCGCATCAGCTTTTCAGCGCCGGCGTAGTGATCGCAGACCGGAATCGACACCGGTTTGTGCTTGCCCTGGAATAAGACCTCGGAAGGGTGCATGCTCAGTGCAAATGGAATGGCGTCGGCGGGTGGAACGGCGGCTTGGCGCCGCCGTTCCCGTTCTCTCAGTAGCTCGGGACGCTTAGCCTACCAGGTGCTTCACGCCTTCACGCTCTTCCATCAGTTCCTTCAACGTCAGGTTGATGCGCTCTTGCGAGAATGCGTCGATTTCCAGGCCTTGCACGATCTTGTACTCGCCGTTCTCGGTCGTGACCGGGAAGCCGAACACGGTGCCTTCCGGAATGCCGTAGGAGCCGTCCGACGGAATGCCCATCGTGGTCCACTTGCCGTTGGTGCCCAGCACCCAGTCATGCACGTGGTCGATCGCTGCGTTGGCGGCAGACGCCGCCGAAGACAGGCCGCGTGCTTCGATGATTGCTGCGCCGCGCTTGCCGACCGTCGGCAGGAATACGTTCTTGTTCCAATCCGTGTCGTTGATCATTTCCTTGACCGACTTGCCATCGACGCTCGCAAAGCGATAGTCGGCGTACATGGTCGGGGAGTGGTTGCCCCACACGCACAGCTTTTCGATCGCGGAAACCGGCTTGCCGATCTTCTGGGCGACTTGCGACAGCGCGCGATTGTGATCCAGGCGCAGCATCGCGGTGAAATTCTTGGCCGGCAGGTCCGGCGCCGACTTCATGGCGATGTAGGCGTTGGTGTTGGCCGGATTGCCGACGACCAGCACCTTGACATTACGGGATGCGACGGCATCCAGTGCCTTGCCTTGCACCGTGAAGATCTGTGCGTTGGCTTCGAGCAGGTCCTTGCGCTCCATGCCCGGGCCGCGCGGACGCGCGCCAACCAGCAGGGCAACGTCGGCGTCCTTGAACGCGGTCATCGGATCGCTGTGGGCGGTCATGCCGGCCAGCAGGGGGAACGCGCAGTCGTCGATTTCCATCATCACACCCTTGAGCGCCTTCTGAGCCTTCTCGTCGGGAATTTCAAGCAATTGCAGGATGACAGGCTGATCTTTGCCCAGCATATCGCCATTGGCGATGCGGAACAGCAGGGAGTAGCCGATTTGGCCGGCGGCGCCGGTGACGGCAACGCGCATAGGGGCTTTAGCCATGATGAATCTCCAAAGTGGGATGAAAGGGCGAAACTTTACGAATTCTTATGTGAGCCTGTAATCATACCGTCGAAAGCTTCGCCGGTCATGCTCGGAAGGGCATCTCAACAGGCATTTTGTGCGTAGCAGTACCAGGACCTGTGAAATGGCTTGCATCCTGCAAATGTTGCACGCGAGTGTAGGCGCACATGGGTAAGCTGTCAACGCCTATCTTATATCTTATATAAGACATATCACCTCATACTTTTTGCTGGACGGAAAAGGTGATTTTGTGGTGAAATCGCAGGTTATGAGTTCCGCTCCGGCCAATTTGACAGCTATCGGTGCACCTGGTGCAGGGGGCGGGGTTTCCGCTCCGGGGAGCTCTCCTACCTTCAGTCCGCTTTACCAGCAAATCAAGGCGCTCATCACGCAAAGCCTGCAGTCCGGCGAATGGAAACCGGGCGAGTTGATTCCGAGCGAAGTCGAACTCGCCAATCGATTCAAAGTCAGTCAAGGTACGGTTCGCAAGGCAATTGACGAACTGGCGGCGGAAAACCTGGTGGTTCGCCGCCAGGGCAAGGGCACGTTTGTTGCGACGCACCACGAAGCGCGTGCGCAATACCGTTTCCTGCGCCTGATGCCGGATTCTGGCGAACCCCACAATCCCGACAACAAGATTCTTGAGGTCAAACGGCTGCGCGCGCCCGCCGAAGTCGCGCGTCTGCTCGACATCAAGTCGGGAGATTCGGTCATTTTCATCAAGCGCGTGCAGTCGTTCGACGGCGCGCCGACGATCGTGGAAGAGCTCTGGTTGCCGGGTGTGATATTCAAGGGGCTGACGGCGGAGCGCCTCGTGGAGTACAAGGGGCCGATGTACGGTTTGTTCGAGACCGAGTTCGGGACGCGGATGATTCGTGCCACCGAGCGCATTCGTGCCATCACGGCCGACGAGGAGACGGCCGAGTTGCTGAAAGTGGCGAAGCATACGCCGCTGTTGAGTGTGGAGCGGGTTTCCTTCACTTACGGTGACAAGCCGGTTGAGGTGCGGCGCGGCTTGTATCTGACGGATCGCCACCATTACCAGAATGAGTTGAGCTGAAGGCGCGGGCACAAAGTACCGGCAATACGGGATACCCCTCGCTTGACAACAAGGATTTCGGCAACGGTGAAGATTACTATTGGTGTGCTGCACAAAAATCGGCGAAAATTACGGGATTATCAAGTCTGGGAGGTGTTGTTATGTCGGAAGCCGTGAAAAAGGATCGGCGTCAATTTGGTGTCATGACCTTTGCGCAAACCGTGCATTACCGGTTGCCGCTGGCCGGTATCGTATCGATCCTGCATCGCATCAGCGGCCTGCTGATGTTCGTTCTGTTGCCCTTCGTTCTTTATCTGCTCGATCAGAGCCTGACATCCGAAATTTCCTTTGAACACTTCAGAGGATATACCTCCCACTTCCTGGTCAAGCTCGCGATCCTCGCGCTGTGCTGGGCCTATCTCCATCACATCTGCGCAGGCGTCCGCCATCTCCTGATGGATCTGCACATGGGCCTCGACAAGCTCAGCGCGCGCAAGTCGTCTGTTGCCGTTCTCTCTGTCAGCCTTCCGCTGACGGCACTGGTTGCATTGAAACTGTTCGGAGCTTTTTAAGATGGCAAACAACAATATCGGACCGAAGCGTCTGGTGGTCGGCGCGCACTACGGCCTCCGCGACTGGCTTGCGCAACGCATGACCGCCGTCGTGATGGTCCTGTACACGATCATTCTCCTGATCGCATTCCTGAGTGGAAAAAATTTCAGCTACGAAGGTTGGGCTGGCCTGTTCGCGCAGCAATGGTTCAAGATTGCGACCTTTGTCGCATTCCTGGCGCTGTTCTACCACGTCTGGGTCGGTGTGCGTGACATCTTGATGGATTACTGCACCAAGTCGGTCGGCCTTCGACTCGCATTGCAAGTTGCCACAATCTTGTGGCTGGTCGGTTGTGCCGGTTGGGCGGCGCAGATTATCTGGAGAGCGTAATCGTGGTGGCAGTCAAACAATCCATTCCTACACGCCGCTTTGATGCGGTTATCGTCGGTGCCGGCGGTTCCGGCATGCGCGCATCGCTGCAGCTGGCCGAAGCCGGCCTGAACGTCGCAGTCCTGTCCAAGGTTTTCCCGACCCGTTCGCATACCGTTGCCGCACAGGGCGGCATCGGCGCCTCGCTCGGCAACATGTCCGAGGACAACTGGTACTGGCACATGTTCGACACCGTCAAGGGTGGCGACTATCTGGGTGACCAGGATGCCATCGAATTCATGTGCCGCGAAGCGCCGAAAGTCGTGTATGAGCTCGAACACTTCGGCATGCCGTTCGACCGCAACCCCGATGGCACGATCTACCAGCGCCCGTTCGGCGGCCATACCGCGAACTTCGGCGAGAAGCCGGTGCAGCGCGCCTGCGCCGCAGCGGACCGCACCGGCCATGCGCTGCTGCACACGCTCTATCAACGCAATGTGCGCGCCAAGACCCACTTCTTCGTCGAGTGGATGGCGATCGACCTGATCCGCGATCAGGATGGCGATATCCTGGGCGTCGTCGCGCTGGAAATGGAAACCGGCGACGTGATGATCCTGGAAGCCAAGACTACGATGTTCGCCACCGGCGGTGCAGGCAGGATTTTCGCCGCGTCGACCAATGCATTCATCAACACCGGCGACGGCGCTGGCATGGCCGCTCGTGCAGGCCTTCCGCTGCAGGACATGGAATTCTGGCAGTTTCATCCGACCGGCGTCTCTGGCGCTGGCGTGCTGATTACCGAAGGCGTGCGCGGCGAGGGTGGCATCCTGATCAACTCGAATGGCGAGCGCTTCATGGAGCGCTACGCGCCGACGCTGAAGGATCTGGCGCCGCGTGACTTCGTGTCCCGTTCGATGGACCAGGAAATCAAAGAGGGCCGTGGCTGCGGTCCGAACAAGGACCATGTGCTGCTGGATCTGCGTCATATCGGTGCCGATACCATTCGCAAGCGCTTGCCGTCGATTCTCGAAATCGGCCATAAATTCGCCAATGTCGATGCGACCAAGGAGCCAATTCCTGTCGTTCCGACGATTCACTACCAGATGGGCGGCATCCCGACCAACATTCATGGCCAGGTCGTCGCGCCGAGGAATGGCAATCCCGCTGAGGTCGTCAATGGCATGTACGCGATCGGAGAGTGCGCCTGCGTCTCGGTGCACGGCGCAAACCGCCTCGGTACCAACTCGTTGCTCGACCTCGTCGTGTTCGGTCGCGCCGCGGGCAACCATATCGTTGCATCCAACCTGAAGCAGAAGGACCACAAGCCGCTGCCGGCGGATGCTGCCGATTTCGCGTTGTCGCGTATGGCGCACCTCGAGAAGAGCACCGGTTCCGAACGCGTTCAGGACGTGGCAAATGCAATCCGTACCACGATGCAGCAGTACTGCGGCGTGTTCCGTACCGACGAATTGCTGCAAACCGGCATGAAGAAGATCCTGGAACTCGACGAGCGCCGCAAGCACGTCTCGTTCAAGGACAAGTCGAAGGTGTTCAACACCGCGCGCGTCGAAGCGCTCGAGCTGGACAATCTGATTGAAGTTGCAAAGGCAACCATCGTCTCGGCTGCGGCCCGCAAGGAATCGCGCGGCGCGCACGCACATCGCGACTACGAGAAGCGTGACGACGAAAACTGGATGAAGCACACGCTGTGGTTCTCCGAAGCCAATCGCCTCGACTACAAACCGGTCACCACCAAACCGCTGACCGTTGAAACCTTCAAGCCTAAGGCACGCACTTTCTAAGGTAGGAACATGGCACGTACTCTCAAATTTCAGATTTATCGCTACGATCCGGACAAGGATGAGAAGCCGTACATGCAGGATCTGACGGTGACCCTGCAGGACACCGACAAGATGCTGCTGGATGCATTGCAGCGCATCAAGGCCGACGTGGACGATTCGCTGGCGTTGCGCCGTTCCTGCCGTGAAGGTGTTTGCGGCTCTGACGCCATGAACATCAATGGCAAGAATGGTCTGGCATGCACCACCAACCTCAACGAACTGACGGAACCGATCGTTCTGCTGCCGCTGCCCGGCCTGCCGGTCATCCGCGACCTGATCGTGGACATGACGCAGTTCTTCAAGCAATATCATTCGATCAAGCCATACCTGATCAATGACACTATTCCGCCGGAAAAAGAGCGTCTTCAATCGCCGGCAGAGCGCGAAGAACTCGATGGTCTGTATGAGTGTATCCTGTGCGCTTGCTGCTCGACTTCATGCCCGTCGTTCTGGTGGAACCCGGACAAGTTCGTCGGTCCGGCAGGCCTGTTGCAGGCATACCGCTTCATCGCTGACAGTCGCGATCAGGCAACGAACGAGCGTCTGGACAACCTGGAAGATCCGTATCGCCTGTTCCGTTGCCATACCATCATGAATTGCGTCGATGTCTGCCCGAAGGGACTCAACCCGACTATGGCCATCAGCAAGATCA
>JAKACN010000249.1 GCA_021821365.1 Pseudomonadota bacterium | reverse complement strand
GTGGAGAGATCGGCAACCTGGTACAGCATCTCGCCCGGCATGAAGCGCATGCCCGCCACCGCCTTGCGTTCGGTGACGATGCCGTTCGCCGGCGAGCGGAAGGTCATGGTGTGCTTCGCCTGGCCGCTCCTGGCCAGCGCCTTGACCTGCTCCTCCGAAATGTCCCAGTTCTTCAGCCGCAGCAGGCTCGATTCGGCGAGCTGCTTCATGCTCTGCTGCGCCTCGCTGTCCGCGCCCTTGAGTGCCTGCACGCCCTGCGCGGCCACCGCGTATTCGCGCTGCGCCGACACCAGTTCCGGGCTGTACACCTCGAACAGCGGCTGGCCTTTCGACACCGTCTGTCCGGTGGCATTCACATGCAGACGTTCCACGTAACCCTCGAACTTCGGCGAGATCGCGTACAGGCGCCGCTCGTCCGCCTCGATGCGTCCCGCCGCGCGCACCATCTTGTCGATGGCCTTCATGCCGGCCGCTTCCGTGCGCACGCCGAGCTTCTGCACCTTGTCGGTGCTGATCTTGATCTGGTTGGCGGAAGCCGGTTCCGCGTCGTCTTCGCCTTCATAGACCGGGATGTAGTCCATGCCCATCGGATCTTTTTTCGGCACCGGCGAGGTGTCGGGCAGGCCCATCGGATTGCGGTAGTACAGAAGCTTGCGCTCCTTCTTTCCGCCGTTGTCGGCTTGCGCGGCGCGCACTGCCGCGGCCGCCTCGCCTTTGCCATGCGTTCCTGCCCAATAACCGCCCGCGCCTGCAAGGGCAGCAACGATGATGGTGCCCAGTAAGATGCTCGCGTGCTGTTTCATAATTCTTCTCCCAGGAGTCGTTCGATATCAGCGAGGCGTGCCTGTCCTTCCGCCTGCGCCTTGATCTGGTTCTGTCTGGCCTGCCGGATCTGCCGCTGTGCATCGAGCAAGGTCGCGAAATCCACCTTGCCGTTTTCATAACTGGCCAAGGCCGACTTGTAGGTCAGTTCGGCCTGCGGCAGCAGGCTGTTGCTGATGGTCGCTTCGGTGCGCCGCGCGGCATCGAGCCCGGAAAGGTTTTCCGAAAGTTCGGAAAGCACCTGGTTCGCGGTGGCCTCCTTGCGCGTGCGGGCCGCCGACAGCATGGCCTCGGCTTCGCGTTCCTGTGCGCGGCGCGAGGATTGCTGGATCGGGATATTGAACTCGACCATCAGTTCCCATTCCTTGATCGCGTTCCCGTACTGCATCGGCGCGATACCGACCGTGAAATCCGGATAGCGGTTCTTGTACGCCAGGTCGCGGTTCTTCTCGGCCGCCTTCAGCTTCGCGTCGTCCGAAAAGAGTTGGGGATTGCGTCCGCGCACGCGGTCTTCGAGGGATGCATAGTCCAACCTGACCGGTTGCGGCAAGGTGCGCAGCCGCTCCGGACGGGCCAGCGGCGCGTTGGCCGGCCGCGACAGCAGCATGTTCAGGCGCGCTTCCGTCATGCGCCGCTCGTTCTCCAGTGCGATGAGTTCGTTGCGCATGTCGGTCTGCTCGACCTGCGCGCGGATCGCGTCGGATTGCGCCGCAAGGCCGCCGGCGTAACGCACCTGCGCAATCTTCTCCAGGCGCGTCATCAGATCGAGAATTTCCTGTGTCAACTTCTCGTTGCGATCGATGTAATAAAGCTGCGCGTAACCGGTCTTGATGCGGGAAGACAAATCAGCCCATGTACCGCGCGCGCGCCCTGTTGCGCCTTCGGCTTCATATTGCGCGGCCTCCCGCATCAGGTCGCGCTTGCCAAACCATGGCAAATCCTGCATCAGCAGGTAACGTGTCTTTCCGACGCGGGCCGGCGACAGGGCCGGTCCCTGCTCGCCCATCTTCGTGATGTCCTGCAGTTCGACGCGGAACTTCGGATCCGGCAGCGCGCCGGCCGAGGCCGCGCGGTCTGCGGCGGCGTCGGCCTCATGATGCATGGAGGCGAGCTCCGGATTGCGGGACTTCGCATACTCCAGCAGGCTTTCCACGCTATTGCCGGGAAGCGGCTCGCCAGCCTGCGCAACAGTCTGCGCAATGGCCGGCGCACTCATCGCCACCAGGCTGGCGATCATGCCAAGAACAGGCCGGCGGACGGCCAGGAATCGACTTGCAATGCGCCCCTTCGCGGGCGCGAAAAAATGTGACATAAAACCTCCAGACAGCAATCAACCGAGCGTCCGCGCAGGATGCGGGACGATGACGGATCAGGCGGTCCGGGGTGTCAGATTCGGAAGCAGCAGTTCTGGATGGCGAGTGGAGGCGCCGTGGTACGGGTCAGCAGAACACCCGCGGTCTGGGGGGAACTGTACGGAGCGTCATGATTGTCGTGGACGACCGACGCCACGAGCACAGCCGCAAGGAAGGGAGAAACGTCCGGCAGCGGCGGTTTGTCGAGCGACTGGTTGCCGACCTGGGTCTGCGCCTTGCACAAGGTCGGCTGTCCCATGGCCGCTTCGTCGCAACCGCTCATGTTCCGATGGTCGTGTACCGCCTGGGCCGCGGCCACCGCTTCGAGGGTCTGCGAAATCTGCCCGACCGGGCACACGTACGCCGCCACGGCGAGCTGCGTGAACAGCACGCCGATCAGCGCGACGAGCGCTGCGACCAAGCGGAATGTGCGTGTGAATCTCATGAACGTTTATCGATACGATCGAAACGATACAACAAAAACTTTTGATTGCATTGTACGCAAGCCCAGCGACAACAATGGTTGATTCAAGTCAACAATAGCGGGATTCGTGGTGTCTGCAACGGAGAAGGCGCCGCGCTGAATGGCATCAATTCCGGTCGGTCGAAGTCGGCGCTCTCGCATGAATTCGCATGTTGCCATCGCTGCATTGCTTCAGGCCGTTTGACAAACCCATTATTCTAGTTTTATAGTTTAAAAATGAATCTCACCTCGACGGCCAGACGCCTCGCCAGCCTCGGCCACGAACATCGGCTCGGCCTGTTCCGCCTGCTCGTGCAGGCGGGACCGGACGGAATGACGGTCGGCGAATTGCAGGCTGTACTGAATCGTCCGGCATCTACCCTCGCCTTCCATCTGCGCGAACTGGTCGCGACCGACCTCGTCACCCAGGAAAAGGAAGGCCGCTCCGTGCGCTGCCGCGCCAACTACCGGGCCTTGAACGAAACCCTGCAATTCATGAAACAGGATTGCTGCAAGGGAGTGGCATTGCCGGTATTCGTGTCGAGGCCCGCATGAACGCCGTCCGCCCATCGCGCTGGAGACGATTGCGGCACCCGTTTTTATCCTTTTGCAACAGGACACGCGCATGACGAACGAACCCGGCGACGACGGCGCCATGCTGTTGAACAAGGGATGCTTCTGCATCAGCCTCGACCGGGCGGCCTTGCACCATGCGCTTGAAACCGAACTTGGCAACCCCGGCCTGTTCCAACTGGTCGCGGAGCGCTGTCCCTACGTCTTTGCCGCCAGACCGGTATTCGTTTCGCATGCGCACGCAAAGCGCATGGAAAGCGTGATCGCCGCGGTCGAATCGGTCGTGGCGATGCCGGCCTATCGAGACACTGTCCTGGCCGGCGCGCCCATGATCGCCAGGCGCAATCCAGGCGCGAAAGGCGTGTTCTTCGGCTACGACTTCCATATCGGCGAGCACGACATTGGCCTGATCGAGATCAACACGAATGCGGGCGGCGCCATGCTCAATGCCGTCCTCGCGCGGGCGCAGCGCGCCTGCTGCCGGGCAGTCGAGGAAATGCTTCCGGATCCGGGCGCGGTGGCGTCCTTCGAGCGCGGCATCATCGCGATGTTCCAGCGCGAATGGGCGCTGTCCGGGCGCACTGCGCCGTTGCGCAGCATTGCCATCGTCGACCGCGCGCCCGCGCAGCAATACCTGTATCCCGAATTCCTATTGTTCCAGCAGCTGTTCCAGAAAAACGGGCTGCATGCCATCATCGCCGACCCCGAAGAACTTGCTCTGCATGACGGCGTGCTCATGCACGGCGCCACGCCGATCGACGTGGTCTACAACCGCCTTACGGATTTCATGCTGGAAGACCCTTCCAGCGCCGCCTTGCGTGACGCCTGGCTGCACGATGCAGCCGTTATCACGCCGCATCCGCACGCGCATGCGCTGTATGCGGACAAGCGCAACCTCGCATTGCTGAGCGATCCCGCCGCGCTGGACGCGTTGGGCGTGTCCCAAACGGTGAGGGAAACGCTGCTCGCCAGCATTCCGCGTACCGAGATCGTCATGCCGGACAAGGCTGACCGTTTGTGGAGCGAGCGCCGCCGGCTGTTCTTCAAGCCAACCGCGGGCTATGGCGGGCGTGCCGCTTATCGCGGCGACAAGATCACTCGGCGCGTGTGGGAAGACATTCTTGCGGGCGATTACGTTGCGCAATCCGTCGTGGCGCCCGGCGAACGTGTGATGGGCCGAGAAGACACACCGCAGACCCTCAAGTTCGACGTGCGCGATTATGCCTACGACGGCAAGGTTCAATGGATGGCCGCGCGCCTCTACCAGGGGCAAACCACCAACTTCCGCACACCGGGAGGCGGTTTCGCACCGGTCTACCGGATCCCCGATTCAGCGAATTGTTGCCCGGATTCATGCTCCTGCGCGGATGCGTGAAACGGTTTCTTGATCTGCCCCGCTTGCGCAGCACCGATATTTCCCCCAATATCGACAAGTCGTATGGTTTCTTCTGTGAAGTCCCCGGCATTCGCCGCTAATCGCTACCGGAGAAATATCATGCAAGAACGCACCGTCGCCGAATCCCTGCCCCGCAAACAACTGGCCGTTGCCGCTCCGCAGTCAAGCGCCTACGAAGCAGCCTGCATCATGTCCAGGCATCGCTGCGGCAGCGTCCTCGTCATCGATCCGGCGCGAGCGCTGATCGGGATCTTCACGGAGCGCGACCTCATGACCAAGGTAGTGGCCCAGTCACTCGATCCGCGTGCAACAACACTTTCGGATGTGATGACGCCACGGCCGCAATCGATCACACCGGAAACCGCTGTCTCCGATGCCCTGCTCCTGATGAAAGGCGCGGGCTTCCGCCATCTCCCCGTTGTGAATCAGGCTTCGGAAATCCTCGGCGTGTTTTCGATTCGCGACGCGCTGCCGCATGAGATCGTCGAGGCCGAGCAGCGCGACGAATTCCTCGACGACGAACTGACCAAGGTGCTTGGCTAGTGGGCCGCCATTCCCCGATTTACGGCTTCTCCCGGACACGCGACAGCGATTGCTGCGTTGCCCATCCGCGCGATAGCGACACGATCGCTGCGGTGGGCGCCTTGCACTCGCCGCCGATTGCCTCGGCATAAACCGCAAATCGCCGTGAGGCGGTCCACTAGGCGCGCTTGTCCAGCCCTGGGTCGGCCTGTTTTCCATCCGCCCGGTCGAGGCGCGCCGAGGCGTCCTTGATCGCCGCGCGAATGCGCTGATAGGTGCCGCAGCGGCAGATGTTGCCGCTCATGGCGGTGTCGATGTCGGCATCGGAAGGGTTCGATTTCGCTTTCAGCAGCGCCGTCGCACTCATCACCTGTCCGCTCTGGCAATAGCCGCACTGAGGCACGTCGTGCCTGACCCATGCATCCTGCACTGCCTTGCCGACCGGATCGGACGCCATGGCCTCGATGGTCGTGATTGCCCGGCCCAGCGCGACCGAAACCGGCGTGACACAGGCGCGTGCCGGCTGGCCGTCGATATGCACGGTGCAGGCACCGCACAGCGCCGCGCCGCAACCGAACTTGGTCCCGGTCATGTTGAGCAGGTCGCGCAGCACCCACAGGATAGGCATTGCCGGATCGACATCGGCCTGCAGGTCGCGGCCGTTGATATGGAAGGTCTGCATGGATCTCGTGTCCTTGTCGTCGTGAAGTGGCGCAGCGCGACGGCTGCCCGCAAGAATATAGACGAACTTGCAAGGAATTGCGCATGTAAAACGCACGGACCTTGCGAAAAGGCCGCGTGACCCGTACAGAATCCGCCAGACATTTTCCGACAGGGAACATATTTCACGCTTCGCGGTCTAGAGTGCTTTCCCGCCACCTTTGAACACGGCCTTGTCTATGATGCTTGATGAGCAACACAGCGAAGAATTGAGAGCCCTTCGCAATCTGGAGCGCACGGTGCGCGCGTATAGCGTGATCGCCCACATGGTGCCGGAAAAGAAGCGTCAGGAGATGCTGTCCGAGGCGCTGCGCGAAGTGATCAATGCGCGCAAGCGGGCCATCCGCAAATCGCGCTGCGCTCCCTTCCGCCAGCCGCCGGCGAAGGGCCACTCCGAAGCCTGACGTTTTCCCTGTGGTGCTTTTTGCCGCCTTTCCCTAGAATCGCTCATCGCAAGCAAAATAACAGGCTCGCCAAAGAGCCCGGGGAAGGAATCTTATGTTGAACGGCCTGTGGCTGGGCTTTTTTGTGATCGGCGCCTTGAGCGCCTTCGGACGCTGGCTCTTTGCGGGCGATGCAGGCGCCTTCGCCGCGATGGTGGACAGTCTCTTCGCAATGGCGAAGCTGTCGGTCGAAGTCATGATTCTCCTGTTCGGCACGCTCACGCTGTGGCTGGGCTTTCTGCGCATTGCGGAGAAGGCGGGACTGGTGGACGCCCTCGCCCGTTTTCTGTCGCCGCTGTTCCGCCGGCTGATGCCGGAAGTTCCCGCCGGCCATCCGGCCATCGGCCTGATCACGCTCAACTTCACCGCCAACGCGCTCGGCCTCGATAATGCAGCCACACCCATCGGCCTGAAAGCGATGCGCGCGCTGCAGGAACTGAATCCGCAACCGGAGACGGCCAGCAATGCGCAGATCCTGTTCCTGGTCCTCAATGCCTCCTCGCTGACCCTGCTCCCGGTATCGATCTTCATGTACCGGCTGCAGCAGGGCGCGGCCGATCCGACGCTCGTCTTCCTCCCGATCCTGCTCGCCACCAGCGCATCGACCCTGGTTGGTTTTCTATCGGTGGCCGCGATGCAACGCCTGCGCGTGTGGGACCCCGTCGTGCTCGCCTGGCTCGGCGGAACGGCCCTGGTCCTCGGTGGATTCATGGCGCTGCTGGCAGGCATGTCCGCCGCCGCGCTCGCGGCCTTGTCTTCTCTGCTCGGCAATCTCGTCCTGTTCAGTCTGATCATGCTGTTCCTGCTGTTCGGCGCGCTGCGCCGCGTGCCGGTGTACGAGAGCTTCGTCGAAGGCGCGAAAGAAGGTTTCGAGGTGGCTAAGAACCTGCTGCCCTACCTGGTTGCGATGCTGTGCGCGATCGGCGTGCTGCGCGCGTCGGGCGCACTGGATGCGGCATTGGACGCCTTGCGCCATCTCGCGAACGCGGCTGGCTGGGATACGCGCTTCGTCGATGCGCTGCCGACGGCGCTGGTCAAGCCGTTTTCCGGCAGTGCCGCGCGCGCGATGCTGATCGAGCTGATGAAAACGTCCGGCGTGGACAGTTTCCCCGCCCTGCTCGCGGCGACCGTACAGGGAAGTACCGAGACGACCTTCTACGTGCTGGCGGTTTACAGATCGGA
>JAKACN010000248.1 GCA_021821365.1 Pseudomonadota bacterium | reverse complement strand
ACATTGAGTACGATCAAGGGGAATATTTCATCCATCGCGACGGCGAGATGAAGAAGGCGTTCCCCGATGCGATGGCGGCCGGCATGGCGCCGCACGAGGCCACGCCCGACCTGATGCTCCGCACCGCGATCGCGGACATCGAGGCATTGAACGGGATGGACGAGTAAGGCCCGGTCAAGAATACATTGCGCATGTTGCCGGGCATGGCGGGATGCGGTGCAAGGCGTTCGTTGCGCCGCAGTGCGCCTGCGATGCCCGGGAAAAATGTGCAATTTGTTCCTTGATCGGCACTAAGCAGTGCTAGGCCTTGCTGAAGAGCGAGGCGATGTTGTCCATTGTTTCCAGCAGGCGCTCGCTGGCTGTCGCGACATGTTTCAGGCTGCTCGCCGGGTCGCCGTTCCCGAGCAGCGCCTGCTCGAAGAACAGCCATTGCGTCCTGGCCAGGTCGATTTCCCTCCGGATCTCGGGCGTCGTCAGCGGAGAGGTGTCCAGCGTGACGAGCATGTTCCTGAATTCCACGCGATCCTGCTCCCCCCCGCCTTTGCCGTTGCCCAGGGCAGCGGCGAAATACAGGCGCGCCATCCGCTGCGACAGCATGCGCTGCCGCCCCGAAATATTCACGAACCTGGCCGTCGGCACCTGGGCATGCCCCTCGAATGCGGCAGTCAGGTTCTCGGCTTCGCTAACGAGTTTGTCCGTCAGGTGATGGGCGGCGGCGACATTGGCTTTCGTCGGCGGCAAGGCGAGCGCTTCGGCATAGGAACGGTAGGTTGCCGAGATCGCATCGAGCCCGGCCCTGGTGATCGGCTTGGTCGCGCCGCGGGCGACGAATGCAAGATTTTCCTCGAAGCGCTGTTGCGAGGACATGAGCTGCGTGCGCGCCTTGTCCGGCATGAGATTCAGCGCAAGCTGCGCATAGGCCTTGCCCATGCGTTCCGCCAGCATGCGAAGGCGTCCTGTCTCGTTGATCAGGTCAGTCGCATCCGGCTGCGGTGCGCGTGCCGCAGCCGGCACGGGAAGCGGCACTGCATTGACGGGAACAAGGCTAGTGCAGGAAACGGCGAGCGCAAATGCGCCGACCACCTGACGCAACATGATTCGATACTCCTTTGGCATGTGCGACATGCAACGGTCGCAGCGTTCAGGGCGGATGCCCTACGGTACCGTATGGTGCCGCAATGTGCCGGGCGGGGCCATATGCAGCATGGGGTATTGCGCAGGCGCGTGAAAATTGATCCATGTCCACGCTCGCGTTCACGCGCCGCGCCGCCCACGCGCCTTTCGCAGGCGACACGTTCCGGTTTCGATGCTGGTATCCCGATGACGGACCTTTACCGTCGCGCGAGCGCTTCCTATGCTGTCATTCGTGTCATCGATTTCTGGAGACGATCATGGAGACAGTGCGCTATCACAAGGGAAAATGGCGGGCCGACGTCCAGGTGGATGAATTGGCAAGCGGAAAATTTCAGGGCCTCGTCCTGCTGCTGCATGAAGGACGCTCCGCGTCCGAACAGGTCGTGCACCGCACGGTCGATGTCTTCGACACGCCGGAAGGCGCGACCGAGGAAGCGAAGATCCTGGCGAACCGCGTGCTCGGCGAGCTGTAGCGACACGCCATTCAATCGGCCTCGCGGCTTTGGCTGTCCGCGGGATGCGATGCGGCAAGCCCTTGCGATGGCACGCAAGCCACGGTTGCGCGCGTTCTGGCGCAGAGCGGTACCGATGCTTGATCGGAGTCAGACCTGATCGTCGCAAATTGCCGAACACTTGGGTGGCGGGCGCGTCTTGCACATCTGCCCATGCCGATCGATGGCGGGCCTGCACCTATGTGCCTCCGACAAACCGCGCAGCAGGTGTCGATCTCCATTTGCCGCCCATGGCAAACGCGACGCGTACCCATACGAAGAAACGCGGCGGTTTTGTTCCGGAGGATTGTCATTTCATCTCTGGCGCGCCCCGGGCCTGTGATGTATCGCCAGCGCACGTGCGACCCGCCGGCAAAGTGGAGGCATTGACATGAAGTGTTTGCGCATCTCTCTTGCAGCGCCGGTTTCATCCTTCCTCGCCACCTTATCGCTGCTTGCTTCCGGCACGGCCCTTGCGGGCGGCTTCTCCCTCAGTGAAATGAGCGCGGCGAGCGTCGGCAATGCGCATGCGGGCGGCGCCGCTGCGGCCGAAGATCTCGCCACCATCTACTACAACCCGGCCGGCCTGACGCGCCTGCGCGGGCGGCAATTCATGGTTGCCGGATCGGGCATTCGTCCTTCGGCCGAATTCGGCAATCGCGGATCGGTATCCGCGGTCGGCACGCCCCTCGCCGGCGGCAATGGCGGCGACGCCGGCGACTGGGGCTTCGTCCCGGCGCTTTACTACGCGATGGACATCAACCCGCGCCTGCGTTTCGGCATCGGTATGCAGGCGCCGTTCGGCCTCAAGACCGACTACGAGACCGGCTGGGTTGGTCGCTATCAGGCGCTGAAGTCGGAGCTCAGCACCGTCAATATCAATCCGGTGCTGGCCTGGCAGGTCAGCGACAGCGTGTCGCTCGGCGGCGGCGTGAGCGCGCAATACATCAATGTCGAGCTGTCGCGTGCCATCGATTTCGGCAGCATCTGCGCCGGCAGCATTGGCCTCGCGACCTGCGCGCCGATCGGCTTCCTGCCGCAGGCAAAGGACGGCGCGGTGACCGTGAAGGGCAATGACTGGGGTTACGGCTTCAACCTCGGCGCGTTATTCTCGCCCAACGAGTTCATGCGTTTCGGCGCGGCATACCGCTCGAAGATCAGTCATAACCTGTCCGGCGATGCGCGCTTCACCCAGCCGGCCGGCCTGCCCGCGCCGCTCGCGGCCTCGCCGACCTTCGCCAACACCGGCGTGCGGTCCGACGTGACGCTGCCGGACTCGTTCAGCATGAGCGCCTATGTCGACCTGAATACGAAATGGGCAGCCATGGCCGACCTGACGTGGATGCACTGGAGCCGCTTCAAGGAACTGCGCATCCGCTTCGACAACGGCGCGCCCGACAGTGTCACGCCGGAGCAATGGCGCAATACCTGGCGCGCGGCATTGGGCCTCAGCTATCGCTATAACGATGCATGGAAGCTGCGCGGCGGCCTCGCCTATGACCAGTCGCCGGTGCCGAATGCATTCCGCACGGCCCGCATTCCGGATGCGAACAGGCGCTGGCTGGCGCTCGGCGCGCAGTTCAGCCCTTCCCGCTTCAGCAGCTGGGATTTCGGCTACGCGCATCTCTTCGTCAGCGAATCGTCGATCAACAAGGCGGAGCCGCCCGTCGGCGGCACCCTGACCGGCGACTACAACAATGACGTCAACATCCTGAGCGTCCAGTACAACCGGAAGTTCTGAGAATGCATGGCGGCAGGCTCGCCACGCCGCGGGCCTGCCCTGCAGCCGGCTCGATCGTCAATCGCCGAAATAGGTGTCGCCGGGTTTGGCATGCTGGTATTCGTACAGGTCGTTGCTGGCGCCGCTCATCCCGCTCGCGCTCGCCCCGCTCGAACTGCGCATGGCCGATCCGGCGCAGCCGGCCAGCAACATGACGATGAGTATGGACGGAAGGACTTTCATGACAAACCTCCAATGAAATTCAATCCCCCCTGATTGCATCGTGCTGGGTTCACTATAGATGGCGTCGTCGCGAATCACCACCGCTAAACCGGGCGATATGCGGGGAATTGATGTAACGCAGAGGCGATGGAGAAAGGCGGGTTGCGGCCCTTGCAGCCCGCCGACGAGTCCGCGCAACGACGGATGCGCGGAGGAAACGCGTCGGCTTGAAGCAGTTACTGTGCCTTCAACCCTGCTGCTGCCTTGTCCAGCCAGCCGAGAGCGGGCGCGTGCAGGCTCTGGATGTAGAGGCGGTCGGCCGTTTCGGTGACGCCGGTAGTTTCCGGATAGGCGCCGCTCGGATCCTGCAGGTCGGCCAGCACCTTGCCGTTCTCGTCGAAGGCGATCACGTGGCCGTAAGCGGGCGGTACCGGCCACATCGATTTCGGCAGGCGCAGCGTGACCTTGCGCAGGAAAGGCTTGCCGGCCAGCTTGTCGATCGCCGCGCCACGCGGCTTGGTGAAGCCGAGCCAGATGCGGCCTTGCATGCCGCGCATCAGGTTATCCGGATAGCCTGGCAGGTTGGACAAGACGAGACGGGCCTGCGGCGTGCCGTTGACGGCGGCCTTGGCGCTCACCGCGCGCGCATCCACATCCACCTTCCACACGCGGTACTCGCCGGTCTCGGCGACGAACAGCGAGCGTTCGTCGGCGGACAGCGCCAGCCCGTTGGCGAACGACAGGTCATGCATCACGACCTGCACCTGGCGGCTGGCAGGATCGAATACCAGTACCCGTCCGGTCGAAGCGTGTTCGATGATGTCGAGCACGGAAGCATTGAAGGTGCCGCCCCATTCCTTCGCGCCAAAGCGGCGCGACGCGTCGGTGAAATAGATCCTGCCGTTCTTCGCCACCACCACCGCATCGGCGTAGCGGATCGGGTCGTCGCCGTCGTCGAGCCTGACCTTGTCGACCAGCACGTCGATTTTTGCCGCATCCGGCGCTGCTCCCGCTTCCACCGCGAGAATGCCGCGCATTGCATCGGCGGCAATCAGGCGGCCGCGCGCATCGAAATCGAAGCCGAGCACGCGGCCGCCGGTCGTGGCCCACACTTCCGGCGCCGAACCGTCCGCGTTCATGCGCACGATCTTGCCGCCCTCGACGGCGGCGTACAGTTTGCCGTCCGGGCCGAGCGCGACATGCTCGGGACCGACCGCGCCTCTCATCGACACGGTCTTGAGACCGGCCAGTCGCGTATTCCGCGCATGCACGCCGGTGTAGCCCGCGTCCTGCGGCGCAATCCAGGCTTGCGGCTCCACGGGCACCGGCGCCAATGTCAGGTACGCAACCAGCATGATGGCCAGGATGGCGAGAATGAGAAGGATCTTGCGCAGCATGGAGCGTCTCCGTTGGTTTGTGTTGGTGTGTGTTTTGGGTTGCGCTTCCCTCGTGGGCGGTGAAGAAAGGCTGCTCGTGGCCGGAATATTAGCATTCGCACAATGCATGCCGGAATATGTCGGCCGATGGAGCGTGCCGCGGAACGGACGCGACGTACGGCACGCTACGTCAGGCGTACCGCACGTCATTCAGCAATGGGAGCGATAACCGATGCAACGCTTGCGATAGGGCATGGGGAGGCGGGAGACTCAGTCCCCGAAGTAGATGCTTGAAGGGAAGTCGTTCCGATCGTTCATCCGGGATTTTTCCGGACCGCTCATGTGCTCGCCCGAATTGCTGATGCCGCTGCTGGTACCCATCCCGGCGCAACCCGCCAGCAGAATGAGCGTGAGAATCATCGGCGTGAGAATCATCGACAGGGTTTTCATGGTGAACCTCCATGGAAAAGTCTGGTGTCACTCTCCTTCCTCTCCCTGCAATTTCACTATAGCACCCGGCCTCCGCAAGGCCAGCGCGGTCCGCATGGAACGGGTTGTACCGAGACAAGCGCGCCGATGCGCGGACGACGGATGCTGCTCGATACGATTGATGGCGGCGCTTTCGGCAGACAAAAAACGGCGCCTTGTGAGGCGCCGCCTTTGGGACGACCAGTTGCCGACCCGGCCGTACAGGGGTCTTTCCGCGCGTTACTTCTGCGTGCCCTTCAGATTCTCGACGGTCAATTCGGCGAACTTTTCGTAGAGCCAGCCCATCCGCGCTTCATCCTGGCCGCCAGCCAGCCCACCGAGCGCGTACGAGGCGCTGACCTCGAACTTGTTCAGTTCCTTGCCGGCAGGGTCCTTGAGAATGACGTCGCCGACGATGTTGTCGTTTCCGGCCATGAAGCCAAACATCACCGCAGAAAAGTTGGAGCGCACCCGAAAATCCTTGACCACGATTTCGATCGTATTCTGGGCCTCGGGCTTTGTTTCATTCAGAAGATTTTGGGCCGTCAGTGCGCGCTTGACGTGATCGAGCAGCGAGTCCTGATTGAATTTCAGATTGTCGCTCAGCTTCTTTCTGGCGTCGTCGTTGAGGTTGATGGAGATCTGCCTCGCGGGCTGGGAAGTAAGATACTGCCGGTGTTCGATGCTGGACTGTTTTACGCCGGCTGCGCAGCCGGCCAGCCCGAGAACCAGTGCGCCAACGGCGATTCGATGAATAAGCATGACTCTCCCTGTTGAGATTATTGTTAAAAGGTTTCGTATTAGACAGGGTAAAGAAGCCCCGGACAATCCCATGTATATGGGGCGTAGAGACATCGCATCCGGACGCGCATGGAAGAACCGGGACGGCAAAACGGGCTGCCTCCGCTCAGCCCACTTTGCCATAAAAAAAGCGCGCCTGAAGCGCGCTGTGCTGTCCGGGGACGGATTTGATTATCGCGTGATCGGCTTGTAGCGGATGCGCTTCGGCTTCGCGCCTTCCTCGCCGAGGCGCTTCTTCTTGTCCGCTTCGTATTCCTGGTAGTTTCCGTCGAAGAACACCACCTGCGAATCGCCTTCGAAGGCAAGAATGTGCGTGGCGATGCGGTCGAGGAACCAGCGGTCGTGCGAGATCACCATCACGCTGCCGGCGAATTCCAGCAGCGCGTCTTCCAGCGCGCGCAGCGTTTCCACGTCCAGGTCGTTCGACGGTTCGTCCAGCAGCAGCACGTTGCCGCCCATGAGCAGCGTCTTGGCCAGGTGCAGGCGGCCACGTTCGCCGCCGGACAGGTTGCCGACGATCTTCTGCTGGTCGCTGCCCTTGAAGTTGAAGCGGCCGAGGTAGGCGCGCGAGGGCATTTCGAAGCGGCCGACGGTGAGGAGATCCGCGCCGTTCGACACGTCTTCCCACACGGACTTCTTGTTGTTCAGGTCTTCGCGCGACTGTTCGACCAGCGAGATCTTCGCGGTCGGGCCGACCACGACTTCGCCGCCGTCCGGCTGCTCCTTGCCCGCGATCATCTTGAACAGCGTCGATTTTCCCGCGCCGTTCGGGCCGATGATGCCGACGATCGCGCCGGCCGGCACCTTGAAGCTGAGGTTGTCGATCAGCAGGCGGTCGCCGAAGGCCTTGCTCACGTTCTTGAACTCGATCACTTCATTGCCGAGCCGCTCCGCGACCGGAATGAAGATTTCCTGCGTTTCGTTGCGCTTCTGGTATTCGAATTCGCTCAACTCATTGAAGCGTGCCAGGCGCGCCTTGCTCTTGGCCTGGCGGCCCTTCGGGTTCTGGCGCACCCATTCCAGTTCCTTCTGGATGGTTTTCTGGCGCGCGGATTCGCTCGCCTCTTCCTGCTTCAGGCGCGCTTCCTTCTGCTCCAGCCAGGAGCTGTAGTTGCCCTTCCATGGAATGCCGTGGCCGCGGTCGAGTTCGAGGATCCATTCGGCCGCATTGTCGAGGAAGTAGCGATCGTGGGTGATGCCGACCACGGTGCCGGGGAAGCGCTGCAGGAACTGCTCCAGCCACTCCACCGATTCGGCGTCGAGGTGGTTG
>JAKACN010000247.1 GCA_021821365.1 Pseudomonadota bacterium | reverse complement strand
CGATATCCATCGTCTCCGATCCGCATGATCCGAGCCTGCTGGGCCATACCATCCGCGTGGTCGGCCGCGTCACGCGGGGGCTGGCGGCGCTCAAGCCGGGCGACCGCATCGGGCTGCGCGGGCCGTACGGCCGCGGCTGGCCCCTGCAAGCGGCGCCGGGCCATGACGTGCTGATCGTTACCGGCGGGCTGGGCTGCGCGCCGGTGGTCTCGGTGATCAACTACGTGATCATGCGTCGTACCCTGTTCGGCAAGCTCACCATTATCCAGGGCGTGAAGCATGCGGAAGACCTGCTGTGGCGCGAGCGCTACGCCTACTGGAACACCTTGCCCGGCACGCAGGTGCTGCTGTCGGCCGATCATGGCGGAGCGGTGTGGCCATGGCATGTCGGCCGCGTCACCGAAGTGTTCCGCGACGCGGACATCGCCGCAGATCGCACATTCGCAATGATGTGCGGCCCGGAAGCGATGATGCATGCCAGCGTCCGCGACCTGACCGGGCGCGGCGTCGCGGAGGATCATATCTACGTCAACATGGAACGCAACATGCAGTGCGCGGTCGGGCATTGCGGCCATTGCCAGTATGGCGGCCTGTTCGTGTGCCGGCAGGGGCCGGTGTTCGCGTATCCCGAAGTCAAGGCCTTGTTCGGCGCAAGGGGATTCTGATGTGCGCGTTGCCGCATTCCAAGGCACGTATTGCCGTCCATAAGTTCACCTCCTGCGACGGCTGTCAGCTCGCCTTCCTCAATCTTGGCGAGACCCTGGTCCAGCTCGCGGAGCTGGCGGACATCGTGCATTTCGCCGAAGCCGGACCCATCGCGCCCGATGCGCAGGTCGACGTCGCTTTCGTCGAGGGCAGCATCACCACGCCGCATGATCTCGACCGGATCCGGCAGGTGCGCGACAACTGCACCTGGCTGGTCACCATCGGCGCCTGCGCCACGGCCGGCGGCGTGCAGGCGCTGCGCGGTCTGGCCGATGCGAAAACCTGGATATCGGAAATCTACGCCAGTCCGGAATACATCGACTCGCTGGCGACTTCCACGCCGATTGCCGATCATGTCAAGGTGGACCTGGAACTGTGGGGCTGCCCGGTGAACAGCCGGCAGGTGCTGGGCGCGCTGCGGACCCTGATGTCGGGCGTGATGCCGGCCGACGAGGAGGACAAGGTCTGCCTCGAATGCAAGCGGCGCCAGAATGTGTGCGTGGTGGTGGCGCGCGACCTGCCATGCATGGGACCGGTCACGCGCACCGGCTGCGGCGCGCTGTGCCCCTCCTTCGGCCGCGACTGCTACGGCTGCTACGGCCCTGCCGAAAACACGAACACGCGCGCGCTGTCGCGGCGGCTGGAAGGGCTGGGGCTGGTGCGTGAAGAGATCGCCCGGCGCTACCTGTCCATCAACAACGGCGCTCCGGACTTCCGCCGCGCCGGCACGGAATGGAAGGGGCCGGACGATGGCTGAGGGGCGCACCGCAAGCATACGCGTGCCATTGCTCGCGCGGGTGGAGGGCGAGGGCGCGCTCGAAATGGAGATTCGCGGCGGCCGGCTGGAAGAACTCAGGCTGCGCATCTTCGAGCCGCCGCGCCTGTTCGAGAAATTCCTCGAAGGCCGTGCCTGGCATGAAGTGCCCGACCTGGTCGCGCGCATCTGCGGCATCTGTCCGGTGGCCTACCAGATGAGCGCGGTGCATGCGCTCGAAGCGGTCTTCGGCATCGACCCCGGTCCATGGGTGCGCGCCATGCGGCGCCTCATGTATTGCGGCGAATGGATCGAAAGCCACTGCCTGCACATCATGCTGCTCGCCGCGCCGGATTTCCTCGGCTATGGCAGCGTCATCGAGATGGCGCGTGAGCATCCGGCCGAGGTGCGACGCGGCCTGTCGCTGCAGGCGCTGGGGAACGACCTGATCCGCCTGCTCGGTGCGCGCTCGGTGCATCCGGTCGGCGCGCGCGTCGGCGGCTTTTACAAGGCGCCGGCCATGGCGGACGTGGAGCGCCTGCGCGAGCGCCTGCGCGCCGCACTGCCCGAAGCGCAGGCCCTGATCCTTTGGGCAGCGAGCCTGCCGGCACCGGACGCGGAACAGCAGTTTCCCTGCGTGGCGATGCGCCATCCCGACGAGTATCCAATGAATGAAGGACGCATCGTGTCCGATCATGGCCTGTCGATTGCCATCGAACAGGTCGATACCGTGTTCACGGAGCGGCAGGTACCGTACTCGACCGCCTTGTTCAGCGAGATGAACGGCAAACCCTACCTCGTCGGCCCGCTCGCGCGCATCAACCTGAACCAGGATTGCCTGCCGCGCGCCGTGACGGAGGCATTGAGCGCCACAACGATCCGGTTCCCCAGCCATAACCCGTTTCACGGCATCGTCGCCCGCGCAGCCGAAGTCTGCTACGCGGTATGGGAGGCCCTGCGCATTCTCGATGGCTACACCGTGCCGGAAGCGCCGTTCGTCGATGTCGTGCCGCGCGCCGGCGTCGGTTACGGCTGTACCGAAGCGCCGCGCGGAATGCTGTGGCATCGCTATGAAACCGGCGACGACGGCGCGATCAAGGCGGTACGCATCGTACCGCCGACCAGCCAGAACCAGGCGCGCATCGAGGACGACCTGAAGCAATCGCTCGAACGCTTCGGCCTGCATCGCCCGGATGCGGAATTGCGCCGGCTCGGCGAGCAGGTGATTCGCAACTACGACCCGTGCATCTCCTGCTCGACGCATTTCCTCAAGCTCAAGGTTCGACGGACGTGAGCGCGCTCAGGATCATCGGCATCGGCTCGCCCTTCGGCGGCGACGGCATCGGCTGGGACGCCATCGATGCGCTGGAGCACAGCGGCCTGGCGGCACGCTACCCATCCGCGAGGGTGGAGACATTCCGTTGCGGCTCGCCCGCCACGGGGCTGCTTCCTCTGCTCGCCGGCGTAGACGCGGCCATCCTGATCGACGCCGTCGTCAGCGGCGCCGCGCCAGGCACGCTGCACAGGATCGATCTGGATCAACTCGACGAGGCAACGCGGCAAATATCGGCGCATGACCTGGGTGTCGCCGAAACCCTGGCGCTCGCGAGAACGCTCGGCATGTTGCCGGAGAACCTGCTGATTTACGGCATCGAGGCGGGAGGAAAGGGCGAAGAGGCCGAAGGCATAGCAGCCTTGATCAGCGCAATCGCAGATGACATTGAGAGGCATCTGCTGCGCGCGGGGGTGTCCACGGAAGGCGCGGAAAGATAGAGAAGACTTTTGTGCTTTTTGTGTTTTTCGTGGACAAAAGAATTTCACTGGCCATGGCGTGCACTCATGTGATCGCATCGACCGCATGCGGGCGGCCTACGGTGAGCTGAATTGTCCACAAAAAACACAAAAGGCACAAAAGTCTTTCTATCTCTTTGCCTTTTGTGTCTTTTGTGTTTTTTGTGGACAAATAAATCAGTGCTTACCCGCGCACCCGCATCTCCCGCTTGTGTGCATTCGTGATGGCCTGCACGAAGCTATGCATTTCTTCCGCGACGATTTCCAGCAGGTCGTCGAGCGTGACGATGCCGACCAGCACGCCGTCGTCCGTCGCCACGGGCAGGCGCCGGATGCCGCGCTGGCGCATCACGGTCAGCGCATCGTTGACGGAGTCGGCGGGCTTGGCGGTCACCGGGTCGGCGGTCATGATGTCGGTCACGCGCAGGGACTGCGGATCGAAATCGCGCGCCACGGCCATCACCGCGATGTCGCGGTCGGTCACGATACCGGTCACGATGCGGCCGACCGGCGCTTCGCGAACCACCACGAGGCTACCGACATGCTGGTCGCGCATGAGTTGCGCGGCTTCCTTCACGCTCATTTCTTCGGTGGCGAAAATGACAATGCGGTTGCAGATTTCGCCGATATCCATTTTCTCTCCCATGCTTCCCTCCGTGCGTCAGGACCAGATTCAAGTGTGGCCCGGGGAGGAGGGCGCGGGTTGAGATAACTCAACGGCGAGTGCGCGCCGCAGAACGGGATGGTCCGCTTTGGCATGTCGACGCGGCAAGCGCATTGCCTGCCGTTCATAAAGAAGGCTGCCGCAGCCCTTGATATTCCGCACGCCAGCCGTAACTTGGTTGATATGCGGGCGGAACATGCCGCAACGATTGTCCTCTCACTTCTGTCCATTGCCGGAATAACATCGCCATGCCAACCCCGCTCCGTTACCGACTGCGACGATTGAAGCGCAGCGTGCTTGCGAAAACCGCATTGCTGACGTCACGCGCCAGCTCCTTGCTGGGCAGCACCGATGCGCTCGCGAAAATGGAATACCCCGGACATGAGCAAGGCAGGCGCCTGGTCATTTTCCTGCCGGGCATCGACGACCTGGCGGAGGATTTCGAGCGCAGGGGTTTCATCGACGACATGCGCCAGCACGGCATCATGGCCGATGCCGTGGCGATCG
Source organism: Pseudomonadota bacterium (assembly GCA_021821365.1). GTDB lineage: Bacteria > Pseudomonadota > Gammaproteobacteria > Burkholderiales > Burkholderiaceae_D > Noviherbaspirillum. Next base: position 3,086 of record JAKACN010000247.1, on the reverse strand, counting down.
ACGCCCACTATGGCTATTACGCCTCGCGCACGATCCACGACAGGATCACGGACGATGTGGTGTCCGCCGCGCGCTCGGCCGGCTACGAGCAGATCTGGCTTGCCGGCATTTCCCTTGGCGGTTTCGGGGCGGCATCGTATGCGGCGCGGCACGCATCGGAAATCTCCGGCCTGTTGCTGTTCGCGCCTTATCTTGGCGGCGCGCCGCTGATCCGCGAAATCTCTGCGGCCGGCGGAATCGGCGAGTGGCAGCCGGGGGAGGTGGGTGCGGATGATTATCAGCGCGCCTTATGGTCCTGGTTCAAGCAACACCTTGGCGGCAACGACCCTGCGCTGCCGATCTATCTCGCGTACGGCAACCGGGACATGTTCCGTCGCGCGAACGGCCTGCTGGGTCAGGCCTTGCCGCGCGACCGCGTGCTATCGATTCCCGGCGGCCACGATTGGCCCACCTGGAAAGCCTTATGGCAGATGGTGCTCCCGAGCTGGAAGTCCGTCCTCGGCTGAGGCATCCCCCTCGCCGGTCAGTGACAGCATGGCACGCCGCGCGGCCGCGCGCAGGTGCTCCGCACTGGCCGCATCCTCGCTGCCGGGCATGATCGCCGTCCCGATCTCCAGATGCACCGCGCAACGGCGCGGTAGCCATGTACCCGGCCGCAACGCCGCTCGCGCACCATGCAGACCTGCCACCGCAATCGGCATCTTTGCGCTGGCTGCGGCGATGAACGCGCCTGAATGAAATGGCCGCAGGCCGGGTTCGGGCACGATGCCTCCTTCCGGAAACAGGATGATGTTCTCGCCGCGCTTCAATGCGCGGGCCAGTCCCTTCACGTTCGAACTCCGCCGGCCTGGTGGCGGGTGCGCGAGCACGATCACCCCGATGCCGCGCAGCAAGGGGCAGAGCAGGCGCTGGCTGGGAAATTGCTGCCGGACGACGAAGGCATACCCCGGCCGCGGAGGAAGGAGCGCGACCAGAGCCAGTCCATCGAGGAAGCTGGTGTGATTGACCAGCAGGAGATGCGGCGCGCGAGGCAGGTGCTCGATGCCGCTGACGGATAAGGGCATGCCCGCGAGGCGGAACATCAGGCGGGTTGCCCGATGGGCAACAGGTCGTCCCCATGCCGCCCGGCGCAATGCGATGATGAGAGTGCCGAGGAACAGCACCACCAGAATGAACACGCCCCACGCATAACAGCCGAAAGCCCGGTCGCGGAAGCCTCGTGAGCGTGTCTTGTCTGGCATGGCGGCAAGCGGAAATGAACCACGGTGCGGCGCGCCGGATCGTCGCCGGCGCACGAGAGATGCCTTTCATCGCTTCAACTTCATCCTAGAGATCCTTTCCGTCGAATTGCTTGAGCGAGGTCAAGTGCGGAAGCCTTGACCTGGACACTTGCAAATCGGAAAGCTTGCATTAGCATTCCGGAAAGCAGCCGGCACGACGACCACAACCGGCGTCGTGTATCGCGATACTGCGCCTCGTACGGAGAAATTCCATGCTCTATCAGATGCACGAAAACAATCGCGCCTGGATGGCGCCGTTCGTGAACGCCGCGCACCTGTCCTACGTCTGGTTGACGAATCCCGCGTCGCCCTTCGCCTACACGCCCTTTTCGCAGCGGCTGGCGGCAGGCTGCGAACTGCTGTACCGGCTCGGCAAGGATTACGAAAAACCGCACTTCGAAATCGCTTCGGCCCTGGTCGGCGACAGAGAAGTTCCGGTGGTGAAGGAAACGGTGCTCGCCCGGCCCTTCTGCCACCTGCTTCACTTCAGGAAGGAATTCGACGAAAAAGAGGCGGCGCGACTGAAGCAGCCGAAGGTGTTGCTGATGGCGCCTCTGTCCGGGCATCACGCGACGCTGCTGCGCGATACCGTGATGGCGCTGTTGCCGGAACACGATGTCTACATCACGGACTGGATCGATGCCAAGATGGTGCCGTTGTCCGAAGGCGAATTCCACCTGCATGACTACATCTATTACATCCAGGATTTCCTGCGGCTGCTTGCGCCGGGGCTGCATGTGATTTCGGTGTGCCAGCCGTCCGTTCCCGTGCTCGCCGCGGTGTCGCTGATGGCCAGCGCGAAGGATCGCCACCTGCCAAAGTCGATGACCATGATGGGTGGCCCGATCGACACACGCAAATCGCCCACGGTGGTCGACCACCTCGCGACCGAGCATGATCTGAAATGGTTCGAGGAAACCGTGATCCACAAGGTGCCGCCGAACTACCCGGGCCACGGCCGCCGCGTCTATCCCGGCTTCGTGCAGCACTTCAGCTTCATCGCGATGAATGCCGCGCGCCATGCGCAGAGCTACCAGGAATTCTACGAACACGTCGCGCGCAACGGCAGCGACAAGGTGACCGAACATCACCGGCGTTTCTATGACGAATACAACGCGGTGCTGGATATTCCCGCCGAGTTTTACCTGGAAACCGTGAAGACCGTGTTCCAGGAATCAAGCCTGGCGACGGGTACCTGGAAGGTCGAGGGCAAGCCGGTGCGACCCGCCGACATCAAGACCGTCGCACTGCTCACCATCGAAGGCGAGTGGGACGACATCACCGGGCGCGGCCAGACCAAGGCGGCGCACCATCTCTGCACCGGCATCCCGCGCGCGCGGCGCGAACACTACGTCGTCCCGGAAGTCGGGCATTACGGCATCTTTTCGGGCAGGCGCTGGCATGAACGGGTGTGCCCGAAGATCGGTCAGTTCATCCGGGCGTGTGACTGAGCGGGATGTGCACGACGGGAGGTGAGATTCTCTTGCCCACGAAACGGTTTTGGTTCCACGCAAGCCACGGAAAAAAGACTGAAATTTTTTTGTGTCTTTTGTGTTTTTTGTGGACAAAAGAATTTCGCCTCCCGTGGCGCATTCCATCGTGACCGTTGCAGCCGCATGCGGACGATCCACTATCATTTGGGAGGTCCACAAAAAGCACAAAAAACACAGAATGAGTTTTGTTGACCATTCCGTAATGGAATGGACGCCTCCTTTCAGAAACGGCATCTGAGTGCCAAAGTGGAGTTGTCACCAACCACCTTGAAAAGGAGGCATCCAAAATGAAGATTACGACAATCGGCGTCGA
>JAKACN010000246.1 GCA_021821365.1 Pseudomonadota bacterium | reverse complement strand
CTGCTGCTTTCTTGGCTACCGGCTTCTTGGCGGCTGCTGCCTTCTTCGGAGCTGCAGCCTTCTTGGCGGCCGGCTTCTTCGCGGCTGCTGCTTTCTTCGGGGCTGCCGCTTTCTTGGCTACCGGCTTCTTGGCGGCTGCTGCCTTCTTCGGAGCTGCTGCTTTCTTGGCTACCGGCTTCTTGGCTGCCGGCTTCTTGGCGACTGCTGCCTTCTTCGGAGCTGCAGCTTTCTTGGCTACCGGCTTCTTGGCGGCTGCTGCCTTCTTCGGAGCTGCTGCCTTCTTCGGAGCTGCTGCCTTCTTGGCTACCGGCTTCTTGGCGGCTGCTGCCTTCTTCGGAGCTGCTGCTTTCTTCGCTGCTACCGGCTTCTTCGCCGGAGCTGCCTTCTTCGCTGCGGCCGGCTTCTTCGCCGGGGCTGCTTTCTTAGCAGCCGGTTTCTTTGCTGTTGCCATTTGTTTCTCCTTCACGTGATGAGAAAGTTCAAACTACGAGGTTGGAAACCCGTGTGTACCATCGCGATGATCCACGCGGATTATTCATCGGCACAAGCAAGCTTCTGCTTGCGCTAATGAATTCGGCACCAGCTGAACTGCTGCATCACCTCATTCATGCAGCACTTCAGCCTCATTTGGCTACGCCTCTCTTCTGAAGATCACCGCCGCGCGTCGGCAGTGAAGGAGGTATGAAGCCGCACGCTCAAACAGCGCCGCAGCAGCCGTAGCCAAAAAAAACGCCGGCAGCAATGCCGGCGTCGGAATACAGTTTCTCAAAAACCAACAGGTTTTTCGGAGCAAACGCTGCCTTGCCCGATTGAGTCGGGATCAGCGGGAAAATCGTAGAAGATCGATGCGTTCGTCTACTGTCCATTAAACTTGGTTATAGCCCTTCAGTTTTGCAGCCGCCCATCTTTCCGATTGATGCTGGCTACCGTCTCTCCACCTCGCTAATCGCCGTGAGCTTTTTCTGCTTCTTTTATTCCCAGCTCAGCGCACCACCGGTCTGATATTCGATCACGCGTGTCTCGAAGAAGTTGCGCTCCTTTTTCAGATCGATCATCTCGCTCATCCACGGGAAGGGGTTCTCTTCCTGGGGGAACATCGGATCGAGGCCGATCTGCTGCGCGCGCCGATTTGCGATGAATCGCAGGTACCCTTTGAACATCGGCGCATTCAAACCGAGTACTCCACGCGGCATTGTATCCTCTGCGTAGCGATATTCCAACTCCACCGCACGTAAAAACAACGATTTGATCTCGTCACGGAAGCTCGCGGTCCACAAGTGCGGGTTCTCGAGCTTGATGGTGTTGATCAGATCGATCCCGAAATTGCAGTGCATGGATTCGTCGCGCAGGATGTATTGGTACTGCTCCGCCGCTCCCATCATCTTGTTCTGGCGACCCAGCGCAAGGATCTGCGTGAAGCCGACATAGAAGAAGAGGCCTTCCATCAGGCATGCGAACACGATCAGCGAACGCAGCAGCGTCTGGTCTGCCTCAAGCGTGCCGGTCTTGAATTCGGGGTTGGTCAGCACGTCGATGAACGGAATCAGGAACTCGTCCTTGTCGCGGATGGACTCGACCTCGTGATAGGCGTTGAAGATCTCGGCTTCGTCCAGGCCGAGCGACTCCACGATGTACTGGTAGGCATGGGTGTGAATCGCCTCTTCGAATGCCTGGCGCAACAGGTACTGGCGGCACTCCGGCGCGGTGATGTGGCGATAGGTGCCCAGCACGATGTTATTGGCGGCAAGGGAGTCGGCGGTCACGAAGAAGCCCAGGTTGCGCTTGATGATGCGGCGCTCGTCCTCGGTCAGGCCGTTCGGGTTTTTCCACAGTTCGATGTCGCGCTGCATGTTGATTTCCTGCGGCATCCAGTGGTTGGCGCAGCCGGCCAGGTACTTGTCCCAAGCCCATTTGTACTTGAATGGGACGAGCTGATTGACGTCGGTCTGGCCGTTGATGATGCGCTTGTCCGCCGCGTTGACACGGCGTGCCGAAGCGCCGGGGTCCGCGGGTTGCGGATTGCTGACCAGGGCAGGATCGAGGGCGACATCCGTGAATTGGGGGCGGCGCATGGCCGACGGCGTCACGGTAGCCAGCGCCGGCTGCGAGTGCAGTTGCGGCGCTTGGGCAGGTTTTGCGACAGGAGTTACTTCGTCATCCCAACTTAGCATGGCAGTTCTTCCTTGTGAATATTGTAGTGACAGTTGCGTGATGTTCAAGCCGGCATGTGCCGCCCGAGGCAATTGCGCCTGGAACGGCACGGCTTGAAGACGCCGGTACGGCACTCCGCCGCACCGGCCATGCGTCGCGTTACTGGCAGGCTTCGCACTCTTCGAAACCGGGGTCGCCCGGACGAAGCGTGCACGCCGGGCCCGCGACCTCGGTCGGGATCAGGATGCCTGCAGCCGCGGTTTCAGCTGCTGCGGCCGACGCTCCGGCGCCTCCGGTATGGGCCGACACCGCATTGAGCGCGCCGGCCTTGCTGGTCGACTTCTCGGCGTGGGTTGCCCCCATCGTGCGCAGGTAATAGGTCGTCTTCAGGCCGCGCAGCCATGCCAGCTTGTAGGTTTCGTCGAGCTTCTTGCCAGACGCGCCCGCCATGTAGATGTTGAGGGATTGCGCCTGATCAATCCACTTCTGGCGGCGCGATGCCGCTTCTACCAGCCACGTGGGATCGACCTCGAAGGCGGTGGCATAGATGTCGCGCAGATCCTGCGGAATGCGGTCGATCCTGGCCAGGCTGCCGTCGAAGTACTTCAGGTCGGCGATCATCACCTCGTCCCACAGGCCGCGCGCCTTCAGGTCGCGCACCAGGTGTTCGTTGATCTCGGTAAATTCGCCGGAGAGGTTCGACTTCACATACAGGTTCTGGTAGGTCGGCTCGATGCAGGCGGACACGTCGATGATGTTGGAAATCGTCGCGGTCGGGGCGATCGCCACGCAGTTCGAATTGCGCATCCCATGCTGCCGGATGCGCTCGCGCAGGGACGGCCAGTCCATCGTTTCCGAAGCGTCGACGTCCAGATAACCGCCGCGCTCCTCGGCCAAAAGCTTGAGCGAGTCCTGCGGCAGGATGCCGCGGTCCCACAATGAACCGCGATAAGAGCTGTAGCGGCCGCGCTCTTCCGCCAGTTCGGTCGAGGCCCAGTAGGCGAAATAACAGACGGCTTCCATGGAACGGTCGGCGAACTCGACGGCTTCCATCGATCCGTAGGGAATGCGCATCAGGTGCAAGCAGTCCTGGAAACCCATGATACCCAGGCCGACCGGGCGATGGCGCAGGTTCGAATCGCGCGCCTTCTTCACCGCGTAATAATTGATGTCGATCACGTTATCCAGCATGCGCATGGCGGTGCGGATGGTCTTCTGCAGCTTGGCGTGGTCCAGCTTGCCATCTTTCATATGAGCTGGCAGGTTGACGGAGCCGAGATTGCAGACCGCGATTTCGGAGTCGTTCGTGTTGAGCGTGATCTCGGTGCACAGGTTGGAACTGTGGACGACGCCGACATGCTGCTGCGGGGAACGGACGTTGCACGGATCCTTGAACGTGATCCAGGGGTGGCCGGTTTCGAACAGCATGGACAGCATCTTGCGCCACAGGTCAATCGCCTGCACCTTCTTGAACAGCTTGAGTTCGCCGCGCGCGGCCTTGGCTTCATAGCCGGTATAAGCCTCCTCGAAGGCGCGGCCGACCTTGTCGTGCAGATCCGGCACGTCGGACGGCGAGAACAGCGTCCACTCGGTCTTTTCCATCACGCGCTTCATGAACAGGTCGGGAATCCAGTTCGCCGTGTTCATGTCGTGGGTGCGGCGGCGGTCGTCGCCGGTGTTCTTGCGCAGGTCGAGGAATTCCTCGATGTCCATGTGCCAGGTTTCCAGGTAGGCACAGACCGCGCCCTTGCGCTTGCCGCCCTGGTTGACGGCTACGGCGGTGTCATTCACCACTTTCAGGAACGGGACGACGCCCTGCGACTTGCCATTAGTGCCCTTGATGTGGGCGCCGAGCGCGCGTACCGGAGTCCAGTCGTTGCCCAGACCGCCGGCGAACTTGGCCAGCAGCGCATTCTCCTTGATGGCTTCGTAGATGCCGTCCAGATCGTCCGAGACCGTGGTCAGATAGCAGGAGGACAGTTGCGAGCGCTGCGTGCCGGAGTTGAACAGGGTCGGCGTCGAGCTCATGAAGTCGAAGGACGAGAGCAGGTTGTAGAACTCGATGGCGCGAGCCTCGCGGTCGATCTCGTTCAGCGCCAGGCCCATTGCGACGCGCATGTAGAAGGCCTGCGGCATTTCGATGCGCGTGCCGCCGATATGCAGGAAGTAACGATCGTAGAGGGTTTGCAGGCCGAGGTAACCGAACTGCAGGTCGCGCTCCGGCTTGAGCGCGTCGGCCAGTTGCATCAGGTCGAACTGGGCGAGTTTGGCGTCCAGCAGGTCGGCTTCGATGCCCTTCTTGATGAATTTCGGGAAGTAATCAATATAGTGCTGCTGCGCATCGGCCTGGGCGACTTCGCGGCCGAACACTTCCTTGCGGATGGTGTGCATCAGCAGGCGGGCGGTGACCTTGCTGTAGGCCGGGTCCTTTTCCATCAGCGCGCGAGCGGCCAGGATGGCGGACTTGTGCAGTTCTTCGACCGGCACGCCGTCGTACAGGTTCTTCACGGTTTCGGCGAGAATCGCATCCGCGTCGACATGCTTTTCCAGGCCGACGCAGGCGGAAGTAATCAAGCCGCGCACCTGGTCGAGGTCGAGCGGGCGGCGCTGGCCGTCGTCCATGACATGCAATTGCGGCGCATCGTGCCCCCTTGTCGCCTGCTGCTGCGCGCGCTCTTCCATGCGCTTGGCGCGATACAGCACATAGGCGCGGGCGACGTCGTGTTCGCCGGAACGCATCAACGCCAGTTCTACCTGGTCCTGCACGTCTTCAATATGAAAGGTGCCGCCGGCCGGCTGACGGCGCACCAGTGCCGACACCACATTGGCAGTCAATTGCTCGACCAGTTCGCGCACGCGCGCCGACGCGGCACCCTGCCCGCCGTTCACGGCGAGGAACGCCTTGGTCATCGCGATGGAAATCTTCGAAGGCTCGAAACCGACGACTGCGCCGTTGCGGCGGATGATCTTGTAATCGCCCAGGCTGACGGCGAGATTCGCGGAGGCAGAAGGCATGCCGGTTTGCGGCGAAACCATCCCGAGTTCGACCGGGGACTTATGGGAAACGTCTTGAGTAGTGTGCATCTAGCCTCCTTGGACTTGTTGCTGGCAGCGTCGCTGCTCATGGTTATTGATGAAACGGAACGCGGACAAGCCGGCGTTCGCAAGCCAATGCGGACGGCAAGCCGACAGCGATTCGCAGCGAACCCGCACGCCGTGCAAGGCACATCCAAAAGGGGGAGCTGTTCTCGGCTCGCCCATCATCACACTCGGTAAATCGAGGAACTGCCCGAACAGCCCGTTACGGGGAAATAACCCGTCTAGGGGACTCGCAGGAGGAATCTCGTGACCACTATATGTAGTGGTCAGCGCTGCGATTGAAACTAATTCTAGTGCGACCTTACGAAGGGCGCAATATCTTTTTTACTTGATTTGAATTAATTTTTTTAAAATTTCCGGCGTTGACTTTTGGGTCTATCCGTGCAGAAAACGCAGCATTGGGAGAGCCGATGCGACGGCTTCTTTTTGAATCAAGCACTTGCGGAAATGCGTCCAGTCGAAGAAGGGACCGGGGTCGGTTTTGCGTCCGGGAGCGATGTGTTCATGTCCCGCAACATCGGTGAGAGGATAGCGCGCTTGCAGCGCGCATGTGAGGTCGGCCAGCGCATCGTACTGGGCTGCTTCGAACGGCTCGTAATCGGTGCCTTCCAGTTCGATGCCGATCGAAAAATCATTACAGCGCTCGCGCCCGCAGAAGGAGGACGCGCCCGCATGCCATGCGCGGTCGTTGGCCGAGACGAACTGGATGACCGCCCCATCGCGCCGGATGAGAAAGTGGGCCGAGACGCGCAGGGCGCGCAGCTGGTCGAAATAGGGATGCGCGTCGCAGTCGAGGCGATTGGTGAAGAGATCGGCAATATAAGGCCCGCCGAACTGGCCGGGCGGCAGGCTGATGTTGTGGATGACGAGCAGGTCGATCGGCGTGTCCGCCGCGCGCGCGTCGAAATTGGGCGATGGCAGTTGCTGCGCGCCACGGCTCCAGCCGTCCTCGCCTATGTCGAATCGGTTCATGAGTCCGGTTCATGAATCGATAGCCGCTGCATGCGATAGCGCAACTGGCGGAAGCTGATGCCGAGCAATTCGGCAGCCTGCGTCCGGTTGAAATGCGTCTTTGCCAACGCGCGCCGAATAATCTCCCGCTCGACGTTATCGAGATGTTCCGGCAGCGAGCGCGGAAGGTCATCGTCTGCGACCGACCGCACCGCGGGGACAGGCTCCGTTACCGGCACGGCGGGTGGAAGCGGAAGATCCGCAGGTCTCGCTTCCGGCTGCGGGCGCAGCTTCTCGCCGATGCACGCCGTTTTCAGCGCAAGATCGCCTACCTCGATCACACCGCCGCTGGCGAAGGCCAACGCCCGCTCGAGGATGTTTTCGAGTTCGCGCACATTGCCGGGGAATGGATAGGACTGCAGTGCCTGCAATGCCTGCGGCGACAAGACAGTCTTGCTGTCCGGCGACAGGCGTTCAAGCAGTGCCTGTGCCATTTCGCCAATGTCTTCGAGCCGCTCGCGCAGCGGCGGCAGGCGCAATTCGATCACGTTCAGGCGGTAGAACAAGTCCTGGCGGAAAGTGCCCTTCTCGACGCATTCCGACAGGTTCTGGTGGGTCGCGCTAACCAGCCGCACGTCCACCGGTTCTTCCACGGTGGCACCCACCTTGCGCACGCGGCGTTCCTGGATGGCGCGCAGCAGCTTCACCTGCATCGGAAGAGGCAGGTCAGCCACTTCGTCGAGCATCAGGGTTCCGCCGTTGGCCGCCTGAAAGAAGCCGTCCCGGTCGTCGTTGGCGCCGGTGAACGCGCCCTTGCGGTACCCGAAGAATTCCGCTTCCATCAGGGCTTCAGGGATAGCGCCGCAGTTGACCGCGATGAACGGCTTGTCGGCCCGTGCACTGTGCGCGTGGATATCGCGCGCCGCCAGTTCCTTGCCGCTGCCGGATTCGCCGGTGATCGCCACCGGCGCCATGCTGCGTGCCAGGCGCACGATCTGCGTACGCAGGTCCTGCATCACGGACGACTGCCCGGTCAGGCGCGAGGCCGTCGTCTCGGGCAGCCCGCCGGCCGGACCGGTGTCCGTCTTCTGGGTGCGAAGCGCCGACTGGACCATGAGCCGCAACTGATCCAGCCCGACCGGCTTGGAGAGATAGTCGAACGCGCCGGCCTTGAGCGCAGCCACGGCATTGTCGGTGCTGCCGAATGCGGTGATCACGGCGATTGGCGTATTCTTGCAGGCGCTCGCGACTTCGCGGACCAGTTCGATGCCGAGTCCGTCAGGCAGTCGCATGTCGGTCAGCACGAGGGCATATTCGTTTCGTGACAGCAGCGCGCGGGCCGTTGCGAGCGTCTCCGCGCAATCGACGT
>JAKACN010000245.1 GCA_021821365.1 Pseudomonadota bacterium | reverse complement strand
CAGGTGGAGCGCGGCTTCGTGCTGCATTCGCCGCATGGCGGCTTCTCGTCGATGATGAAGGTGACGGACGACATTGCGATGACTACGTCCAAGGACGTGCTGGAAGCCGTTGCGGCTGGCGATGGTCCGAGGCGGATTCTCGTCAGCCTGGGCTGCTCCGGATGGAGCGCCGGGCAACTGGAAGAAGAGATCGCGCGCAATGGCTGGCTGACGGTTCGCGCCGACCCGGCAATCATTTTCGATTTGCCGATCGAGGAGCGTTTTTCCGCCGCCGTGAGACTGCTTGGTTTCGATCCGGCGATGCTGGCGGGTGATGCGGGGCATGCCTGAGACCGTCCTTGCATTCGATTTCGGCCTGAAACGCATCGGCGTCGCCGTCGGCAATACCTTGCTGAAGCAGGCGCAGCCGTTGACGGTCATTTCGGCTCCAACCAATGACGGGAAGTTCGCTGCGATCGCCGACCTGATGAAGGAATGGCAGCCATCCCGCTGTGTCGTAGGGCTGCCGCGCCACCCGGACGGCGCCGAGCATGAAATGACGGTGCGATGCCGTCGTTTCGCGAACCAGCTGAATGGCCGCTACGGCGTGCCGACGGTGCTGGTGGACGAACGCTATTCGTCCGTCGTGATTTCACAGCAGCGCGGCGAGATGATCGACGCCGAGGCTGCCGCAATTATTTTGCAACAATACTTCAATGACCATGCCGAATCCTAAATTCGATGCCGAGGCACTGTACAAGGTGCTCGCGGAGCGCGTGAAAACGGGCCTCGCGAATGCCAGGGACGTCGCCATTGTCGGCATATATTCCGGTGGCGCCTGGCTGGCCGAGAGGCTGGCGGCCGAACTGAAGCTGCAGGATCGCCTCGGTTTCATCGACGTGTCCTTCTACCGCGACGACTATGCGGAGAAGGGGCTGCACGCCGAGGTGAAGCCGACCCATATCCCGTTCGAAGTGGAAGGCGCGACCGTCCTGCTGGTGGATGACGTACTGTACACCGGGCGCACCACCCGCGCCGCGATCAACGAGCTGTTCGACTACGGACGACCGGCGAAAATCATGCTGGCGGCGCTGGTGGATCGCGGCGGCCGCGAATTGCCGATCGCCGCCGATTTCGTCGCCGAGGCGGCGACATTCGCACCCGACCAGCAACTTGTCCTGCAACGCGCCGACGACGGCCGACTTTCCCTGACGGTGGATCATGCTTAATCCCCAACTCAACAAGAATGGCGAACTGCAGCACCTTCTTACCATCGAAGGACTGCCGAAATCCATCATCGACCACATCCTCGACACCGCATCCTCCTTCGTCTCGGTCAGCGATCGCGAAGTGAAGAAGGTGCCGCTGATGCGCGGCAAGAGCGTGTTCAACCTGTTCTTCGAGAACTCGACGCGCACCCGCACGACCTTCGAGATCGCATCCAAGCGCCTGTCGGCGGACGTGATCAACCTGAACATCGCCGCATCGAGCACGACAAAAGGGGAATCCCTGCTCGATACCATAGACAACCTCGCCGCGATGCACGCCGACATGTTCGTGGTGCGCCATGCGCAGTCGGGCGCACCCTACCTGATCGCCAAGCATCTCGTCGACACGCAGCGGCCGCACGTGCACGTGGTGAATGCGGGCGACGGGCGCCATGCGCACCCGACGCAGGGCCTGCTCGACATGTACACCATCCGGCACTACAAGAAGGATTTCAGCAATCTGACGGTGGCGATCGTCGGCGACATCCTGCACAGCCGCGTGGCGCGTTCCGACATCCACGCTCTGACCACGCTCGGCGTGCCGGAAGTGCGAGCGATCGGCCCCAAGACCCTGCTGCCGGGCGGCCTGGAGCAGATGGGCGTGCGCGTGTTCACCGATATCAGCGAAGGACTGAAGGGTGTCGACGTGATCATCATGCTGCGCCTGCAGAATGAGCGCATGAGCGGCGCGCTGCTGCCTTCCGCACAGGAATTCTTCAAGAGCTACGGCCTGACGCCGGAACGTCTCGCACTGGCAAAGCCGGATGCGATCGTGATGCATCCGGGTCCGATGAACCGCGGCGTCGAGATCGATTCGGCGGTGGCGGACGGCGCGCAGGCGGTGATCCTGCCGCAGGTCACGTTCGGTATTGCGGTGCGCATGGCGGTCATGAGCATTTTGGCGGGAAACTAAGAGATGAAAATCCACATCAAGAATGGCCGCGTCATCGACCCGGCCAACGGCATCGACGCGCAGCAGGATGTGTACATCGCTGCCGGCAAGATCGCCGCAATAGGGAAGGCGCCCGAGGGATTCACGGCGAGCAGAACCATCGATGCCGCCGGCATGATCGTGGCGCCCGGCCTGGTCGACCTGAGCGCGCGCCTGCGCGAGCCGGGCTACGAATACAAGGCCACGCTCGAATCCGAAATGCAGGCCGCAATGCAGGGCGGCGTCACCAGCCTGATCTGTCCGCCGGATACCGATCCGGTGCTCGACGAACCGGGCCTGGTCGAGATGCTCAAGCATCGTGCCAAGAGCCTGAATCAGGCGCATGTCTATCCGCTCGGCGCATTGACCGTCGGTCTGAAAGGCGAGGCCTTGACCGAGATGGCCGAGCTGACGGAAGCCGGCTGCGTCGGGTTCTCGCAGGCGGAATCGCCGATCCTCGATACCACCGTACTGCTGCGTGCGATGCAGTACGCACAGACTTTCGGCTTTACCGTGTGGCTGCGACCGCAGGATCCGCACCTGGGGCGCAGCGGCATTGCCCATAGCGGCGCGGTGGCGTCGCGCCTGGGCTTGCCCGGCGTGCCGGTGATGTCGGAAACAATCGCCCTGCATACGATATTCGAGTTGGTGCGCGCTACCGGCGCGCGGGTGCATCTCTGCCGCATCTCGTCGGCTGCCGGCCTGGAACTGGTGCGTGCAGCCAAGAAAGAAGGCTTGCCGGTGACGTGCGACGTCGGCGCGCATCACGTGCACCTGATCGACGTGGATATCGGCTATTTCGATTCCAATGCACGGGTCAGCCCGCCTTTCCGCGCCCAGCGTGACCGCGACGCGATCCGCCGTTGCCTGCTGGACGGGACGATCGACGTCATCTGCTCCGACCATACGCCGGTCGACGACGACGAGAAACTGCTGCCCTTCGGCGAGGCATCGCCCGGCGCCACGGGGCTCGAACTACTGCTGTCGCTGACACTGAAATGGGCCGACGAATGCAGCGACAAGTCGCAGCAGCCGCTCGTGAAGGCGATCTCAAGGATCACCGCCGACCCTGCACGGGTGGTCGGACTGCCTTCGGGGCGCCTCGGTGTGGGAAGCATCGCCGACGTCTGCGTGTTCGATCCTGAGGCGCGCTGGAAGGTGGAGGCAAAGACGCTGGCCAGCCAGGGCAAGCACACACCGTTCCTCGGCTATGAAATGCCAGGCCAGGTGAAGGCGACCATCGTTGCCGGGCATGTCGCTTTCGAACGCTGACCGCCGCGCGCATGGTCGCATTTCGCCTGCTGCGCGTGGCGCTTCACCTGTTTCAGGGGTTGGCGATTTGCGCATTGCTCTTTCCGCTGATCGGCGCGGCTGAAAAACAGCGGCAAGTGCGGCGCTGGTCGCGCGGGCTGCTCGATCTGTGCCGTGTCCAGGTCGAGATCCGTCAAGGCCGGGATGCAGGGGACGCACCGCGCGCGCTGATTGTCGCCAACCATGTTTCGTGGCTGGACATTTTCGTCATCAATACATTCCATCCCTGCCGCTTCGTGGCCAAATCGGATATCCGCACTTGGCCGCTGATCGGATGGCTGTGCGAACAGGCCGGCACCGTCTTTATCGCGCGCGGCAAGCTGAAGGATGTGAGGCGCATCTACCAGGGGCTGGTGGACAGCCTGCATGCAGGCGAGCATGTCGCCTTTTTTCCCGAGGGGACGACCGCGCCGCAGGGCATGCTGCTGCCTTTCCATGCCAACCTGTTCGAGGCCGCCATCGAGGCAAAGGTGCCGGTGCAGCCCTACGCGGTGCGGTATGTCGGCAAGGGAGGGGAATTCCATCCGGCGGCGGATTTCGTCGGCGAGATGACCTTCGTGCAGAGCATGCTGGCCGTCCTCAAGGCAGGTGGGATGACGGCGCAGCTAAGCCTTTTGCCCATTATCGACACCGGCTTGCATTCGCACCGCCGCGAACTGGCGGATGCCGCGCGCCATGCCATCGGGCTGGCGCTGGGCCCCGAGGAAAAGGTGGTGGATCAGATCGATCCGGGTTTCTGAAACTGCGGACAATCGACCTGCACCACGCGGCGGTCTTCCAGGCAAACGGCGCTGAGTTGCCCGCCCCAGAGGCATCCGGTATCGAGGCTGATCAGCTTGGGGCGCATGATCAGCCCCAGTGTCGACCAGTGGCCGAACACGACGGTCGTATCTTCGGTTTTCCGTCCCGGCACTTCGAACCACCGCAGGTAGCCCGGTAATTGGGTTTCGACGCCTTTCGATACCGCCAGGTCCATTCTTCCTTCCGCCGTGCAGAAGCGGATGCGGGTGAGGGCGTTGATGATGCAGCGCAGGCGGTCTGCGCCTTTCAGCGCGTCATTCCATTGGGCTGGCTCGTTGCCGTACATCTGGGCCAGGAAATCCACCCAGTTCGGTCCACGCAGCACTTCTTCTACCTCCGCCGCCAGATCCATGGTCTGCGTCGTGGTCCATTGCGGCACCACGCCGGCATGGACCAGCAGATGATCATCGATGCGCAATGCCAGCGGACGCCGGCGCACCCAGTCGATCAGTTCGTCGCGGTCGGGCGCGGCCAGGATGTCGTCGAGCGTGTCCGACCGATGCGCCTTGCGCAAGCCGCAGGCCACCGCGAGCAGATGCAGATCATGGTTTCCGAGGACAGTCTCGGCGCGTTCCCCGAGCGCCATCACGTCGCGCAGGGTTTCCAGAGAATTCGGGCCGCGGTTGACGAGGTCGCCGACGAAGATCAGGCGGGGATCGGGGGAAACGGCACGGACGCGGTCAAGGAGTTCATTCAGCTTCGGGCGGCAGCCCTGCAGGTCGCCAATGGCGTAAGTGGTCATAAACGTGAGTTATTCGACAGAAATGCGCTGCCGGGTTGCTTTTTCGCAAGATGTGCGGCGCAAAGGAAGATTATATAAGCACGGTAAACCTTTTTTCCGGATGCCAGTTGCCGTAACAAATGCTTACCCATGGACGACACGAATCCTGATGTAATTGATATCGTAAGATTTTAATAATTAATTTCGAGTAAAATCATAGGTTTACCGTTTTTACTGGATGCAGGCATAAATGATCTTGGTAACTGGTGGGGCGGGCTTCATCGGCTCGAACTTTGTTCTCGACTGGCTGGCGGGGTCTGCCGAGCCGGTTGTAAACCTGGATAAGTTGACCTACGCCGGCAACCTGACGAACCTGTTGTCGTTGCGGCAAGATTCCCGCCACGTCTTCGTGAAGGGCGACATCGGCGACACGGCGCTTGTCACCAGCCTGCTGAACAGGCACCGGCCTCGTGCCATCGTGCACTTTGCGGCCGAAAGCCATGTCGACCGCTCCATCGTCGGACCGCGCGAATTCATCACGACCAACGTCAACGGTACATTCAGCCTGCTCGAGGCAGCACGTGCGTATCAGCGGGATGCGAGCGATGCCGAGCGAATCCGTTTTCGTTTCCTGCACGTGTCCACCGACGAGGTGTATGGATCGCTCGAGCCGGGCGACACGCCGTTCACCGAGACAACCGCCTACGCGCCGAACAGTCCGTATTCCGCATCCAAGGCCGCGTCCGATCACCTGGTGCGCGCCTACCATCACACCTACGGCCTGCCGACCCTGACCACCAACTGCTCCAACAACTACGGCCCCTACCAGTTTCCTGAAAAGCTGATCCCGCTGGTGATCGCGAATGCGCTGGCCGGCAAGGACCTGCCGATCTATGGCGACGGGCAGAACGTGCGGGACTGGCTGTATGTCGGCGACCACTGCGCCGCCATCCGGCGCGTGCTGCAGGATGGCAGGCCGGGCGAAACCTACAACATCGGCGGCTGGAATGAAAAGACCAATCTCGACGTGGTGCACACGCTCTGCGACATACTCGATCTGCTGGCGCCGAAGGCGGCGGGCAGTTATCGCGACCAGATCGCCTTCGTGAAGGACCGGCCGGGGCATGATCGTCGCTATGCGATGGACGCGCGCAAGATCGGGCGCGAACTCGGCTGGAAACCGGCCGAAACTTTCGAGAGCGGCATTCAGAAGACCGTGCGCTGGTACCTCGAACACCGGGAGTGGGTGCGCGAGGTGCAGTCCGGCGAGTACACGAAGTGTGTCGAACAAATCGACGGACAAGGCAAGGAGAGCCGCGCATGAACAGCCAGCGCAAAGGCATCATCCTCGCCGGCGGTTCCGGCACGCGACTGTATCCGGTCACGATGTCGCTCTCCAAGCAGTTGCTTCCCGTGTACGACAAGCCGATGATCTACTATCCGCTGACCACGCTGATGCTGGCAGGGATACGCGACATCCTTCTCATCTCGACGCCGCAGGACACCCCGCGCTTCACCGAATTGCTCGGCGACGGCAGCCAGTGGGGCATCAGCATCCGCTACGCGGTGCAGCCGGCACCCGAAGGTCTGGCACAGGCATTCATCATCGGGCGCGAATTCGTCGGCGATGCCCTGTCGGCGCTGATCCTTGGCGACAACATCTACTACGGCCACGACTTCGATGCGCAGTTACGTGTGGCCGCCTCGCGCACGGAAGGGGCGACGGTGTTCGCCTACCACGTCCAGGACCCGGAGCGTTATGGCGTGGTCGAATTCGACGGCAATCGCCGCGCGATCAGCATCGTGGAAAAGCCGACGGAACCGAAATCGAATTACGCGGTGACAGGGCTCTATTTCTACGACCGGCAGGTATGCGACATTGCCGCCAGCATGCGTCCTTCCGCCCGCGGCGAACTCGAAATCACCGACGTCAATCGCGCCTATCTGGAGTGCGGCAGTTTGAACGTCGAAGTGATGGGGCGCGGCATGGCCTGGCTCGACACCGGCACGCACGAATCGCTGATGGATGCCGGCCAGTTCATCGCCACGATCGAAAAGCGCCAGGGCCTGAAGGTCGCCTGCCCCGAGGAGATTGCCTACCGCAAGCGCTACATCAGTGCCGCGCAGCTCGAAAAGCTGGCCCATCCGCTGCGCAGGAACGGCTACGGCCAGTATCTGCTGCGTATCCTGAACGATACGGTGTTCTGATGCTGAAGCTGATACCGACAGCGATCCCTGGTGTTGCCATCCTCGAGCCGCAGGTATTCGGCGACGACCGCGGCTTCTTCTTCGAGAGCTTCAATCAGCGTGAATTCATGGAGCTGACCGGGGTGACAGACTTGCGTTTCGTGCAGGATAATCATTCGCGCTCGGAGAAGAACGTCTTGCGCGGCCTGCATTACCAGATCCGGCAACCGCAGGGGAAGCTGGTGCGCGTGGTCGCGGGTGAGGTATTCGACGTGGCGGTCGACATCCGCAAGAGTTCGCCGACGTTCGGCAAGTGGGTCGGCGCCGTGCTGTCCGCGCAAAACAAGCGGCAGATGTGGGTGCCGCCAGGCTTCGCGCATGGATTCGTCGTGACCAGCGACGCGG
>JAKACN010000244.1 GCA_021821365.1 Pseudomonadota bacterium | reverse complement strand
AGGAAGTTGCTGCCCGCCTCGGCCAGGGCGCGGTCCGGCCGACCGGATGGGCAGCGCCGGGACAAGGGCTAGGGTGAGCTAGGGGCCGCAAGCACGAGCTTGCGGCCTTTTACTTTCATCATGTCCGATTTCGAAAAGAAGATCTGCGCGCGCGCCAACCTCAGGGAGCGTGTCACCCAATTGCCCAAGCCGGTGGTGCTGACCAACGGCGTATTCGACATCCTGCACCGCGGCCATGTCACCTATCTCGCAGAAGCGCGCGAACTCGGCGCTTCGCTCGTGGTCGCAGTCAATACCGATGCCTCGGTCAAGCGCCTCGGCAAGGGCGACGACCGGCCGATCAATACCTGCGAGGACCGCATGGCCATTCTCGCCGCGCTGGAATCGGTCAGCATGGTCGTTCCGTTTGACGAAGACACGGCCCTCGAAGTCGTGCAGGAAGCGCGGCCCGACGTGTATGTGAAAGGCGGCGACTACGATATGAGCGCCATCCCGGAAGGACGCGCCGCAACTGCCTATGGCGGCCGTGCCGTCGCCATCGACTTCCGCCACGACCGCTCGACCACGCGCCTGCTGACCAAGGTCCGCAAGGGATAAAGACATGAACTTCGCTCCGTTGGCGGAAGCCACGCGCGGCGCGCAGCTAGAATCGATCCATCATGGCGCGGTCGCGGTCGTCGACCTCGACGGCAAAGTGCTGTATTACGCCGGCGATCCGCATTTCCTGACCTTCACGCGTTCCACCCTGAAACCGTTCCAGGCATTGCCCTTCCTGCGTGCCGGCGGCCCCGCCCGCTTCGGTTTCACCTCGCAGGAGATTGCACTGATGTGCGCCAGCCATTCGGGTGAAGCGATGCACATCGAAGCCGTGCAATCGATGCTCGGCAAGGCAGGCTGCGACGAGCATCACCTGCGTTGCGGCTGCCATGTGCCGATCCGCTACAGCATCGAAAACAGGCAGCCGACGGCGGAGGAACGCTTCAACCAGCTATACAACAACTGCAGCGGCAAGCATGCCGGCTTTCTCGCCTACTGCGTGCAGCACGGCCACCCGCTCGACAGCTATCTCGATCCGGCCCATCCCCTGCAGGAGGCGGTCCGCGAAAGTGTGGCGCAGGCTGCCGGCATGGCGCCGGCCGATCTCGTGGCCGGCACCGACGGATGCTCAGCGCCCAACTACGCCATGCCGCTGTCGCGCCTCGCGCTTGCCTACGCGCGCCTGGCGCAGGGCGACAAGGACGCCGAGTTCGGCGACCTGTTTGGCGAACTGTTCGGAGCGATGACCCGCCATCCGGAACTCGTGTCGGGCCACGGACGTGCCGACCTCGCCTTCATGCAGACCACCCCGGGCGACTGGATTGCCAAGGGCGGCGCGGAGGGCGTGCAGGCCATCGGTATTCGTTCCGCAGGCCTGGGCGTCGCGATCAAGGTCGCCGACGGTAATGCGCGCGCCCTGTATCCCGCCGCCATCGCCGTGTTGCAGCAGATCGGCCTGCTCGGAGCGGTCGATTCCACGCCGCTTGCTTCCTGGTTCCGTCCCGAAATCAGGAATCTGCGGGGATTGCGCACCGGCGAAATCCGCCCGACGATCCGCCTCGAAAAAGTTTGATCTGACGCACGTGCCGATTGCCTCCACGCATGCTAATTTGAGGGCAATCGGCCGCTCCCGCGGCGCGTGCATAGGGAGGATATGAATCGTGCAACGACGAACACTGTTACAAGCCGCGCTCGCTGCCATCGTGCTGCCGGTCGGCGTGGCACATGCGGCCGCGCCTGTCGTCGAGGTTTACAAGAGTCCGACATGCGGTTGCTGCCACCTCTGGGTTGACCATCTCCGTGCCAATGGGTTCGTCGTCAACACCCACGACGTGCCCGATCCATCCGTCTATCGGAAAAAGTTCGGCCTGCCGGATGAAGTCGGCTCGTGCCACACGGCGATGGTCGGCGGCTACGCCATTGAAGGGCATGTCCCTGCGCAGGACATCAAGCGCCTGCTGGCCGAGCGGCCGCGCGCGAAGGGGCTGGCCGCTCCGGGCATGCCCGCCGGATCGCCCGGCATGGAGGGGCCACGCAAGGATCCATATGATGTGGTCCTGATTCAACCGGACGGACGCTACAAGCTATACCGGCATTACGCCGGCTGACCGGGTCAATTCCCGTGATGCATGCCTTGCCCGCCGGCGGGCATGTTCCGGTCTTGCACCGTCACTGACACTTCGACCTTTCCCGCCCGTTCAAAGGTCAGGGTCAGCGGGAACTTGTCTCCGGCATTCAGAGGCTTGGTCAAGCCGATCAGCATGACGTGGTAACCGTCGCCCGGTTTCATCACGAGTTTTTCCGAGGGCTTCAATTCGATCTGCGGCACCTCGCGCATTTTCATCACGTTGCCTTCCATCGACATCGTGTGGATCTGAACCGATTTCGCGACAGGCGAGCTGACAGCGATCAGCTTGTCCGCGGTCTTGCCCGTGTTTTCGATCGTGACGAATGCGCCTCCGGCAGGCTGGCCAGGCACGGTCGCCCTTGCATACGGATTTTCGAGGCGCAGGTCCTTGAGCTTGTATTCCTGCGCGTTGACGAAGCCGCAGGCGAGCGCGATGACGGCAAAGGAGAGTAAAGAGCGCAATTGCATGATGTTTCCTTGAAAAGGTGATGTGAGTTCAACTTCCGCCAGCAAAGCCGTTCTGCCGCCATGCTTCATAGACCACGACGGCAACGGTATTCGATAGATTCAGACTCCGGTTGTTCGGCCGCATCGGCAGCCGGATCCGCTGCGAAGCAGGGAACGACTCGCGCAGTGCGGGTGCCAGACCGCGCGTTTCCGAACCGAACACGAACAGGTCGCCAGGCTGGAATGCGACCGATGCAAACGGCCTCGATCCATGTGTGGTCAGCGCGAACATGCGTTGCGGGTCGGGCGTTTCGCTGGCGATGAATGCTTCCCAGTTGCGGTGCACTTTCATCGCCGCATATTCATGATAGTCGAGTCCCGCGCGACGCATCTTTGCGTCGTCCAGCGGGAAGCCGAGCGGCTCGATGAGGTGCAGTGTAGCGCCGGTATTCGCGCACAAGCGGATTACATTTCCCGTATTCGGCGGAATCTCGGGTTCAACCAGTACGACGTGGAACAAGCACTTCTCCCTGTTACTTCTGCGGCGTGCGCGCGAACACGAAATTCGTCACTCGCGCCGCGCCAAAACGTTTCAATGTCGCCGCCAGCTCATTCAGCGTTTCGCCGGTGGTGATGACGTCATCCACCAAGCCAATGTGCAGGCCGCGCAGCCGGTCGATTGCGTCCGGCCTGACCGAGAATGCGTCGCGCATGTTCTTGCGCCGCTCGTCCGGATGCAGCAGCGATTGCGCCTGGGTATCCCGCTGACGCATGACCAGGCGCGCATCGAGCTCTACGCCGAGCGCCCGCGACAGCGGCCGGGCGATTTCCAGTGCCTGGTTGAAGCCGCGTTCCATCAAGCGCCGGCGACCGAGCGGTGTTGCCGTCAGCAGTTGCGGCAACTTCGTCTTCGGCGCATTCAGCATGGCGTCGCGCAACATGCCGGCAAACAGCGGAGCAAGCTCCAGGCGGCTGCCGAACTTCAGTGCCAGCACGAGCCGGTCGGCCGGCGGCGCATAGTCGGTGGCGACAATTGTCGCATCGAACGCCGGCGGCTGCTTCAGGCAGTCACCGCATTCGCTGGCGGACGCATCCGCCAGTGTCATCGCACATCGTGCGCAGCGGTGCGTGCGTTGCGCGAAGAACTGCGTGCGGCATCCCTCGCACACCGTCGCCGAGCTGTCGCATCCGCACAGCGCGCAGGAAGACGGGAGCAGGGCCGGCAGGCGAGCCCGCAGATGTTGCGACCAGTTAAGCAAGCGGGAAAACATGGAGCAGGCAAACCTTCAAGCGTGTACACTCAGACCATTATCTCATTGACATGGCGGGAATTCCTCGTGCCTTCGCAATCGACGTCGCCCGATAGTAACTCAATCAATCCGATCGACATGGATCGTTTGCGCAGGCTGTTCGGCTCGCCCGCCCGCCTGGCCGATTCGGAATTCCTGCGCCGGGAAATCGCCCGCCGCATGCACGAGCGGCTGCCGCTGGTGAAGATCAAGCCGGAACGGGTCCTCGACCTCGGTTGCGGCACGGGCGATGACTTGCCGCAACTGCAGGAACACTATTCCGATGCGCAGGTGCTGGGGCTGGATGCATCGCCGTCGCTGCTGTCGGTAGCTCGCGAGCGTCAGCGCGCTGCGATGTCGTCCATGAACCGTCTGCTGACCAGGTGGCTGCCAGGCCGCGTCGGCGCCGGACTGGATGCCGCGAGCGGCCTTGTATGCGGCGACTTCGGGCAATTGCCTTTCAAGAACGGCAGCATTGATGTCATCTGGTCGAATCTCGCCCTGCATTGGCATCCACATCCCGATCGCGTGTTTGCGGAGTGGCGGCGAGCGCTGCGCGTGGACGGATTGTTGATGTTCTCCTGCTTCGGACCGGATACCCTCAAGGAAATCCGGTCCGCCTTTTCCGTCGCGGACCGCGGAGCGCATGCACTCTCCTTCGTCGATATGCACGACTTCGGCGACATGCTGGTCAATGCGGGATTCTCGACGCCGGTGATGGACATGGAAACCATCACGGTCACGTATGACTCCATCGGCAAACTTCTGTCGGACGTTCGCGCCTGGGGTGGCAACCCGCTTGCAACCCGCAGGCGAGGACTGTTTGGCCGGCACGCATGGGCAGCAGTGACGCGGGTGCTGGAGCAGATGCGAGACCCGGACGGCAAGCTCCCCCTGACTTTTGAAATCATCTACGGTCACGCATTCCGGCCCGCTCCCACAAAAACCTCCAGCGGCGAGGCAATTATCCGGCTCGACTTTCGAAAAAAATGATCTGGATCATTGTGCCGCAGAAATTTTTATGCTTGATATCCATGCGCGTTCCGGCATATACTTCCCCAGCTTGCAATTGACCCTACTCTTTTCTGCATGACGAATGGTTACTGACGTTCGTCAAGTGCAGGATTTTTGTAAGGCGTCATTGTTCATAGTCGCCGCGCCGAAAGCGTTGGCGTTTTCGGTGCGGCGCGCGATTACCTCGCTGTTTGCCTGATCCCTTCCTGGCCTTGCTTCCGGTCGGGGTCATGCGTTCAGTTCCCGGGAAACCGGCAACCGGGCTTGCAAATTTTTGCTGCCGGGGTCAGCACTTCGCACCGATATGCAATACCTGTCGATGGAGTGCGTGCAAGAAATCCGGCATGTCATCCCCGATCCTTGTCAGGCGTGTATCAAAGTGCCTGCGATGGCTCGTGAGTCGACCAGCGTTGGCAGGATAAAAAGGACGCAAGATGGCGTGGGGGATGAAACGCGCGCTGGCGTCGGAGAAATAAACAGAATTCCAATTTTAGGATTTTGAGGAAACTATGAAACTTGCAAAGCGCCTTCAATCCTTGATGCTCGGTGCGTCGCTTCTGGCCGCCAGCATGCCGTCATGGGCAGTGGTCGACAGCCCTGGCGGTCCGGCCGTCCGCGAAATGACTTTTCAGCCGCCGGTAACGAGGATTGCCGAGGAAATCTACTCGCTGCACAACCTGATGCTGATCATCTGCCTGGTGATTTTCGTCGCGGTCTTCGGCGTCATGTTTTATTCCATCATCAAGCACCGGCGTTCGGTCGGTCACCGTCCAGCCACTTTCCACGAAAGCACTGCAGTTGAAATCGCCTGGACCGTCGTGCCGTTCCTGATCGTCATCGGCATGGCGCTGCCCGCAACCAAGACCGTGGTTGCCATGAAGGACACCTCCAACCCGGACCTCACCATCAAGGTGACGGGCATGCAGTGGAAATGGGGCTACGACTACCTGAAGGGCGAGGGCGAAGGGATTTCCTTCCTTTCCGCGCTGTCCACCCCGCGCGAGCAAGTGGTTGATCCCACCAAGGTCAAGAACGACAACTACCTGATCGAAGTCGACAATCCGGTTGTCGTCCCGGTCAACAAGAAGGTCCGCCTGGTACTGACCGCCAACGACGTGATCCACTCCTGGATGATCCCCGCCTTCGGCGTCAAGCAGGACGCGATCCCCGGCTTCGTGCGCGATACGTGGTTCCGCGCCGAAAAGACAGGCGTCTATCGCGGCCAGTGCGCAGAACTGTGCGGCAAGGAGCATGCTTTCATGCCGATCGTCGTCAACGTGGTGAGCGATGAAGACTACAAGAAGTGGGTCGATGGCAAGAAGAAAGAAATGGCTGCGAAGGCTGAGGATCCGAACAAGACCTGGACGCTGGGAGAGATGAAGGAGCGCGGCGAAAAAGTCTATGCCGCGAACTGCGCCGTGTGTCACCAGCCGAACGGCAAGGGCGTGCCGGGATCGTTCCCCGCCCTCGATGGTTCCCAGATCGTGAATGGTCCCAAGGCTGGCCAGATTGACCGGGTGCTGAACGGCAAGGGCGCCATGCCGCCATGGAAAGGCGTGCTGTCCGATACCGACATCGCTGCCGTCATTACCTTTACACGCAACGACTGGTCCAACAAGGCCCAGGAAAATATTGTTCAACCGGCTGAAGTGCTGGCTGCGCGCAAGTAATTGAACCAGGAGATTGACATGAGCACCACTGTAGCTGATCACGCACACGATCACTCTCACGACCACGCGCACGACCATCCGCACGGCTGGCGGCGATGGCTGTTCGCCACCAACCACAAGGACATCGGCACCTTGTACCTGTGGTTCTCCATGATCATGCTGCTGTCCGGCGGCGTGCTGGCGCTGCTGATTCGCGCCGAGCTGTTCAAGCCGGGACTGCAGCTGGTGCAGCCGGAATTCTTCAACCAGCTGACCACGATGCATGGCCTGATCATGGTGTTCGGCGCCATCATGCCGGCCTTCGTCGGCTTCGCGAACTGGATGATCCCGCTGCAGATCGGCGCATCCGACATGGCGTTCGCCCGAATGAACAATTTCTCGTTCTGGCTGCTGCCGCCCGCCGCCATCCTGCTGGCCACCTCCTTCCTGGTGCCCGGCGGCGCAACCGCAGCGGGCTGGACGCTCTACGCACCGCTATCCACGCAGATGGGCGTCGGCATGGATATGGCGATCTTCGCGGTGCACATCATGGGCGCGTCGTCCATCATGGGCTCTATCAACATCATTACCACCGTCCTCAACATGCGCGCCCCCGGCATGACGCTGATGAAGATGCCGATGTTCTGCTGGACCTGGCTGATCACCGCCTACCTGCTGATCGCGGTGATGCCGGTGCTCGCAGGCGCCATCACGATGACGCTGACCGATCGCCACTTCGGCACCTCGTTCTTCAACGCGGCCGGCGGCGGCGATCCGGTGATGTACCAGCACATTTTCTGGTTCTTCGGGCATCCCGAGGTCTACATCATGATCCTGCCGGCCTTCGGCATCATCTCGCAGATCATCCCTGCCTTTGCCCGCAAGCAGCTGTTCGGCTACGCTTCGATGGTCTATGCGACGGCTTCGATCGCGATCCTGTCGTTCATCGTCTGGGCGCACCACATGTTCACCACCGGCATGCCAGTGACCGGCCAGCTGTTCTTCATGTACGCGACCATGCTGATCGCGGTGCCGACCGGCGTGAAGGTGTTCA
>JAKACN010000243.1 GCA_021821365.1 Pseudomonadota bacterium | reverse complement strand
ATGCGGTTCGACGCCTAAAAGCCCGAGCGCATGATTGACCAGACCCACGTCGGGATGCAGCAGGAATTGCCAGACCACTGCCATGGCGATCAGCGTGGAAGCCACCGGCATGAAAAACGCCGTTCTGTAGAAGGCCCGGAACTGGCTATCCGACTCAATGAGTAGTGCCGCACCAAGACCGACCGCAATCGAACCAAGCGTCACTATCACGAGATAGAGCAACGTATTGGCGATCGACTTGCGAAAGACCACGTCATCCCAGAGTTCGCGGTAATTCGCCAGCCCGACCCAGTCCAGCGAGGCGGCTCCGAATTGCCAGTCGGTCAGTGACATGACGGCGACGATGGCGACGGGAGCCAGCAACAGTACGATGATAAGCACCGTCGCCGGGGTGAGCAGCAGCGCGGTGTGAAACGGATTGACTCGCATATTCGTACCTCAGGCCGCTTCGCTTGCCAGAATCGGACACGGATCAAATACGCGGCGTTGGCCTTCCGAGTCGAACAGATGGATGGCGTCAAGAGGGACCACAACCCGAAGAGCCTGGCCCGGTCGGATCGCATGTCCGTTGGCCGGAAGGCAAAAGACGGAAGGCTCTTCGGCACCGTCGACGCGAAGCGATGCGATCAGTTCGGCACCAAGGTATTCCATGCTCAGAACCGTGCCTTTGACTTCCATTCCGGCGACGCTCTCCAGGGATGCTGCCTGGGGTCTGAAACCGATACGGAACAAGCCTGGCTTGTCATCGGAATAGCCGATCTGGTGACCTTGCACCCATACCGTGCCGTTGCTCCTGACTTCGCCATTGAGCAAATTGATGCGCGGCGCGCCGACGAAGCGGGCGACGTCGAGGTCCGCAGGTCGGTTATAGATTTCCTCCGGCGTCCCGAGCTGCAGGATGCGCCCCTCCCGCATCACCGCAACGCGATCCGACATCGACATGGCCTCATGCTGGTCATGGGTCACATAAATGAATGTCACGCCCAACTCGTCATGAAGCTGGCGGATTTCCGCGCGAAGGGTCTGACGCAGGTTGGCGTCGAGGTTGGACAACGGTTCGTCAAACAGGAACACTGCCGGACGACGCACCATGGCGCGTGCAAGGGCGACGCGCTGACGCTGGCCGCCCGACAGTTGAGCTGGCTTTCGCTCAAGCAGTCCATCGATTCCGAGGCTCTTTGCCACCTTGAGGGCGCTTGCCTCGGCCTCGGCCTTCCTTTGGCGTGTCTTGGACGAGAATAGATGGGCGGCAGGTAGCCGCTGCCAGAAGTGGAGGCCGCGCATCAGCAGGGGCGTGCAAATGTTTTCGCGCACCGTCATGTGCGGGTACAGGGCATATGACTGAAATACCATTGCGCAATTGCGTTGGCTGGGTGACAGAGCCAATAGATTCTGTTCACCGAGGTGAACCGAGCCGGCATCGGGATGATCCAGTCCCGCAATCAGTCTGAGCAGGGTGGATTTGCCGCAGCCGGATGAGCCGAGCAGGGTCAAGAACTCCCCATCCCTGACTGTCAGGTCCAGTCCTTTGAGGACCTTCGTGCTCCCGAATTGCTTGGTGAGTCCAGAGATACGAATGTCAGGCATAACGGGCCTCCTCGGTGATGTTCAGGCTGTCAAGCACCCAGCTGACGAGCTGGTCGTAACCATCAAATGTCAGGACGTTCGGGAGCAGGTCGCGAAGATGTCCGGCGTAGCCGCCAAGATGGGCGGCAAAACGAACCTGAGACAGCTGGGCGCAGCGGGCGTCCATATATGAGTCGCCCACGAATAACGCATTGACCGGGGATACGCCCATCTGCTGCAAGACTCGCAGCAAGGGATCGGCTGCCGGCTTTGGCTTTGGCGCGTCATCGATTCCAACGATGATGTCAAAAAAATGGGCAATCGAAGCCGAGGACAGCAGCACATCGGTCGATGCGCGGTCACGATTGGTGCAGATGCCCAGCTTCAACCCATGTAATCTCAGCGCCGCGAGTGCAGCGGATACACCGGCAAACAAGGGAGCTGTCGGCAGTAAGTGCCGCATGTAGTGCGCCATATACGCGTTTTCGAGCTCGTGTGCCGTGTCCGCATTGACGGGACTCGCCTGTAATGCGATGGCCTTGCGGAACATGGGCCGCAATCCTTCATTCAGCGCGGGCCGCAAGAGCGGCGTCAGCACCTTCGCCATGCCGGCTTGCATGAGTACCTCATTCGCTGCCTTCGAGAGCGACGGAAGCGTATCAAACATGGTGCCATCGACGTCGAAAATAACTGCTTGTATTTGATCGTTTATGTTCATAAGCGGCATATTAAAGATAGAAAATGACCGCCACATGACAGAACTTGCAATCAATGCGGCTGTTTTGTTGTTCAATATTGTTCGCTCTACGGTCTTTGGTGTCTAATACGCTCCGTATTCATTGTCGAGGTTCCATATGCTTAAAGCTGTTCGCCAGAAAGCGATCATTGCTCTGGTCCAAGGCGGGGGGGCGGTCGAGGTCAATGTGCTGGCTGAAAAATTTCAGACCTCTCCCATTACGATTCGGCGCGACCTGATCGAATTGCAGGAGCGGGGACTGCTGGAACGCACGAGAGGCGGGGCTGTCTCGGGCGAGGTCCTGGCCGAAGGTTGGGCTCGTTACGAGAGCGTCAGCTACGCGGAGCGAGAACGGGAGAACTGCCGCGAAAAGCGGGCAATTGCGGAACTGGCTGCGCAATTGGTCTCTGATGGAGACTGCATTCTGCTCAACGGAGGAACAACGTCGAGGCATTTGGCCGAGGCGCTGCGGGGCCATCACAATCTCCATGTGGTGACGAATGGCCTGACGGTCGCGATGGAGTTAGCGCAAAGCCGAAACGCGTCCGTCTATCTGCTGTCAGGCTGTGTCGACTTCAAGAAAATGACCTCGGTCAGCCGCCCGGCTCCCGGAGCGTTCGACGACATCACGGTTCGCGCGGCTTTCCTGGGAGTGCATGGCATTTCGCCGTCGGGCGGCATTGCCATGCTATCGCCCGAAGAGGCCGCAATGAACCGGGCTTTCATCGAGGCCGCGCAGGTGGTGAATGTGATGGTGGACTCGTCCAAGTTCCGTTCTCAAGCGATATTTCGGATTGCTCATCTGGACAAGGTGACCCGTGTCATTACGGACGATGGTGTCGACAAGAGCATCCGTCAAGAGGTCGAGAAATTGGGTATTGAGGTACTTGTGGCATCGCCGGAAGACGGGGCGTGACGAGCACTTTCTGCTTCGTCAAATTGAAGGCGCGAAGCGATGATTTGAAAGTCGAGAATCGGCCTCGTCTGTAGCTGGCAGATTGAACCGCTGTTAGGCGGCAGGGCCTGCTAAGGGCAACACTGAACAAGCCGCCGATTTTCCAATTGATGCTGACATGACCGGTTTCCCATCTCAATCGGTGGTGTGCAGCCCGTGTTTCCTGCCCATGCGAACTCATCCTCGGCGCTGACCGGCCGGCACATCGACCCGCGCATGTTCAACCGGGCGCCATGCGCGCCCGGCTGTCCATCAGCATCGCCGTCAGCACCTCCGGTTCGACCGCCTTGCTGTAACGAAAACCCTGCACCTGGTCGCAGTTCAGCGTGCGCAGCCATGCCTCCTGCTCCGTGGTTTCCACACCTTCCGCCACCACCGTCATCTGCAGTTCCCTGCCCAGCCCGAGAATGGCGCGCGTGATGGTGGCGCCGGTTCCCCGATGCGCGACGTCCGCCACGAAAGAGCGGTCGATCTTGAGCTTGCTGACCGGGAGGCGGCGGAGATAGCTCAGGGAGGACTGCCCCGTGCCGAAATCATCGATTGCCAGGTGCACGCCCATCGCATGCAAGGCCTGCAGTTCATGCATATCGCGCTCGATGTGACGCATGATGTAGGTCTCGGTAATTTCGAGTTCCAGGCAATGTGCCGGCAAGCCCGTGTCCTCCAGCACGCGTGCCACGGCTGCGACGATATTGCCGCGCTGGATCTGGATTCCCGAGAGATTGACCGCGATGGTGTCCAGCCTCAGGCCGGCATCGATCCATTCCCTGCCCTGGCGGCATGCCTGCTCCAGCACCCAGTTTCCCAGCGTGATGATGAGTCCGGTGTCCTCCGCGATCGGAATGAACGTGTCGGGAGAAACGATACCCCGCCCGGGATGCTGCCAGCGCAGCAGTGCCTCGACGCCGATGATCCGGCCGTCGCCGAGCGTGTAGAAGGGCTGGTAATGCACCTTGAGCTCATGGTGCTGCATCGCTTGGCGCAGGTCATTCTCCAGCCCCATGCGCTCGGTAGCGAATTTCGTCAGCTGCGTGTCGTAGAACCTGAAGCACCCTCGCCCGTTCTCCTTCGCCCGGTACAAGGCCAGATCGGCATTCTTGATCAGTGCAGTCACGTCGAGGCCATGGTCCGGATAAACGCTGGCGCCCACGGTTGTGCCCACCGAAAGCGTATGGGCGCGCAGTTCGAACGGCCGCGCGAAGGCGTCCAGGAGTTTGTCCGCAATCACGACGGCATCATGGTTCGATTCGATATTCTCCACGAGCACCACGAACTCGTCGCCGCCGATGCGCGCCACCGTGTCGTCTTCGCGCAGCGTCTGTTGAATCCGTTTTGCCACCGCGCGCAGCAGTTCGTCACCCACGGGATGTCCGAGGCTGTCATTGATGTGCTTGAAGCGGTCCAGATCGAGAAAGAGTACCGCGAACCGACTTGCTTCTCGCCTGGCACGGGCCAGCGCGCGTTCGCAGCGGTCCAGCAGCAACGAACGGTTCGGCAATCCGGTCAGCACGTCGTAGTGGGCAAGACGATAGACGCGCTCGGCGGATGCCTTCTGCTCCGAGATGTCGTAGAAGACGCCGATATAGTGCGTGATCTCCCCATGCGCGTTGCGCACGGCCGAGGCGCTTTGCCAGATCGCCATCATCCGCCCGTTCTTGTGGCGATTCGGCATCTCGCCTTCCCATTTGCCGTGGCGCCGGAGCGACTCCCACACGTCGCGATAGACAGTATCGTCGTGATGACCCGCGGTGAGCACGTGCGGCGTCTTGCCGATCACTTCCGCTTCGCCGTATCCGGTAATCTCGGTGAATGCCCGGTTGACCTTGTAAATGCTGCCATCCGGCCTGGTGATCAGAACAGCGTTCAGGCTGTTCTCGAACACGCTGGCCGACAGGCGGATGTCCTCCTCCGCCTGTCTTTGCGCGGTAATGTCCTGCATGGTGCCCAGCGCGCGCACGGCTGTTCCATCGATGTCGTAATGGGTGAGCCATCGCTCGTTCACCCATTTGATCCGGCCGTCGCGAAACAGCAGACGATGCACGAGCTCGCGCGGCTGGCGGGCCAGGAGCGGCCCGGCGAACGCGCCTTCGACGGCGGCGCGGTCCTCCGGGTGGACGAGGCCGCGAAAGACCTCGAACGATGCGTCGGAACAGGCCGGATCGAGTTCGACGATACGGAACACCTCTGCCGACCAGGTCAGTGCAGTGGTCCGCAGGTCCAGCTCCCAGCTGCCGAGGTGGGCCACCTGTTGCGCCTCGTTCAGCCGTGCTTCGTTGACGCGCAGGCGAAATTCCTGTTCCTTCAGGGTGGTGATGTCGATCGCATTGATGACGGCGCCTTCTTCGGTCCCCTGGTGCCCGTAGAGCATGGTCGCATTGACCAGGAAGTGCTGATACGCGCTTCCCTTTGCCAGGATGCGGTGTTCGGCGCTGTAGACGCCTTGCTGCCGCACCGTTTCGAACAAGGCCGATTGCGCCAGCCACGGCGTCGCGGGCTGATGGCGTGCCAGCGCGTCGCGTTCTTCCGGATGCAGCAGGTCATCCAGCGCGCATCCTTCCAGGCTGCCCCGCTCCGCGGCGAGATGCTCCTGCGCATAGCGATTCTCCTGCCGCACCCGTCCATCCGGCCCGAGCACGACGACCACACATGCCACCGTATCCATGACCCGCTGCGCGAAGCGCGCAAGCGCATACTCGCGTTGATGCGCATCGCGCAAGGCATTGCGCTGGGTTTCCAGCTCGCGCAGCATGCGATCGGAGATTTCCGCCGCGGCGATCATTTGCGCCTCAAGCGCAGCGTTGGCCAGACGCAGCGCGTCGAGCTCGTCATGCAGATTGCGCAACTGATTGCTCTCGCTCATTGCTCCTCCCGTAGGCCGCTGCCGGAACCGTCACCTTCGCCGCCCCTCATGTCTTCGCCCCGAATCTGCATCCACCCGCGCAACATTTTCACCGCCTCATCGACGGCGCGCGTCATCGGCAGCGACAGCCCGGGCTGAAACGGCGCAATGCGCTCCATCTCCGCGGTCAGGATGCGCAGTGCGGGCAACTGCCCATCGAGTACCGCCAGCGCCCGGAGGAGATAGCCGACCCCGGCGTCATGTCCCACGAAGGAGGTCTCCATGTCGATACCGGACACCGCAGGTCGTCCCAGCCGGCCAGGTTTTCCGGCCGGCGCGGCGGCATCAACGATAATGACCTCCTCGCATTGAAAGAGCGCCAATGCGTCGAGGCCACGGCATCCGGCGTCGAATGCTCTCCACTCTGGCGGCAGTGCCCGTTGCGCCAGGCGCGCATGCACCGCGGGACCGAACCCGTCATCGCCATGCAGTGCATTGCCGAAACAGATGACGTGGCGCATGGTTCACGCGGCGTAGCGCACGCGCCGGCCGCTCCCCAGGAAATGGACTGAGCAGACCAGGCATGGATCGTGGGAACGGATCACATGCCCCACCTCGACCGGGTCGTCCGGATCCTCCACGCGCAGGCCGATCAGGCTGCGCTCCCAGTGCCCCATCTCACCCGCGCTATCGCGGGGCGAGGCATTCCAGGCGGTCGGCGTGATGATCTGGTATTTGTCGATGACGCCGTTCCTGATCTTGATCCAGTGGCCCAGCGCGCCGCGCGGCGCCATGATCAATCCGCATCCCTGCCCGTCCTTCTCCGCATTCGCCGAAGGGCCGAGGAAGTGCGGCTCGCCCAGGTTGGCGGCCATGTCATCGAGCAGTTGCCGGGCGCGCAGCAGCTTGAGGCCGGTACGGCGCATGCGCGCGACCTGGCGCAGCCACGCGCTGTCTCCTTCGGTATCGAACAGGTCGCGGATCAGCGCATCGCCGCCGATGACGAGTTCCGCCAGCGGCCCCGTCTGCACTACCTTGTCTCCATAGCGCGGGGCCTTGGCCCACGTGTAGCGGTCGGACCCCGGCTGGTATAGGGGAACGGTTTCGCCCTCCCACGGATGCCGCCCACCTGCGTACTGGCGGAACCAGGAGTAGCGCACATGCTCGACGATGCGGACCGGGTCCAGTGGCAGCACCTGGCGCGCATCTCCGTCATAAAAGCCGGCCGTGGGCGTTTGCCCGTCGCATGGCGACGCGCCGAAGGAGAGCATGTGCGGCGTCCCCGCGCCGAGGCGGTGCAAGCCGATGGAACGCATGAACCGGCTCATCAGGCCCAAGGCGCTCCTCGCCGGGCCGTCGTGTTCCAGCCACGCGAACAAGGATGCCGCATTGTCCAGCGCCAGCCATTGCTCCAGCGGCGCACCGGTCACGCGCGTCTCGTACCATCGCGATACGTCGTCGAGCGCCGCCTGGCAGGCCAGTATGCGTCGCATGTCCGGCGGCGACACAACGCCACCGGGCAGCATGTAAGC
>JAKACN010000242.1 GCA_021821365.1 Pseudomonadota bacterium | reverse complement strand
TCGCTAGTGGGCGCCGCCGTCTCGGCTTGCATCAACATGATTTCCAGAACTTCGCAATACCGATGCAGCCGCGCACTTTTCCAGTCACCTTCAGACCCAGGCGCTTTGCCGCCGCAGCATTCTTCACCACGCATTCCTGGTACTTCCGATTCTCGCAGCTCAGCACCAGCCCTGCCCCGATACGGTTCTCCACGGTACGCACCATGACGCGTCCGTCGTATTCGACGACATAAATGCCGTTCCCGGCTATCCGCTGTGTTTTAGAGTCGACGAACAGGGTATCGCCATCGTGGATCAGCGGCTCCATGTCGTCGCCGCGCATTTTCAGGGGATCGCAGCCGGCGACTTCCTCGGCAAGATCATGGACGATCGCCGCAATCCATGCCGCTCTGCCCGGCGTATCCAGCGCCAGCCTCTCCCGCTCCGGCAGCGACACATCTTTGGGTACGATCACGTCATCGGCTTCGCGCAGGCCGAGCAGCCAGTTTGCATCGCTCTGAAAACCCAGGCACAGCAGCATGAATGACTCCAGGTCGGGCAGGCCGGGCTTGATCGGATCGATCCATCGCCGCGACGTCTGGGGTACGCGCCCCGTCATCGCCGACAAATGGGCCAGTCTTGCTTCTTCCGGGACCTTCGCTTCGTTCATCTTCGCGATCAGCCGTTTCCGAAATTCCCGATTCAACGCCAGTTCGCTGCGCCCCGGGGCCGGCTTCGTGCCAAACCGTCCCGATTTCCTCTGCTTGACGCCGGACGTTCGAATACGCTGTTGGGAAGCGGATTCGTTATGGGTCTTCATGGCTCCCCCCTTTTATTTTGCAAGGAGTTTAAACGGTCAGAAATCGCAATGACGCGCATTGCCCGGCAAAACGCACCTGAATCGGAGCATTTGCTCGTGGCGGTTGCCGTAATGCGAGCATTTGCTCTTGACGAATAATTTGACAAAAAGATAATCTCGAAACATGCCTGCAATTGACACTGCCCCTGGCATTGAAGGATTGCGCTACGTTGCTCGCTTGTCCCTGAATCGATCCGTGCCTCGACGACGCGATGATGCATGCCGCACTTACTGAAAGGAAATATTATGAGCCATATTCAGTTTTCCGACGTGCAACTTCTTAACTTGTCCATGCTCATCACCACAAGGGACAGCATCAAGCATGACTTGGTTTCCGCTTGCTGCAAGTTCGGATTGCAGGCCGACCAGGCTGGCTTCCTCGGGAAACTGTCGATCGATCAAATCCTCGTCATCGTCGCCAATATCGGCGATGAATGCCTGTTCCCGCCACGGCGGGATCTGATATCGCTGCTGGAATTGCCGACACCGCTTTCCGGCCCGATTACCTCGGTCCATCCGCCGCAGCAGTGGCTTCCGGCCGTATCGCAAAAGACCTATCCAGCCTGTGCGCCTTCGCGTTAGCCGCCGATGGCGACCAACACTACCCAGGCCGAGCGGCATATCCGCGCGCTGGCATTGGCGAAGGAATGTGCCGCACTCGGTGCGCGCATGCGCACCATTGCTTATGTGACCGGCCTCGCGCACACGCAACTCGCCCATCTGTTTTTCGCGGATCGCACGTCCGCACCGCGCGGCCGCCCGCCGGATTCACCGGACTGGTATCACACCGCCAATCTGCTCAACCGGACCGAAGCGTCGATTTTCGTGTCGATCTACCGGCGCATTCGGGAACTGGGCTTCGCTCCGGGCGAAGCACTGGTATCGGGCTACAAGCACTATCTGTCGGTATGCCGCGCGCATCCGCGCATCAGCTTCGACCGCGCCTTCGATCTGGCGTCGCATATGGATGGCCTCTGGATCGTCAGGACGCCGAGCTTCTCTCTCGTGACTTGCCCCGCCTGCACGAGCCAGTACGTAACGACGGTGAGCGCGCATCCGGCGACGAACTGCGAATGCCCGTTTTGCAAACTGCTTGCTCGTTACCGGCGCGATCCGCGTATTCAAACGTCTTTCCCGGTAAGCGCGCTGCCCGACGTCAGCCAGATTCAACTGGGCATCGTCGCCTTGTCAAAACGCACGAAAGATCGCTGATGGCGAAAGCGGCATGGCAGACCGGCCATTTCCATTGGACGTGCGCGCGGGAGAACGCAAGAATCAGAGTTCCCATCCGCCGCTCGTCTTTCGGCCATGCGCAGCTTCGATCACATTCTAGGCAATCTCGGCCTGCAACGCATGACAGCCTCTTCTGCCGCGCACGCCGGTACGCCACCGCCGCCGCACGACCGGTCCGTCGCCCTCGCCTACCCGCCGGTCGATCCCGGCATTCCCGTCCATTCCATTGAAGAGATGCTCGATGCGCATCAGGATCTGATCGATCGCATCAAGCTATGCTATGGCGCGGATCGTACCGGTTTCGAGCAGGCGCTGTTGCCGTTGATCCGCCGCTATGCGGAATTCGTGCACCTGCTTCCGGCCACGCCGGACAACTATTTCAATGCGCCGGGCGGGTTGCTGCGCATGGGACTGGAAGTCGCTTTCTTCAGTCTGCAAGGCACGGATGGCCATATTTTTTCCGGGCGCGCCACGATCACGACGCGCCGTCATCTTGAGCCGCGCTGGCGGCAGGCTACGTTCATTGCCGGGTTGTGCAGTGAAATCCATCGCACATTGAGTCACGTGATCGTCACCGATAAACACGGCGAAGAATGGCAACCGTATCTGCTGCCGCTCTCGGACTGGCTTGCCAGGCAACAGGCGTCGCATTTCTTTCTGAAGTGGCGGCCCAGCGTCCACGAAAGCCGCACGCTGGGCATCTTCGCGTTGCCGCATGTGGTCCCGGCCGAGGTGCTGCAACAGCTTGCTGCGGACAATGCGGTCATCGTGCCGCACATGATGGCCAGCATTTCCGGCATGCCGCTCTACCGGGAACATAATGTCCTCGCCGATCTGGTGCGCCGCTCGGTCGCACTGGTCATCGATCGCCATCTGCAGGCGAGCGCGGACCGCTATGGCAAACCGCAGCTCGGCGCGCACCTGGAGCGTTACCTGGTCGACGCGCTGCGTCGCCTGGTCAGCGACAACGCCGCGTGGAGTCCGAACGGCGAGAAGTCGCGCGTCTGGTTCGGC
Organism: Pseudomonadota bacterium; assembly: GCA_021821365.1. Classification (GTDB taxonomy): domain Bacteria; phylum Pseudomonadota; class Gammaproteobacteria; order Burkholderiales; family Burkholderiaceae_D; genus Noviherbaspirillum. The sequence continues at coordinate 4,615 of JAKACN010000242.1, read as the reverse complement.
AGCGACGGTTTGTTCCTCGTCTGGCCGAATGCGGCAACGGAAGTGCGCGCGCTACTGGAATCCGATCAATTGCCGGGCATCCCGAAGGCGCCGGAAACGATACTGGAGATACTGATCGCAGCCGGCGTATTCGAGCCGAAAGATGCCGCTCAACTCACCTGGCAGATTGTTCCACCTGACGGCAAGACAACCATCGAGGCCGTCAAACTGTCGTCGCCCGCGATTCTGTTCGCCGGCCTCGATCCACTCCCCCGACCACTGACGATCGCCCTGGTTCGCAGTCCCGGCACTCCGGTTGCACCGACACCACCATCGTCAACGCCCGGCAGAAAATCGCGCGCATCGCCTCAACTGCCGCTGCCCATGGAAACAGCGCCGGCAGCGGCCACACGCGGCGCCGAAAATGCGCCCGCTTCCACGCCAGTCCCCGTTACGCCCTCCGCAAACCAGCTTCCGTTGGCAATATTCAGGCTGGACGCTCCAATGCGATTGAATCCGGCCGTGCGAGATGCGCTTGCACCGATTGTCGACACCTTGAACAGCGACGGGACCGACATCGCCGCGTGCACGGTGCCGTCGGGATTGTTCATCCCACTTGCGGAATTCGAGCGCCGCGGCATCGAACCCTCGCTTGCGCTGCGTGCGCTGGCCGAAGTCAGGATGCTGGTACAGCCCGCCGGCTCGGTATCGCACACCGTGACGCGCGACTTCGGCGGCGAACAAAAAATGGGCTTGCTGCTTCACCCCCGTTTCGTTGCCGGCCTCGATCCCGGCGATTTCGACACGGCGCATACCGGCCAGAATTGACATGCTGATCCGCAAATACGAGATGCCCTGGCGCCGCGCGTATGAAGGCTACGCGGCTGCCGGATGGCTCACCGCTTTCGGCTCGCTCATCGTCATCGCGATGCGGGACGAATTGCCGTGGCGCTTCGCCAGCGCGCTGGCGATGCTGTGCCTGTGGATGGCGACGCTGCGCATGCACCGGGCATTGCGGATATTGGTTGCGCGCGCATCACTGTCCGGGCGAGCGATGCAAGTCGTCACCTCGAAGGAATTGCACAAGTTGTGCCGGCAGCCCGAACAAGTCTTTCTCGGCTTTGGCTTCGAGTGGCAACCCGTCCACTCGCAGCGGCTGTACGAACTGGCCAAGATCAATTTCCGCGACTATGCAGTCTGTCCGGCATTGCTCCAATGGCAGGGCTACGCCGTCCATCCGCAACCGGATAGCGAAATCGGCCTGCCCTACATCCATGGCGTCGAACCGAGGGAACGCCCGCTTTACCGTCCGTTGCCGAACTTCGAGGGCGGCACGCTCCTGGTCGGCACCACCCAGTCCGGCAAGGGCGTCGCGCTCGCCAATCTGATCACCCAGGCGATTCGCCGTGGCGACGTGGTGGTGGTCATCGACCCGAAGAACAGCCGCCGCCTGAAACGCGCCGTTGTCCGCGCCTGCGCCGACTACCGGGAAGCGGACACGTTCCTGGAATTCCATCCGGCGTTCCCGGAAACGGGTGTGCGCCTGGACTTCACCTTCAACTGGCAAAAGCCGACCGAGATCGCATCGCGCATCCAGTCGATCATGCCACCGGATACCGCCGGCGCGTTTTCCGCATTCGGCTGGGATGCAGTCAACGTCGTCGTCCAGGGTCTGGTCGATCTGGACGAGCGGCCGAACCTGATGAAGCTGACCAAATACATCGAGGGCGGCATCGAGCCGGTGCTGGAAGCAGCGTTGCGCCGCTTCTTCGATGCCCTCATCGGCCCGGCCTGGCGCGATCAGCCGGACATGAAGAAATTGCTCCACGACGCGCAACGCGGCAATCTGAAACGTCCGTCGGAAGCCGCGAGTACCGAACTACTTGCCTTCGTCGCGTTTTATGAACACCACGTTCCGCAGAGCCAGCGCAGCAAGGTCATCGATTCGCAGGTGCGCACCTTTCGCCACAACCGCGAGCATTACCAGAAGATCACCGCCAACCTGCTACCGATTCTGTCGATGCTGACGTCCGGCGACCTGGGCATGAGCCTGTCGCCCGATCCGTTCGATGCCGACGATCGGCGCGCGATCATGAATTTCGAGAAGATCGAGCGCGGCGGCCACGTGCTCTACATGTGCCTCGACTCGCTGCCCGATCCGTCGGTGGCGTCGGCGATCGGTGCGCTGTCGCTGGCGGACCTGGCCGCACGCGCCGGCATGCGCTACAACCTTGGCAGCTACCGGCGCATTGCGCTGTTCGTCGACGAGGTGTCGAACGTCATCAACCAGCCGCTGATCGAAATCCTCAACAAGGGCGCGGAAGGCGGCATCTTCACCACCTGCGCGATGCAGACGCTGGCCGACCTGGCGAAGCGGCTCGGCAGCGAAGATGCCGCGCGCATGGCGCTGGGCAACCTGAACAACCTGATCGCGCTGCGCTCGAAGGACAGGCCCACACAAGACTTCATCGTCGAGACCTTCGGCAAGACAGCGATCCACACACTGCGCGTCGGCTTGAACAATGCCACGGATGCGCATCTGGGCGATTTCACTTCCGCCTATTCGTCGCAACTGACCGAGAGCATGGAAGAACTGATCCCGGCCGACATCCTTGGCAAGCTGCCGAATCTGCAATATTTCGCGTCGGTTTCCGGCGGGCGGATCATCAAGGGCCGCTTTCCGATCCTGAATCCGGATGACGATCAGCCCGCTACACGGAGAGCGGCATGATCCGCTTCGTCTCGACCGCGTCGCTGGTCGCGCTGCTGATCCTCGTGCTGTACCTGCCATCGGCGTATCCGCCGCAGCGTTTCATCGATCAATTGCGTGTCGAACATGCATTGACGGTCGACTTCTGGGGACGCGCGCATGCGATGCGCATCCTGGCGCGGATGCTCGATTGGCAAGCGACGGCAAACCAGGCTAGCCCGCTGCCCTCCTTGGCGACGAACCCGGTCGACTCGGCGGTCGCAAGGCAGATGGTCGAAGTCAACCATCGGCTGTTCAGCAGTCCCTATTTCCGCTCGATCGATACGCTGCTCGCGCTGGCGACCTATCGCCTATCCGTATTGCTTGAATGGCTACCGGTGTTACTGGTATTCATGCTGGCGGCCTTGTTCGACGGCGCCCTGGTGCGCATCATCAAATCCAAGGAGTTTTCGCAGCACGATCCTGAAACGTTTGCGTTGCATGCCTGTGCCGCGATCATGACCACATGTGCGGCGGTCCTGGCGCTGGTGTTGCCAGTGACGCTGCACCCGCTGGCATTCGCGGCGGTACCAATCGCAGTCAGTGTCTTTGCAAGCCGGGCGTTGGCCGATTTTCATCGACGTGGATGAACATCATGCTGGCGACGCCGGCGAAAAAGATCAGCGTGAAATGCCGGCACGGGCATCTTGCACTCTCTCGCGGTGAGTGGTCGCAAAGATTGGCTCGGACGGTGCCAACGCAGTTACCGAGAAAGATTTCGTATCTCATCCTTTGCATCGATACGATATTTCCATTATATTTGAAATATCGTATTTAAGCGAATATGAAATGGAAACCAAACACGTCATTTCTGCGTTGACCGCATTGGCTCAAGAGTCGCGTCTGGGTATCTTTCGCCTGCTGGTTCAAGCCGGTCCGCACGGCTTGGCTGCGGCAAAAATCGCAGAGAGTGTGGGGATTGCGCCGTCGTCGCTGTCCTTTCACCTAAAGGAATTACTACACGCGAATATGGTCATCCAGACCCGCGAGGGCCGTTCTCTCATCTATTCGGCGAACTTCGAAACCATGAATGGACTACTCGGTTTTTTGACTGAAAACTGCTGCGGTGGGAATGTCTGCTCTCCCGTGGCCCTATCTGGCTGTTCCAAGGAAGGAGCTTGCACATGAAACGCCTGCACGTACACGTCTCGGTCGACAATCTGACTGCCAGCATTCGGTTCTACACCGGCATGTTTGCGACCGAACCGACCGTGGTGAAGACCGACTATGCCAAATGGCAGCTGGATGACCCACGCGTGAACTTCTCCATCTCGCAACGCGGTATCACGACCGGTTTGAATCATCTCGGGATCCAGGTCGAGTCGGCGGATGAACTGCAGGCGATGCAATCTCGCCTGCAGTCACTTCAACCCGGTATCGAAAAGGAAGAAGAAGTTACCTGCTGTTATGCAAAGTCGGACAAGTACTGGGTCACCGACCCGTCCGGCATTGCATGGGAAACGTTTCATACGCTCGACACGATCCCGGTCTTCGGCGCACCCGACAAGACAGCAGCTACCGAGGCCTGCTGCATTCCGCTGGCCAAGCCTCGCATCAAGACCACGGCCGACGCGCCCTGCTGCGTCCCGGCTACTTCTGCCAAATCAGGCTCAACCTGCTGCTAACGAGTGAATGAAATGACTGAAAAAACGTATAACGTCCTGTTCCTGTGTACCGGAAATTCGGCCCGCAGCATCATGGCCGAAGCTTTGGTAAGCACGATGGGACGCGGCCGATTCCAAGGATTTAGCGCCGGCAGCAAACCAGGTGGCACAGTCAATCCCTTTGCCATCGAAAAGGTCAAGGAAACGGGCTACCCGATCGAGAACCTGCGCAGCAAATCCTGGGACGAGTTTGCGGCGTCGGACGCGCCGCACATGGATTTCA
>JAKACN010000241.1 GCA_021821365.1 Pseudomonadota bacterium | reverse complement strand
TGTTCAGGCTGGCCGGCGCGACGTTGTTGACGACGGAGACCATCGACGAGCGGATGTTCGAGAACATCTTGTCCTTGAGCATGGCGCTCGTCACGTTCGTGAGGGTGCCGTACTGGAGGCTGGTGCTTCCCGACTTGCCGTCCAGCGTGCCGTCGGCGAAGTCATTGCTGAGCGTTTCATAGACGGCATCCGTCGCGCTGGCGCCGATCGAGTGGGTAAAGCTTTCAAGGCCGACCAGTGCCATGGCGATGGCGAAGCGGTCGGTACTGACCTTGCTCGGATCGAAGCTCGGCACGATGGTTTCCGGATTGTCGGTGAGGTTGTAGAGCGTGCGTACGTCGCTGCGCGCCTGGGTGAGCGCGGTCGAGAGTGTCGAGCCTTGCGTGACGAGCTTCTGGCAGCGCTTCACCACCATGTCCGACAGCGGCGTGACCGACACGTTGCTCGCGCCGCCGGCCGGCACGCTGTCCACGATGGCATCCATGCTGGCAGTGGACTGGACCGTTCCGCCGTCGTATTCGCTGGCGTAGCTGCCGTTGCTGACCGAGACGGAGATCGGCGTGGTGGGCCGCGTGTGCAGCCCGACGGTGAATGTGCCGGTATTGTCGGCGGAAGTCGTGCCGCTGCCGAGGGCTGTTCCGCGCGTTCCATCGGCATTCAAGGCGTAGATGGTGACCTTGGCGCTATTCATCGGACCCTTGGTGGCATAGCCGCTGACGAGGACCACGGTGCTGGACAGCGATGTGAGCGTGGCGTCGATGTCAGCCTGGAAGGCGCCGACGTCCGTGGTCTTGGTGACCATTCCCAGCATGCCGCGCGCGCTGGCGGCGGCGTCGTTGCCGTCGTAGGCGGCCACCAGCGTCGGCGTCGTGATCGTCGCGGTGAAGTTGCTGGCGACCGAGATGCGCTTCTGGATCAGGGCAGCGTCATCGAGACCCTGCGCGGTGGTATTCGCCAAGGCGCCGGCCATGATCGACAGGGCGGCATTGCCCCGCGTCAGTCCGCCGTGATCGATGGCGTTGATCCACCATGCCAGTCCGTCCGCATCGGGCGCGCGGTTGAGCACGTTGGCATAGATGGCGGTAACGAAGGCACGCGTGTCGCCGGTATAGAGCGCTTTCGATTCGTCGCTGGTGCCGAAGGCGTCGACCGCCCATCTGACCGTGGAGTTCGTGGAATAGGCGGCGTTCAGTCCCTGGATGTCGGACGGTGCGCCGGCGCTGGCAAGGGCGGCCGAAAAATTCGTCAGGCCCGAACTGTCGGCCGGCCGGCCGAAGAAGGCGACATAAAGCTGTTGAACGGCAGTCGTATAGTTTGCGGGAGCGGCTGCCGACTTGACCGCCGCGGCGAGCCGCATGGTGTTCTGGACGCCCGCCGTCCCATCCGTGTTTGCGCCGCCGCACGCCGCGAGCAGGAATGCCGCAGCGCAGATCCCCATGCCTTTCTTTTGCATGACACGTCTCCAAAGCCTGTCTGTCATCGTCCGCGTCGCAAGACCGTCGGCCGCATTGCCCGGCTGACCGAGAGCATTCTTGGGGTGGAATCCTGCAGCGCACAGTGCGTAGCGAATGTCCGCTACGTTCCCGGCAAGATTAATAAAATTGCCACCAAAAAACCTTGATAGGAGTCAATTTATTCCAGGCATGCGCCGAGCAGGGCAGCAACAAGGGCGAATCAGGGGGGGCTTTCGAGGCGGCCGAGGGCGGGGATGTTGGCCGGAAGCATCACATGGAGGGATGCCGTCAATCCCCAACATGTAAAAAGTTGTTATGAAACATTTCGGTATGGTAAGCTTCAAAAAATGTGATGTACGTCACATTTTTTGAAGGGCGAGAAAGCCTTCGTGAACCTGCCGCTTTTCTTTATCCAGGTCGCGTTTTCCGAAGTAACACGCCTTTCATTTGCTGCTGTCGGCCGATCGCAGTGCTCTTGTTTTTCGCGCCGCCAGCAATGCGAAACATTTTCTCATGGGATTGCACGGGGAGTGCAAAAATTCAGATGAAACCCAAATTCCAGGCTCCAAACAACGAAATCGCGCAGGCGCTGGTGACCTTCAAGAGCGCGTTTCGCACGGTCGGCGTGTTCAGCGCGATCATCAACATGCTGATGCTGGTGCCGTCGATCTACATGCTGCAGGTGTATGACCGGGTTGTGCCAAGCCGCAACGAGGTCACGCTGCTGATGCTGACGCTGATGATGCTCGGCGGCTATGCCTTGATGGGCGCGCTCGAATTCATCCGCAGCTTCGTCCTGGTGCGGGTCGGCGCGAAGCTCGACATGCAGCTGAACAAGCGCGTCTACACGGCGGCTTTCGAGCAGAACCTGAAGCGGGGCGGCGGCAACGCGGGCCAGTCGCTGCACGACCTGACCAACATTCGCCAGTTCCTGACCGGGAACGCGTTGTTTGCCTTTTTCGACGCGCCGTGGTTCCCGATCTACCTGATCGTGATTTTCTTCTTCGACGTTTGGCTCGGCGTCTTCGCGCTGTGCGGCACCGCCGTCATCGTCGCGCTTGCCTTTATCAACGAAGTCGTTTCGCGCAAGCCGCTGTCGGAGGCCAATGCGATGTCGATCGCATCCGGCACGCTGGCGACCAACAACCTGCGCAATGCCGAGGTGATCGAGGCCATGGGCATGTTGCCCAACCTGATGAATCGCTGGTTCAAGATGCACGGGAAGTTCCTGAACCTGCAGGCGGAAGCGAGCGAGAAGGCGGGCATCGTGAGTGCGATCTCGAAGTTCTTCCAGGTCTCCTTCCAGTCGGGTGTGCTGGGCTTTGCGTCGCTGCTGGTCATCGACGGCAAGATGACGGCCGGCATGATGGTGGCCTCGTCCATCCTTGTGGGCCGCGCGATGAGCCCGGTGCAGATGCTGATCGGCGTGTGGAAGCAATGGAGCAGCACGCGCAGCGCCTATCAGCGCCTGACGCAGTTGCTGGAAATGAATCCGCCGCGCCAGGCCGGCATGTCGCTGCCGAAGCCGAGCGGCATGATGTCGGTCGAGAACGTGACGGCGGCGCCTCCCGGCATGCAAGTGGCACTTCTCAAGAACCTGAGCTTTGCGATTCAGCCTGGCGACGCCCTGGGCATTATCGGGCCGAGCGGCTCGGGGAAATCGACCCTGGCGCGTCTGCTGGTCGGCGTGTGGCCGGCGGCCGGCGGGCAGGTGCGGCTCGATGGCGCGGACGTGTATCAATGGAACAAGGACGAACTGGGGCCGCACGTGGGCTACCTTCCGCAGGACATCGAACTGTTCGGCGGGACCGTGGCGGAGAATATCGCGCGTTTCGGCGAAGTCGATTCGGAACAGGTGATCCTGGCGGCCAAGCGCGCCGGCGTCCACGAGATGATCCTGCATTTCCCGAAAGGCTATGATACGCAGCTCGGCGACGGCGGCGCCGGCTTGTCGGGCGGGCAGAAGCAACGCATCGGACTGGCGCGCGCCATGTACGGCGACCCTTCGTTGCTGGTGCTCGACGAACCCAACTCCAACCTCGACGACGTGGGCGAGCAGGCATTGCTGATGGCGATCAACGATCTGCGCCAGCGCGGCAAGTCGATCGTGCTGATCACGCACCGCACCAGCGTCATCGGGATCACCAACAAGCTGCTCCTGCTGCGCGACGGCGTGGCGCAGATGTTCGGGCCGACGGGCGATGTGCTCAAGGCCTTGTCCGAGGCGAACCAGAAACAGGTGCAGCAGGCACAACAGGCGCAGCAGGCCCAACTCGCGCGCCAGCAACAGATGGATGCAGGCCGTGCCGCGGCCAACAGCGATGCCGCGACTGTCAGTGAACAGGAATGATGATGCGCAAACTATTTGCAACTAAAAAAGAGACGGCGCCGATCGATGTGACGGCGACCGAAGTGGTGGTGCCGATCGAGGTCAACACCGACTCCAGTTCCTATAGCCGGCTCGGCTGGCTGATCGTGCTGCTCGGCGTGGGCGGTTTCTTTCTGTGGGCGACGTTCGCGCCGCTGGATAAGGGCGTTCCGCTGAACGGCACGGTGATGGTGTCCGGCAATCGCAAGGCGATCCAGCACCAGACTGGCGGCACGGTGGAGGACATCCTGGTCAAGGAAGGCGATCAGGTCAAGGCGGGCCAGGTCCTGGTGCGCATGAACGACGTGCAGGCCAAGGCCAATGCGGAAATGACACGGGTCCAGTACTTCACGGCGCGCGCCACGGAGGCACGCCTGCTCGCGGAGCGCGACGGGAAGAAGTCGGTGAGCTTCCCTGCGGAGCTGACGAATGCGAAAGCCGATCCGCGCGTTGCCGCGAACATCGAGCTGCAGAGCCAGTTGTTCACGTCTCGTCAATCCGCGCTCCAGAATGATCTGGCGGCGTCGGAAGAGACGATCGCCGGCCTGAAGTCGCAATTGCGTGGCCTGGAAGAGTCGCGCGATACGCAGAAAGAACAGCAGAAGATTCTGAAAGACCAGCTGAACGATCTGCGCGATCTGGTGAAGGACGGCTATGTGGCGCGCAACCGGGTGCTCGACCTGGAACGTACCTATGCGCAGGTCAACGGTTCGATGGCCGAGACCTTCGGCAATATCGGCCGTACCCAGCGCCAGATCCAGGAATTGGCCTTGCGCCGCGTCCAGCGCCAGCAGGAATACCAGAAGGAAGTGCGGACGCAGCTGGCGGATGTGCAGAAGGAAGCCGAAGCGCTCGAGAATCGCCTGAAGAGTCTTGACTTCGATCTTGCCAACGTCAATGTGAAGGCACCCGTCGACGGAACGGTGGTGGGGCTGACGGTCTTTACGCGCGGTGGCGTGGTCGGGCCGGGCTACAAGATGATGGACATCGTGCCGAGCGACGACCCGTTCATCATCGAAGGCATGGTGCCGGTCAACCTGATCGACAAGGTGCACGCGGGCTTGCAGGTCGAAATGAATTTTGCAGCCTTCAATCGCAACAAGACGCCGCAGGTTCCCGGCGTGGTGAAGCAGGTTTCCGCCGACCGTCTGGTGGATGAGAAGACCGGCATGCCGTACTACAAGATGCAGGCGCAGGTGACCCCGGAAGGCAAGAAGCTGCTGGCGGACCTGCAGGTACGCCCGGGCATGCCGGTGGAAGTGTTCATCAAGACCGGCGAACGGACCATGATGAGCTACCTGTTCAAGCCGGTGATCGATCGTGCCGGAACAGCACTGACCGAGGAGTAAGCGTGGCGCCAATTCTTAACCGGAACGTGCTGGCGGCGGCGCTCGCATCGATCTTCCTGCTGCACGGCGGCGCGGCGTCTGCGATGAGCCTGACGCAGGCATACGAAGCGGCACTGCAGAACGATCCGACCTATCGATCGGCCATGCACGAGAACGAAGCGGGGCAGCAGTACCGGGCACTCGGTCGATCCAACCTGCTGCCGAACGTATCGATCAGCTACTCGAAGAACAAGAACCGGGCCGACATCACGCAGCCAAATTTTCTGGGGCAGCTGAGTACGTCGCATCCGGATTACACCAGCGCGTCCAAGGTGCTCGGATTGCGTCAGCCGATCCTGAACCTGGACGGGCTTGCGCGCTATCGCGAAGGCATGGCGCAGGCCAACCTGAGCGATGCGCAGTTCTCGACCAAGAGCCAGGACCTGGTCCTGCGTCTGGTGGGCGCCTATGCCGATGCGAAGTTCGCGGAAGACCAGCTGGCGCTCGCCAGCGCGCAGCGCGACACCTTCGCCGAGCAGAAGCAGGCCAACGCGCGCATGTTCGAGAAGGGCGAAGGCACGAAGACCGACATGCTGGAAACCCAGGCCAAGTTCGACCTGGCGGACGCGCAACTGATCGAAGCGCGCGACAACCTGACGACGGCGCGCAACAACCTGGCGGCGATCATCGGCACCGATCCCGCGCAGCTGGACGGATTGACCGACGATTTCCGCGTTCGGCCGATGCAGCCGGCGACGTTTGAAGAGTGGAAGACGATTGCACTGGAGCGGAACTCGGAAATCGCGACGCAGCGCTTCAACGTCGAAGTGGCGGAGCATGAAATCACCCGGAACCGCGCCGGCCACGCGCCGCGCCTGGACTTCGTCGCCCAGTACAGCAAGAGCGATTCGGAAACCCTGAGCACCCTGAATCAGGATTCGACGAACCGGGCCATCGGTGTGCAGTTGAGCATTCCTCTGTATTCCGGCGGCTCGGTCAGCGCGTCGACCACGCAGGCTATCGCCAACCATGAAAAGGCCAAGTCCGATCTCGACGCAAAGACCAGCCAGATCCTGGTGGAATTGCGCAAGCAGTACAACCTTGCCTTGAGCAGCGCAGCGCGCATCGACGCGATGGTCAAGTCGGTGAAATCGGCCGAGGCACTGGTGCTGGCGACCAAGCAAAGCGTGAAAGGCGGAGTGCGCGTCAACCTCGACGTGCTGAACGCGCAGCAACAGTTGTTCTCCGCCCGAAAGGATCTGGCGCAGGCACGCTATAACTACTTGCTGGCTTATCTCCGCTTGCGTTTTGCGGCCGGGACGCTGACGGGCGAGGACCTGCAAACCGTGGCGGGATATTTCGTGCCCTCATCGGGCAACAACGCGACGACGGCGGCCGTTCCGGTCTCCATCCCCGGCGCGGTGTCCAGGGATGCGGCGAACACGCCAGCCGCGAAAGCGGCACCCGCCGCGAAAACCAGCATGAACGACGCGACCCGGACCGACGTTCTCGCGCTGATCGCAGGATGGACCAGTGCGTGGAGCGCACGTGACGTGAACGCGTACCTGAACTATTACGCCAGAGACTTCCAGCCTGGCGACGGTCAGGCGCTGGACGAATGGATCAAGATGCGGCGCAACCGCATTCAAGGCCGTCGCCAGATCACGGTCAAGGCCGATTCGCCGGAAGTCGCCATCGATGGAGATGCGGCCACGGTGAAGTTCCGCCAGCTCTACCAGTCCGACAGCCTGGCGGACGAAACCCGCAAGGTTCTTCTGCTGGCCCGGCAGGACGGCGAATGGAAGATCAGACAGGAAATCGTGACGAACTGAAGACCGGTTAGGCACTGCAGTCGGCACCGCCGTCGTCGCCGGAGCGTTTGGGTGTCCACGAAAAGCACGAAAGGCACGAAAGATATTTTTCGTGCCTTTCGTGCTTTTCGTGGACAAGAAACTTCACGCGCTCAGTCGATCGCGCTCACATCAAACCGTCACCGGATCACGGATAGGCCGGCATCGCAATCATGGCCAGAGCACGCTCTGGGTGTCCACGAAAAACACGAACGGTTTTTTCCGTGTTTTCTGTGTTTTCCGTGGACAAGAAGCCTCTCGCTCTCAATCAATCACCTTCACATCTTCCGTGCGACGAACCCGCCAAGCATGGTCGCGCCTGTCGATGTATTGCGGAGCGTGAATGCGCCGCCGATTTCTTCGGGGCCGACACCGCTCGTTCCGGTGCTGACCGCCGGCCCGAAGAAGCGGCCGCTCAAGCCGCCGGTGAAGGCGCCGGCGTTGGCGCTTCCGGTGAAATAGCTCGCGACGTTCGTTCCGGAACCGCCCATTGCTGCCGCGACGTAGCTCGGCGTTGCGACATGCGCCGCCGTTGCATCGTAGGTGACGGAATTCGAGAACGAGACGTTCACGCGGCGCGTGGCGAAATCGACCGTAATCGTTGCGGTGCCGCGGAATACGGTCGGGTCGACCGTGGCGCTGCTGCTCCCGCTCCACCCATAGACGATACCGGAATAGGTGGCGGTGCCTGTCTGCGGGACGCTGGCGGTATCGGATACCTGCCCGAAGGTAATCAGCCCGCGCCGGTTCTTGTTGTGCTCGTCGCTGGTCGCTCCCCAATCGGCCATCTGCACCGTATCCTGCGTGATCCAGGTGGCGAGAGATCG
>JAKACN010000240.1 GCA_021821365.1 Pseudomonadota bacterium | reverse complement strand
CTCCATGGTCGCGCACCACCTTCGGCTGAAGCGGATCGATGCGAGTGCCGCGGCGGCGGCGAACAGCCAGATGAGGAGAAACCCCGGATTGCCTTCCATGAGGAACACTTGCAAGGCGAGAGTGAAGGAGGCCATGAACCCGAGCATGCCGGCGGCGGTCGCGAACAATGAGAAGGCGCGGTTGCGGGGCGAGCGCGAGTGGTTGGTGTATTGCATCGAGAGGTTTGAATCACCGCAATTTTTCCGAGCCGCTGATTATGCCACTTCGCGCGCGTTTGCTTCATGAAAAAATACGATGATGCAAGCCTGTCATGCATCGTTCCGATGCCAGCTTGCGAGCCCGACGACAATAAGGTCAACATGATTACGCTCTACGAATACACAAGCCATCCGCGTTACTGGATTGCCCACGACGAGCAAGGGTACTGGCTGGTGCCGGCGCGCCGGAACGGCTGGCATGACAGGGAACCGTTCGTCGGCCACGTCATTGCCCTGCGACAGGTCACCAACCTCGATGGCATCGATCTCGGCATTCCCGAGGAGGATCGCGGCGACGCATGAGACGTCGGGCACCGAGCCAGTTCAGTCCGGGTTCGGCGTGGGCACGGCGGCGGGCGGCAACACGGCACTTCTCGTGATCGGATGCAGCAATCCCTGCATGATCATCCTGGCAAGCGCTGAAATGACGTCATCATCCTCCCAGTAGGCCGTGTGCGACATTGGCGTGAAACTCTTCAGCCAGTCGAGCAACCCTGCGCCGACATTCACCTGCCTGTCTTCCACGAGGTGTTCGTATCCGCCTTCCAGCGGGCGCAGCGGCCAGCCGAGCGCGTCATGCTTGTCGTAGAGATTAAGCCATTTGAACTGATTGTTCGGGCGGTCGATGGCGCGGATGCTCAGGCGCTTGTGGGCCGCGACGAAGATTGGGATATTGCACCCCGTCGTCAGCAGGCCGACCAGGGTCGCGCCGCGCAAAAATGACTTCTCCTGCGGCGAAAGCGGCTGCGTCGATCCGGTGATCTGCTCGCCGAAACGGTCGATGTCCCGCCAGATGCCGGCATACCGCGTCTCGCCCGCCGCTTCCCGCTGGGCATCGTAGATATAGCATGAAAACACCTGGCAGCCGAGCGATTGCGCGATGACGACGACGGGCCCGTCCCCGTCCATTTCCTGTCGGGCGGCCCACAGCTTGCGCGCGATGTCGAGTTGCGCGCCCTCGTAGACCGAACCGTCCATTTCCTTGTTGGTTTCCAGCCCGGCCGCGTCGGCGAATCCAAACAGCAGAAACCGGCGCAGGTCGTCCCAGCGCAGGTCGCCCTTGTCCATGCGGTTCCACACTTCCTGCTCATTGGGCTGAAGCAGGCACTGATAGTTGACCGCCTGAAAAGACAGCTTGTTCGCCGTGTTGTCCAGTTTCGCGAACAGCTTGTTGCGCAGCGTTTCGTAGTAGTTGTCGACGGTTTCGCCCATGCCGTGGAGCGTGAGCAACGCGATCTGCCTGGCCATGCCAAATCTCCCGGAAAACGGATGCAGCCCGGCATGTTCGGCTGCCCGCCAGGCGCAAGACGGAATATCGACCGCAACATGCGTCCTTCCATCATCCGGCCTGCCGCGATGGAACGAATTGATCTCGCTCATGCCCGGGATGCAGGAGGAAGCGAGGATCGAATTCAAATGGGCAGGTCCGTGCGGGAAAAACCCATGATCGGACGACCATGCAACGTCGCCAAAGGAGGCTTACGCGCTCGCTTCGTCGCCCCATACCTGCTGCATGCTGAATCGCACGCCTGCCCGCTCCTCGCTCAGCATCTCGCGCACCGCGAATTGCGGATTCGCCGTGTCGCGCTTGATTGGGCCAGGCATCGGCGCGCCCTGTGCGCCGATCAGTGCATGCACGACCGGAGTCGTCGGGCTGCCGCCCTTGCCGGCAACGACGCCGATCTCGCCGTTGGCAAGACGCACGATCGCGCCGGTCGGATAAATGCCGAGCACGCCGATGAAACAGGTGGTGAGCATCGGATCGACGCTATCGTGATCGGCCAGGAGAATGTCGCTCAATGCTTCCTTGGGCAGCAGCGACTTGCGGTAACTGCGTGAGGAAACCCGCGCGCAGTAGCGATCGGCAAGAGAGATGATCTTCGCATTGAACGGGATCTCGTCGCCGGTATTGCCGGACGGGTAGCCGCTGCCGTCCTCGTTCTCGTGATGCGCCAGCACATAGCTCAGCCAGTCCGGATCGGCCACGCCCGCCGCTTCGAGCATCGCGACGCCCTGCTGCGGGTGGTTGTGGATCAGCGCGAGCTCCTGGTCGGAAATGGCGTTGAGGCGGCTCTGCAATTGTTCCTGGCTCGGCAGCATCCCGACATTCATGGTGAGCGCCGCGGCCATGATCGTCAGCGTCTCAGCGGGCCCTTTCTGCAGCGCCCGCGCCACCAGCAGCGAGACCACGGCGCTGTCGACGCAATGGCGCACCGCATAGCTGCCCTCTTCCTGGTTGAGCAGGATGCAGGCAAGGGCGGTGTTGGGGTTCATGTCGGTCGCCCGCGTCAGCGCGCGGGCGATGTCGATCACGTCCGCCTGGACGTCGCTGTCGCGGCCCAGGTTGAAAAGGAGATGTTCAAGGCGCTTGTGCGCCGCGTTGATCAGGCGCAGGACCGAGTGGGTTCCGGAATGTTGCACGCCGGTTTCAATGTCTGATTCATGGATGGGTTGCTGAACCATTTGCTTCCCCTGTTGCTAGGTAGTCCGGTACTGCAACGCGCGTGCGCCGACCGGCAAGGCCTTTGCGCGATGCCAAACCGGTCACGTCGGCGACCCGCGGCAGTTACCTGATGTGAATTTTTATATCCTCACGTCAATAAATACCACAAACAGTCCGACAATATGGCAGCCACAATAAAAAATATTGCCAACTAGCAACAATATGACGTTAGACTTATCATGAAGCCTGCATAACCCGACGTATTCTTATGGCCACGATTACCAACCTGCGTCTCGCCAATCTACGAGCACTTGTCGTCGACGACATGGCGACGATGCGGCAGAACATCCGCAACCAGCTGGGACAGCTTGGCATCGGCCAGGTTGACCAGGCGGGCACGCCGGACGAAGCGATCAGCCAGATTCGCCGGAATGCCTACGACATCATCGTCTGCGACTACAACCTGAACAAGGAAACCAACGGCCAGCAGATGCTGGAATTCCTCCGCTCGCAGAACATGCTCTCGCCCGCCACGATGTTCATCATGGTAACCGCCGAGGCTGCCTATGATTTCGTCGCCAGCGCCGCCGAGTTCCAGCCCGACGCCTACATGGTCAAGCCGCTGACCGGTTCCAAGCTGCTGGAACGCATCGAGCGCCTGCTCGACAAGCAGAATGCGCTGCGCACCATCGTCGGCCGGCTCAAGCTGAAGGACACGGCCGGGGCCGTGGCCGAATGCGACCGCATGCTGCAGGCGGCGCCGAAATTCGCGCTCGACATCCTGAAGATCAAGGGCACCGCCCTGCTGGAGCTGAGCAAGCCCGAAGATGCGCTGGCGGTGTACAAGCAGGCCCTGTCGCTACGCGACGACCTGGTGTGGGCCAAGCTCGGTATTGCGACCTGCCACCAGATCGCCGGCAAGCTTGATGAAGCCAGGGAAGTGGCGCAGGAAGTGCTGGCCTCCAATTCGAAATACATCCCCGCCTACGACCTGCTGGCGAAGGTGGCGGAAAGCCAGGGCAACGAACAGGAGGCGCTCGAAGCGCTGAACCAGTCCTACGAGGTCATTCCTTCCGCGCGGCGCAGCCGTCTGGTCGGCGATGTCGCCTACCGCACAGGCGACCTGGAACGCGCGAAGACCGCGTTCAGCAAGGCGCTGCACCACACCAAGGGCTCGCTCACTGCGCAACCCTCCGACATGCTATCGCTGGCACAAGTGCACGTCGACGCCGGCGAGGCGAAGGAAGCATTGCAGGTCCTCTCCACCGCACCAAAGCACTTTGCCGAGTCCAATGCCTTCGTCGCGACTCAGGCTGCGGTGCAGGCACAGGCGCACATCAAGCTGGGCAATGCCGAGGAAGCAGAAAAGGCATACGAAATTGCCAGGAGCCTGGTCGACACGACCAAAGCGGACGCCTCCGCGCTGGCGCTTGCCAAGGCCGCATTCTCCATCGGCCGCGACGACGAGGGCGCGAGCATCCTGAAAAAAGCGGTCATGGCCGACCACGAAAACAATCGGCTGGTATCGCTTGCGCGCAAGGTGTTGAAAGACACCGGCAAGGATGAAATGGCCGAGCAGATCGTCGATCACGCGCTCAACGAAGTCACCGCGATCGTGGCCGAAGCCAACGCCCTGATGCGCAAGGCGCAGTTCGACGAATCGCTGGCCAAGCTGGATGAAGCCCTGGCCGCCATGCCGGAGAATACCGGCGTGCTGCTCGCCGCGGCGCAATTGCATCTGCTGTGGATGAGCCAGAAGGGCCTGAACCTCGACTACGTGGCGAAGGTCAACAGCTATCTGTCCAAGCTCGATCTGCTCATGCCGGGCAACGAGCGCGTGTCGAAGATGTACCGGTTCCTGCGCGAAACCCTCAGCCGGACGGCGAAGAAGGAATGAGATGGACATCAAGCTCGCCGCTGTAATCATCCACGACATCAAGAACGCCCTCGGCGTGCTTGAAGGCGAGTTGCAGGACATGACCGTGAATCCGACGCGTGAACAGGCGCTGCTTGCACACGAAACCTGCTCTTCGCTGCATGAAAAGCTGATCGGATTCCTCACGCTCTACAAGGCTTCCTCCCAAGGGCTGAACGCCCGCGTCGAGCCGGTCAACCCGGAGGATTTCCTCGACGGCCTGCTGCGCGAGCATGCCGACCGGCGGCCGGAACTGAGCGTGACGATAGACCGGCGCAACATGCCCATCCTCGGCTTCTTCGACGAGAACCTGGTCGGGCTCGCACTGGAAGCGGCGCTGCAGAATGCGACACGCTTTGCCCGTTCCCGCATTGAAGTCGGCTGCGTCAAAGAGGATGCCGGATATCTGGCATTCATCGTGCGGGACGATGGAACCGGCCTCGGCACCAAGGAAGACAAGCCGTCGACAGGCCTCGGCATGGAGCTGTGCCGGGCCATTGCGCAGGCGCATCGCAAGGGCGAGCAATGCGGCAGCATATCGCTCGGCAACCGTCCGGAAGGCGGCGCCGAATTCCGGCTGCGCGTGCCCTGACCGCGCCCTCCCCTGCCCGAGCGCCGCCTGCCGTCCGGCGGAGATCCCTGAATGAAACCCGTCACAATCCCATTCCCGGAACATTTCCCTTTGCGGCGTACCCAATGCATTTTGGAGGCCGCATGTCCCGCAACGACCCTGACGAAATCAATCGGCTGATTGGCGAATTTGTGGATCTGCAAGAAGCCTGGGAACGCGAACCCGCCGCTTTCGACTGGGCGCCGCTGCGGGCCCTGGCACGCCGCGGCGCGCATGCCTACAACGAAGATGCCGGCCCGTCCTTCCATGCCCTGGCCATCGACGCCGTAGCGCACGGCGAATTCCATGAACGCTTTCTCGCCTACTCGCTGGAAGCGGATTTCGATCCGTTCAAGCTGGCCAGGCCCGGCAGCGGCGCGGCTGCGATTCCCGTGATCGACCACGCAGCCCTGGCCGAGGCAACGCTCGCCAATCCCTCTTCGGCACGCATGCGGGCAGCGCTGATGGAAGTGGCGCGCACACGCTTCACGCCGCTGGCACGCGATGCCCAGGGCGGCAGGCACCTGCCGCACGACATGTTCGACCTGATCGAAGCTTGCGCGGAATCCATCCCGCTCGACCTGCTGGAACAGATTGCGCCCGAACTGGCAAAGGAACACCATGGCGACGTGAAGCGGCAATCCGTCGATCCCACCGAGGCCTACCTCAGCTCCGCCGAATTCCTGCTCGACGCCAACATCCGGACCCATGGCTGATTCCGGCCCGGCATCCTGCCCCCATGCACCGGGCGCCGCGTGAAAGCGATCACTGCCTTCAAGGTGATCCTGCTGTTCCTCGCGGCCGGCGGGGCGCTGTGCCGGCCTGCCCTGGCGCAGACGGAGCTTTCCAGCTTCGCGTTCGTGCACGAGGACGGGACCCTGACGGTCGACGGACGCCTGGTCCATCTGTACGGCATCTACATCCCGCCCACTGAGCGCACCTGTACCACCTTCGTGCGACCGATGCCCTGCGGGACACGCGCGTCGCTTGCACTCGAATTCCGGATCGCCGGAGACTTCGTGCACTGCGTGGAGAGGGCGGGCAATGCAGACGGCAGCGTCACCGCGAACTGCACGGCGGGCGGTGAAGACCTGAGCGAATGGATGCTGCAGAGGGGATGGGCGCTTGCGCTGCCCGATGCGCCGTTTCAATATGCCGCGATGGAAAAAATCGCGCGCGCCAAGGGTATCGGCGTCTGGGGGATCGCCCTGGATGGCCCGGCGAGACCTCGCTGATCCCGACAGCGTACGGACTTAGCGAAACGCGTGGCGTCGCCGCGTATTGTGGCCCTGCAATTCAAGGCATTCCCATCCAAGTTCGCGACGAATATGGATAGGATCGGGCGGCGGCACATGGGACTTGATACGTTCCTGCTGCCATTTGCGAACCTGTTCCTTGCTTGGCTTTGTCATGGTCTTCTCACGAAAACAAAAGAAAAAATGCGCGAATTCTTCTGTTTTTATGCAGCGGCCAGGAGTCCCTTTTGACAGGTGACATCGTCGTATGCCTTCAGGTGCTGCCTTTCAACATTTGCTCAGGCCGCCACGCGCTGCGAGTTAACGCAATCGATGCAAGCCGCATGCCATCCGTGCAGCGATGTACGGCCAGTGTTGTTTTTTGCGCGGACCGTGACCCGCGCCTACCGTCAACGCCGCAGCCTGTCATCCGCTCGTAAGGATGCCTTCCTACAATAGGCATTGAAGCGCGCTTCACAGCCGTGATGGAATCGGAGGAGACGCGTTCAAGCAAGGGAGGTCATCATGGGAAAATCACTCCACAACAGAATCCGTCTCGGCCGCCGGTTCGTCGCACTTTCCTGGCTGCGTGCACTGCTTCGCCGTTAAGCACCAGGATCGCGCGTTCCGCAATTCATCCGGGATTCGGTATGTTGTAACGCGCGCGCAGATCCCTCACCGCATCGATGATCTGCTTCCTGCACTCGAGCGCATCGGCCGGCTCTCCTTCGAACATGCTGGCATCCCAATTGCAGCCGGTGGCATCCGGCTCATGCCAATAAATCGTCTTGAGGGAAACCTTGCCGCACTGTTCGCGCTTGCGCATTTCCTCTCGGATCAGATGATTGATTTCTTCGATCGACATTACGATGCGAGACATAGTCCTCTCCTCAACATGGGCCGTGCCGCACGGGAACGGCTGGATGGCAACCCGCCACGAACACGACCGGTAATCTTTACAAGACCCACACTATCGTGTCCCGGAACAGGAGGTAACGAGGAGGATCAAGTTTTGCGAAGGAAATGCATGAAGGACAGGCGACATCAAAACGGACGGCAATGCCTTTCCGGTTGACCACCGCCAGCAGGATTGCAGATCTCGCAAGCACGGGCCCCGACCATTGGATCGACGCTTTCCTTGCCCCTCTAGACATTTTGACGGCAAACCACTAAAATTCGCGCTCTTTTCCCCGATAGCTCAGCCGGTAGAGCGACGGACTGTTAATCCGCAGGTCCCTGGTTCGAGTCCAGGTCGGGGAGCCACAGAATGCAAAGGCTTGATCGCAAGATCAGGCCTTTTTTCTTTCCGCAACGTGACACCAACGTGACAGCGGCACCACGTTCTTTCCCTTCCCTTGTTCGATCCGCGAGGCCGCTACCAACAAATTCTCGGTAGCAA
>JAKACN010000022.1 GCA_021821365.1 Pseudomonadota bacterium | reverse complement strand
ATGCTTTTTCTGAAGCCTCTTCCAAGACTGGCATCGTGATCGGCGCAACGATTGCAGGTTCAGCGTTGAGACGTGCCGCCATACGCTCTGCAAATCCCGGGCTCAGGGGAGCCGCCATGTCGTCTGAGCGCAACAAATCGCCGATTTGGTGATACACATTCCAATCGGCGCGCCCCTCCTTTTGACGCAACACAGCCAAGGTCACATCAACTTGGTGACCAGCTAATTCCCCATCCATAAGTGCGGAAATTTCTTCCCGGGCCATTTCTCTCGTTTTCATACCTACCTCGTTCTGGCTGCGCCAATCCCTATTAAACCACTACACAACCATACAAATTTTGTCTTGCCTGCACCTGCGGTCACCAGCGTTTGTCAATCGCGGTGCCCAGCAACGGCCTTAACTTTTCCGCGATCGCTTCGCGTGCACGGAATATCCGGCTGCGCACTGTCCCTATCGGACATCCCATCGCTTCCGCGATTTCATCGTAGCTCAACCCTTCAATTTCACGCAACGTAATTGCTATGCGCAGCTCGTCGGGTAGTGCGTCCATCGCCACATTGACCGTTTCCGCGATCTGCTTCGTCGCAAGCATGGACTCGGGCGTATTGATGTCCCTTAGGTGTTCTCCATCGTCAAAAGTTTCTGCTTCTTCAGCATCCGCCTCGGTGGATGTCGGCGCACGCCGGCCCTGTGTTACCAGGTAGTTTTTCGCCGTGTTGATGCCGATCCGGTACAACCACGTGTAAAACGCAGAATCACCCCGGAACTGCGGCAACGCACGATACGCCTTGATGAAGGCCTCCTGTACCACGTCTTCCGCTTCCGCCTGGTCGCGCACAAGCCGCGACACGAGCCGCATCAGTTTCCGTTGATACTTGGTCACCAAGAGCTCGAACGCTTTTTTATCGCCGCGCTGGACACGCTCGACAAGCAGTTGGTCAATGTCGCGTTCTGTCGTCAATCCCCGTTCCCTTGTTTCGTTGCAACATATACGCGGCTAGAGTAGTTGACTGTAGGAAATGCAAGAAGTTCAATTTATCTCGAACATTTTCTAGAATTTTTCGGTTTGCGGCGGATCGCCTTGCTCTGCAATCCATCGGCATGCCACCGACAAGGCCCGAAAACTGTCGCGGGACACGCAATCCGGCAAGATAGCCACAGATCTTTTCCCTCCGCATTCGTTCTGCACCCGCAGCAGTAGCAAACACGGCCAGATCGTCGTATCCCTCAACAAGTGAACCACTTCGCCATTTTTTCCAAGATGCGGCCAGTTCGTGTCTGTGCAAGGCCCTTTGGCACTCACTTCGGTCAAGCGCAACTGTCCTGTTCCAGTGATATCAATATGTATGGGTTTTCGGTATCGAACGTCATGATAAAACCCAAAAAATGATAGGAAAATGGCGATGAATGCACCGCCCATTCTGAAGAAGAGAGATGGCTCGCCGACCCAGCCCGCACCGATCGCAGCCCCAATCAGGAAGACTGCGCTTGACATGGTATGAAGCATGGCCCGCAGCAGCCGGGATGGATGAACGACGGCGGATACTGCGATAGACATGATGAGATGAATCAGGAGCGGCTTCCTCCCTCGTAACGAGGAAGAAAGCCGGGCAAATCAGATCTTGCCGAAGATGAGAGTTCCGTTCGTGCCACCGAAGCCGA
Organism: Pseudomonadota bacterium; assembly: GCA_021821365.1. GTDB lineage: Bacteria > Pseudomonadota > Gammaproteobacteria > Burkholderiales > Burkholderiaceae_D > Noviherbaspirillum. The sequence goes on along the minus strand of JAKACN010000022.1, from coordinate 33,892 downwards.
ACGAATTCTTGACTGCGATATTGATCGGCATATTGCGCGCAGTATTGGCGCAATAGTCCAGATCGCAAGCGGGGTCCTGATTGAAGATGTTGATGGTTGGCGGCGACAATTGATTATGGACCGCGAGCACCGTGAAGACTGATTCCAATCCACCAGCACCGCCGAGCAGGTGTCCGGTCATCGACTTGGTGGAGTTGACGACAGTTTTCTTCGCATGGTCACCCAAAGCGCGTTTGATCGCAATGGTCTCCGCCATATCGCCAAGCGGTGTGGACGTGCCATGTGCGTTCACATAGTCGACCTGATCGGGGTTGATCTTCGCGTTGTTCATCGCCGCAATCATGCAGCGTCGCGCACCATCTCCGTCATCAAGTGGAGCGGTCATGTGATGGGCATCCGCGCTCATGCCGAAGCCAATGACCTCGGCATAAATCTTTGCTCCGCGTGCCTTTGCATGCTCGTATTCTTCCAGCACCATGACACCCGCGCCTTCGCCGAGAACAAAACCATCACGATCCTTGTCCCAGGGACGGGATGCCGTTGCCGGATCATCGTTACGCGCCGACAGTGCGCGCGCCGCAGCAAATCCGCCGACACCCAGCGGCGAAACCGTCGATTCGGCGCCGCCGGCAACCATGACATCGGCATCACCATACTCGATCATCCGAGCGGCCGCCCCGATGCAGTGCAAGCCCGTCGTGCAGGCGGTCACGATAGCCAGGTTCGGCCCCTTCAAGCCATACTTGATCGAAAGATGGCCGGAGATCATGTTGATGATCGACGCGGGCACGAAGAACGGACTGATCCGGCGCGGACCGCGATTGGTCAACTCCGCATGCGTTTCTTCGATCATCGGCAAGCCACCGATGCCGGAGCCGATGATGACACCGATTCTTTCGGCATTTTCTTCTGTGACGGCCAAGCCACAATCCTGAAACGCCTGGATCCCCGCAGCCATGCCGAAGTGGATGAAGGTGTCCATGTGGCGCGCTTCCTTACCGGGAATGTAGTCCTCGATATTGAAGCCCTTTACTTCACCCGCAAAACGCGTGGAGAAAGGCGTGGCGTCAAATTTTGTGATGGTCGCAATGCCTGATTTGCCTTCAGTCAGCGCGGCCCACGCATCGGCGACCGTGTTGCCGACGGGGGAAACGCAACCGAGGCCAGTCACTACGACGCGACGTTCACGTGAGCGGCTCAAGCGGTTCTCCTGGATTGATCAAATCTGTATTAGGCCTTGACGTGCGCCTTGGCGTAGTCGATCGCCTGCTGCACCGTCGTGATCTTTTCAGCCTGCTCGTCCGGAATTTCCATTTCGAATTCGTCTTCGAGCGCCATCACGAGTTCAACGGTGTCCAGCGAATCAGCACCGAGGTCATCAACAAAAGACGACTCATTTTTGATGTCGGCTTCGGCGACGCCCAGCTGCTCAGCGACGATCTTCTTAACGCGTTGTTCGATATCGGACATATTATCCCTCCAGTGGGTTACAGAAAGTGCGCGCATTTTATCAGGTTTGCGCATTGAAAATTCACTTTTGGCTTCTGTTTTGAATTTTGCTTGAACTGCGGCCAAAAGTGTCTAAGTATTCATTAACTCATGTACATGCCACCATTGACATGCAATGTTGTTCCAGTGATGTAACCTGCTTGCGGCGATGCAAGAAACGCTACCGCAGCAGCGATGTCTTCCGGCAGCCCGAAGCGACCGAGAGGAATCTGCTGCATCAATGCGGACACCTGCTGCTCACCCAGCTCCCTGGTCATATCGGTGTCGATGAAGCCCGGCGCGACGCAATTGACCGTGATGCTGCGACTTCCGATCTCTCGTGCAAGTGCGCGGCTCATCCCTGCAACACCTGCTTTTGCGGCCGCGTAGTTCATCTGCCCCGGGTTCCCCGCAGACCCAACGACAGACGTGATGTTGACGATGCGTCCATAGCGGGCCTTCATCATGCCGCGCAGTACGGCACGAGACAGACGGGCAACGGCCGTCAGGTTCGTCGCGATGACCGCATCCCACTCCTCGTCTTTCATGCGCATTGCCAGCTGGTCCTGGGTGATGCCGGCATTATTGACAAGAATTGACAGGCTGCCGAATTCCTTTTGCACTTCATCCACCACGGTAATACAACGCTCAGCATCCGTGACGTTCAATACCACGCCCTTGCCGCTGCCCGGCTGGATGGCTTCGAGATATTCGGTAATGGCCGCGGCTCCCGATTCGGAGGTCGCAGTTCCGACAACTTTTGCGCCCTGCCTTGCCAGCTCCTGTGCAATTGCCCGACCAATGCCACGCGATGCGCCGGTGACCAGCGCCACTTGATTTATCAGATTCACTTAAGGAGCTCCAACACTTTGTCGAGAGAAACCTGGTCGACAATCGCGTCGCCAACCAGATCACCGTTGATGCGCTTGGTCAAGCCGGCCAACACTTTGCCCGGTCCGCATTCAATGACATGAGTCACGCCTTCCGCCGCCATTTTCTGTACTGTTTCCACCCAGCGCACCGGACTTGCGGCCTGTCGCACCAAGGCATCCTTGATGCCGGACACGTCCTGCGCAAACGCAACGTCAACGTTATTGATGACGGGAATGTTTGGCGCCGAAAACACCAGCTTTTCCAGGTAGTCACGCAGACGGTCCGAAGCGGGTTTCAGCAGAGAGGAATGAAATGGTGCCGATACGGGCAAGGGCAAGGCGCGCTTGGCCCCTTTTTCCTTCGCCGCCGCGCAAGCGCGTTCGACGGCGCCCTTGTGCCCGGCGATGACAACTTGAGCGGGGGCGTTGAAATTGACCGCTTCCACAACTTCGCCTTGCGCAGCCTCGGCGCATGCGGCACGCACATCGTCATCCGAGAGTCCGAGGATCGCCGCCATGCCTCCTTGTCCGACAGGGACTGCTTCCTGCATCGCCTGCGCACGGAAGCGAACCAGTGGCACGGCGTCCGCGAATGCAATCACGCCAGCTGCAACCAATGCCGAATATTCACCGAGACTATGACCAGCTACCATCGCAGGCGCGGCTCCTCCCGCAGCCATCCATGCACGATAGCAGGCAACCGCCGCTGTCAGCATCACCGGTTGCGTGTTTGTGGTCAGATCGAGCTCTTCTTTAGGGCCTTCCGCGATCAGCTTGCCAAGGTCGAACTGCAAGGCATCCGACGCTTCGGCAATCGTCTGCTTGACAGCCGGGTTCTCGACAAAGCCATTCAGCATCCCGACGGCCTGCGAACCCTGGCCAGGGAAAACAAATGCGAATTTGGTCATGCTTGTTATGTGAAAATTTCTCAGATCCGTGCGAGCACCGCACCCCAGGTGAATCCGCCGCCGACGCCTTCCATCATGACGTTTTGCCCCGGCTTCACGCGTCCGTCGCGCAGCGCGACATCCAGCGCGAGAGGAATCGATGCTGCAGACGTATTACCGTGCTGATCGACAGTCACCACCATCTTTTCATGGGGCAATCCCAGCTTTTTCGCTGTACCCTGCATGATGCGGATGTTGGCCTGATGCGGAATCAGCCAGTCGATTTGCGATGCGCTCATGTCTGCAGCATCGAGCGCTTCATTGGCGACCTTTTCAAGGACGGAAACCGCGAGCTTGAAGACAGCCTGTCCATCCATATACAGAAAAGCACTTCCGTCGATTGCTCCGCCGCTGATGCTGCCCGGGACGCAGAGAATGTCGCCATGGCGGCCGTCCGCATGCATTTTCGTTGCCAGGATTCCAGGCTCCTCTGCAGCGGTCAGCACAACCGCGCCGGCACCATCTCCGAAGAGTACGCACGTAGTACGGTCATCGAAATTGAGTATCCGTGAAAATACTTCCGCACCGATGATGAGCACGTTCCTGTGCGCTCCGGATTTGATGAAGCTGTCGGCAATCGAGACCGCGTAGACAAAGCCGCTGCACACCGCCTGCACGTCGAACGCAGGACTGCCGTTGCTGACGCCAAGCTTGCGTTGCACGACACATGCAGTGCTCGGGAAACCACCGAAATGGTCCGGCGTAGAGGTTGCAAGGATGATCAGGTCGATGTCATTCGGACTCATGCCCGCCATGTCGAGAGCTCGTCTCGCAGCCTCAACCGCGAGATCGCTCGACTGCACGGTGGGTTCGGCGTAATGGCGCGCCGAAATCCCGCTGCGCGACACAATCCACTCATCGGACGTCTCGATCCCCTTGGTCGCCAGCTGGGCGGCGAGATCATGATTCGTGACACGTTTGGGTGGCAGATAACTTCCCGTACCTATAATTTTGCTATAGAGAGTCATGCCGTTTTCTGTTTGGTTAATTCGGTGGCCGCGCTTCCCGCCTCGGCTTCCTGGCCCGTATCGGATTGCGGCATCAGTTCCCCGATGGTTCTGGTGATGCGCGACAGGAGATCGTGGTTCGCCGCGTCGAACGCACGCTTGATCGCCCACTCGAAACCGTAGGCATCTTCGCCGCCGTGGCTCTTGAATACGAGCCCCCGCAAACCGAGGAAACTCGCGCCATTGTAACGGGAGGGATTCATGTGCTGCGAAATCGCGTTGATCGCACCACGGGCGATCAGGGCACCGAGAATGTTGATCGGACTGCTCTTGAACTCGGCCTTGAAGATCGTCTTGACCCAGCGCCCCAATCCTTCGGAAGCCTTCAATACCACGTTACCGACGAAGCCGTCGCACACTACCACATCGGTCGTCCCTTGAAAGATATCGTTGCCTTCCACATTGCCGTAGAAATTGAGGATGCCTTTTTCGTGATCCGCACGCAGCAACGCGGCGGTCTGTTTCACGACTTCATTGCCCTTGATATCCTCTTCGCCGATGTTCAGAAGGCCGACGGTGGGCCGTGGCTTGTCCTCGAGTGCGGACACGAGCGCGGAACCCATCACCGCAAACTGATGCAGATGCTGCGGTTCGCAGTCGACATTCGCACCAAGGTCCAACATGTACGTCGGCGAATCCTTCTGGTTCGGCATGGGGAAGCAGATTGCAGGGCGGTCGACACCCGGAATCGTTTTCAGGACGTAGCGGGATACCGCCATCAGCGCCCCTGTATTGCCTGCCGATACGCACGCTTGCACCTTGCCATCCTTGACCAGGTTGACCGCAACCCGCATGGAGGAATCCTTCTTTCGACGCATGGCGACTTCCAGCGGGTCGTCCATGGTGACGACTTCCGTCGCGTTGACGATGGAAAGGCGGGGATGGTTGGCGGCGTTGTGCTTGCTCAGCTCTGCCCGGATGACGTCTTCCAGGCCGACCAAAATCAATTCGGCGTCAGGTTCGTGCTTAGCGAATGAGACGGCGGCAGGAATGGTGACTGAAGGGCCATGATCGCCGCCCATGCAGTCGATAGAAATTTTGATTGTCATTGTTTTGACTCAGTACCTCGCCCTAACTTCCGGAACCCGAAGGCTCCCGGCGGGCACAGATCCGGTGCGATTCAAAATGACGCAATGCGTTTTCAGCATATGAAAAAACGGCGCCAAGTCAAATGCACCCGCGCCGCTTTTTTGTCTTGAAACAATGACCGAGATTACTCGTCGTTCTTGGTCTTGAGGACCTTGCGACCACGATAGTAGCCATTCGGGCTGATGTGGTGACGCAGATGCGTCTCGCCAGTGGTCGGCTCGACTGCCAGCGGCGGAACGGACAGATGGTCGTGCGAACGGTGCATACCGCGCTTGGACGGGGACTTCTTGTTTTGCTGAACGGCCATGATGACTCCTAAATCTTAAGATCTGAAATTTTAACATATCCGGTTAGCCAACCTCTTGCAAACCGGGAATCCTTGCTGCGTTTTATTGTTTGGCGAGCGTCTTTCGCCGAAAAAACTATTTCTTCAAATTCTTCAGCACTGCAAACGGCGACTCTTCTTTCGCATCTTGTTCCGCCGCTGGCGCCACATGATCGGGACATACTTCATGCTTCGGCGACAACGGAATGGTCAGCAGGGCGTCGTCCTCGATCAATTGCACAATGTCGAAATTGCGGCTGCCGACAATGACTTCAACAGATTCATCGGCAAGCTGGGTATCGATTTCGTCGGCACTTGCCTCATCGGGCGCAAGCACGAGAATCGATTCAGACGCAACATCGAAGACAAACGGTGTCAGACAGCGCTGGCACATCAGATTGATTGCGCCCGCCACCGAAAGCGTCAACTGCGCATGCCCCTGCTCGTCAGTGCCTCCCTGCAATGCCCAATGCATGGAACCAGCCCGGTCGGTTGACTCATCAGCCAATCGCGGCAAATCCGCAATTGCAATCTCGCCCTCGCGGCGCTCTTTGAGCCGACAGAATTCAAACGCGTCGATCACGAAAGCATTCATACTACAGCCGACCCCGGAAAACCTGCGATAATAACAGGCTTTTCCCTTATTCGTCAAAGTGTTAGCTTGCCTCAGCTAAGCAAGCGTTCAAATCAGACTCGAAAATGCCTTCGCAGACCGTCTTGCCCCGCCTGATACTGGCATCCAGTTCGAAATATCGAAAGGAATTGTTATCGCGCCTGCACCTCCCGTTCGAGGTTCTGGCGCCTGCCATCGACGAAACGCCGCACCCCGGCGAAACTCCGGAGTTGACGGCATTGCGGCTTGCCAAAGAGAAAGCAATTGCAGTTGCGGAGCAAGTGCCCGATGCGCTTGTCATCGGCTCCGACCAGGTGGCCACGCTTGACGGTGAGCAGATCGGCAAGCCCGGCGCGCATGCGAATGCTTTGGCTCAGCTGCAGAAAATGCGCGGACGCGAGGTTGTCTTTCATACGGCATTATGCCTCTGGGACGGAAGATGCGTGGACAAGGCAAAGGCCGCACAGGTGGAGAATGTCCGGACCTTCGTCACCTTCCGCAACCTGGCCGACAAGGAACTCGATGCCTATCTGCGCATCGAGCAGCCTTACGATTGCGCCGGCAGCGCAAAGAACGAAGGACTCGGGATAGCGATTCTCGAGAAAATAGAGAGCTCGGATCCCACCGCCCTGACCGGGCTGCCGCTGATTGCCCTGACGACGATGCTGCGCAACGCGGGCGTCGCGTTCTTCAACGCTGTCAACAGGTAGACCATGGCCGGCACTCTTTATCTCATCCCGAATACGCTCGGTCCGGCCGATTCCTCGCAAGCGGATCAGCTCGCGGGGATCATTCCGGAGCAAGTGCAGGCAATCACTGCGCGCCTGCGTTATTTCATTGCGGAAAACGCGAAAACTACGCGGGCCCACCTCAAGCTGATTGCCGCGCGCCATCCATTGAGCGTGCCGCTGCAGGAAATCCGGATCGCTGAACTCAACGTGAACACCGACCCGGCTGTGCTGCCTGACCTCCTTGCCCCCATTCAGGCAGGAGAGGACGCCGGGCTGATCTCGGAGGCCGGCGTGCCGGCCGTCGCCGATCCTGGCGCCAACCTCGTCCGCCTCGCGCATAACCAAGGCATTTCGGTGAGGCCGCTGGTTGGTCCCTCCTCCCTATTGCTTGCGGTGATGGGGAGCGGTCTGAATGGACAGAGCTTTGCGTTCAACGGGTATTTGCCAACCGATGCCGCATTGCGTTCCAAGCGCCTGAAGACGCTCGAAGACCGTTCACGAGCCGAAAAGCAGACGCAGCTTTTCATAGAAACACCTTATCGAAACGGCGCATTGCTGGAGGCGATTATTTCCGCATGTCAGTCGGATACGCTGGTATGCATTGCCACGGATCTGAGCCTCGCCACAGAATCGATCAGGACGCAAACGGCTGGAAAATGGAAGACAGATCTGGCCGCAGGGAAAGCACCGGATTTCCACAAGAAACCGACAGTGTTCCTGCTTCTTGCAGGGTCATAATGCGCAAAACGGCGGTATTGCGCCGCCGTTTTGCATGCCCAGTCGGGCAGACTTCCGAGAAGACAAATGCTTCTCGAACCACGTCCAAGACGTGGCATCAGTCGTCCGGTTTCCGAGTTTTTCCCGTTACGTGCTTTTTATGCGTGACAGGATCGAAACAGAACCAGACAACTAAAGTATAAATCACGACATCCGAGATGCAAGGCGCGATTGCCAGACTTTCTTCTCAGGCACCTCGCCGCCCACAAGACATTTGTTCACGGCTTATTGCGTTGCATCGCAACGCGCGCTATCTGAAACCCGGCTTGGCCGAAGTACTCCAGAACGATGCCATCGCTGCGGTACCCACCGCGCCGCCGAATTTCTTCAGCAGGCGTTCGGACAAGGCCTCGTGCTGCGTGTAGTCAACGATATCTTCCGCCTTCAGTTCGTCCCGCGCCACCGAATCCACCGTGCCGTAGCCGTCCGCCAGACCGATTTCGACGGCTTTGGATCCGCTCCAGAACAACCCCGAAAAGGTTTCCGGCGTTTCCTTCAGACGCTTGCCTCTGCCCTTTCGAACGACGTCGATGAATTGTTGATGCACTTCGTTCAGCATTTCCTGCGCATAGCCTTTCTGCTTCGCGCTTTGCGGACTGAATGGATCCAGGAATCCCTTGTTTTCGCCCGCGGTCATCAGGCGGCGCTCGATACCGAGCTTGTCCATCAGTCCGGTGAACCCGAATCCGTCCATCAGGACACCGATCGAACCAACGATGCTGGCTTTGTTGACAAAGATCTTGTCGGCGGCTGCAGCGATGTAATACCCGCCCGACGCGCAGATTTCGTCCACCACGACATACAGCGGCTTGCGCGGATACTCGGCGCGGAGTCGAACGATCTCGTCATTGATCATCCCAGCCTGCACGGGGCTGCCGCCGGGGCTGTTGATATGCAGGATGACGCCAACCGCATTGTCTTCCGAATAGGCGCGATCGAGCGCGGGGATTACGGCATCCGCCGCTCCCGACGTCCCGGCCTCGATGGTGCCATCGATTTCGATCAGGGCCGTATGCGGGCCGATGATTTCGTCCTCCTTGTTCGCCATGCCGAATGCGATCCACAGGCCGACGCCGACGATCCCGAGCGTGACAAACCGGAAAAAGATGCTCCAGCGCCGCCGCGCCCGCTGCTCATTGAGTGTGGCAAAGGCAAGCTTCTCCAGCACCTCGCGCTCCCAGCCTTCCTTGCGTGAAGGGGCGCCGCCGGATGGCGTCTGATTGTTTTGCTCGAAATTATTGTCCATCATCGCATTAGCTCGGTTTATGTTCGGCGCGTCTCAGGCCCGCGCCGGTTTGATGTAATCGTCCGGCCGCCAGAAGACCTGGCCGTCCTTTTCGAATACGGTGATTTGCCGCAAGCGACCGCCGCGGCACGGACCGCCGGCACATCGCCCGCTTTCGGGAATGTAGATCGCACCATGGGTGGAGCACATCAGGTACAAGCCACTCGATTCGAAAAACTCCCCTTCATTCCAGTCCAGTTCGATCGGCACGTGCGCGCAACGGTTGAGGTAGGCGTAGACCGCATTTTCATAGCGGATCGCAAAGCCGGTGCCGTCCTCGCCGCCAGCCGTCACAGGAAATCGAACTCCCTTCCCTCCATCAACAAGGTCGGAAGACGAGCAAATCAGGATGACAACATCGTCCATTTCCAGATTATGCATGGTCATTCAGCCAGGCGTGCAGTTCGGACACGGATGTTGCCGCAAAGAGTGGATTTAGGGCCTGCAATTCGGGGGCGGAATGCGCTCCGTAATGCACGGCAATTCCGGAGGCGCCGGCATTGATGGCCATCTGCAGATCATGAGTGGTGTCGCCGATCATGACGGTGCGCTCGATGTCCTGTCCCAGCTCTCTGGTCAGTTCATGCAGCATGGCTGGGTGAGGCTTGGAAAAAGTTTCGTCTGCGCAGCGGGTTGCATCGAATACCGACAGCAGCTTTGCGGTGTCAAGGGCGCGATTGAGCCCGACACGGCTCTTGCCGGTGGCAACAGCAAGGAAATATCCCTGTTGCGCCAGATCCTTCAGCATGTTGCGCACACCCTCGAACAGGGTCAGTTCCTTGTCCTTGCTGAGATAGTGGTAGCGATAGCGCTCAACCATGTGCGGGTAGTATTTCGCTTCCAGCCCGGGCAAGACGGCCTGCATGGCGTCCTGCAGTCCGAGTCCGATCACGTACGATGCCTGTTTCCTGTCAGGAACGGGCAAGCCGAGGTCCTTCGCGGCAGCCTGGATGCAAGCCACGATGGTGGCGGTGCTGTCCATTAGCGTGCCGTCCCAGTCGAATACAATCAAGTCAAATTGCTTTCTTGGCATTTTTCAGAAGCGCGTGCGATATCTCGTCGAAATTGCAATGTATTAAGCTTGCCTATTTGCTGGCCTGTTCCAGACTTTTCAAGAACTTTTCGCATTCCGGCGGAAGCGGCGCCTTCAGGGTAACAGGAACGCCGGATTCGGGGTGCGTGAAGGTAATCTGGTAAGCGTGCAAAAACATTCGCTTGAGGGCAATGCGCGAACCGTCGCTCTTCTGCAGTGCCCGGTTCAATGCGAAATCGCCGTACTTGTCGTCGCCGGCAATGGGGAATCCGCTTGATGCCAGGTGCACGCGAATCTGGTGCGTCCGGCCTGTCTTCAGCTCGGCTTCAAGCAGCGCGAACGAACCGTACCGCCTGACCAGATTGAATACCGTGTGAGAAGGCAAGCCATCCGACTGTACGCGTACGCGTCGCTCGCCATCCGGCGTCGTGTATTTGAACAGCGGGAGCTTGACATGCTGGCGCGCATTTTGCCAATCGCCATGGACAAGTGCCAGATAACGCTTGTCGAGCTGACCTTCCCGGATCTGCTCATGCAGATTTGTCAATGCGGAACGCTTTTTCGCCAGCATCAGGATGCCGGAGGTTTCGCGGTCGAGCCGATGCACCAGTTCCAGGAACTTCGCTTCCGGGCGGGATGCGCGCAATTGCTCGATCACGCCATAGCTCACGCCGGATCCGCCATGCACGGCAACGCCGGCCGGCTTGTCGATAACCAGGACCCAGGGGTCTTCAAACAGGATGCTGAATTCCGCGCCAGGCACTGCCTGCGTTGCTCTTTCAGCAACCCGCACCGGCGGAATGCGGATGACATCCCCTTCCCTCAGGCGATAAGTCTGGTCGACGCGCCCCTTGTTGACCCGGACCTCGCCGGACCGCAAGACGCGGTAGATATGGCTTTTCGGGACCCCTTTACAAATACGCAACAGGAAATTGTCGATGCGCTGGTCTGCTTCCTCGCCGGAAATCGTGATCAAACGGACTTGCACGGACGCATGTGAGGACTGGTCAAGCGCAGCGGGATTCGCCTGCCCCCCAGAAAATCTCGCTAAGTCCTTCATTTTGAATATATAATTGTTTCGCGTCGGTTACAACTCCGATGCGCGTGTAAGAATAAAAAGCACATTCTACACAGGGGCGTCTCCATCGGCCCCGCCGAATTGCAAATTCGATGGAAAGGCGTCCCCAAAAATTGACGCAAGCGCCCAAGGCCGGAACGTGACGTGGACAGGTACATTGACAAGTACATTGCGCACCGCGAACCCGAGAGAGGGCGTCTTGGACAGGCGATTGCTGGGGATGTCCGAAGATGTGTACGCATCGCCGTTGCGCAAATCAGGGTTGCACCGCAGTTGCAATCGGATTGTGCGCACCGGTGTTGGACAAGATTGCTTGAAATTCAAGGATAAATCCGGCAAGCACTTCCCGCGAGGGATGCTTGCTGGTTGATGTGGTTGAGAACCCTGTTTGCCGATTCTGCTGGACCTTATGATGTATTTGGCTCCGCCAAGCTGTTTGCTTCCCGACGCTGCGCCCGACCCGGCCCATTGCGGCCCGTTCGATTCGCGCGGCGCGGACGAACCGCATCATCGGCACTGCTATCAACCCCATCCGCGCCCCGTTGCGGCTGTCGCGCTCTTGCAGCGATTTACCGCACACTAAGGCAGTTCCCTCCATCAAGCACTCCGACCTCGCGTACATCCCTGTACCTGGCCGCCCTGGCGAACCTGTCATCGGCGGCCGTAAAGTTGACCTAAGAGTCGCGGAGTAGAAAAATGAAACGGATGTTGTTCAACGCCACGCAGCAGGAAGAATTGCGCGTGGCCATTGTCGACGGACAGAAGCTGATCGACATCGATATCGAGACAACGGGGCGCGAGCAACGTAAATCGAATATCTACAAAGGCGTCATCACTCGCATCGAACCCTCGCTGGAAGCCTGCTTCGTCAATTACGGCGAAGAACGTCACGGTTTCCTGCCGTTCAAGGAAGTGGCCCGCAGCTACTTCAAGGACGGCGTCGACGTCCGCAACGCCTCCATCAAGGACGCGCTGCGCGAGGGCCAGGAAATCATGGTCCAGGTGGAAAAGGAAGAGCGCGGCAACAAGGGCGCCGCCCTGACCTCGTTCATCTCGCTGGCTGGCCGTTATCTGGTCCTGATGCCCAACAACCCGCGCGGCGGCGGCGTTTCGCGCCGTGTAGAAGGCGAGGACCGCCAGGAACTGCGCGAGACCATGGACAAGCTGGATCTCCCTTCCGGCATGTCGGTCATTGCGCGGACCGCAGGAATCGGGCGTAACGTCGAGGAACTGCAGTGGGACTTGAACTACCTGATGCAATTGTGGCGTGCGATCGAAGGTGCCGGCCAATCGGCGCCGGGCGCCTTCCTGATCTACCAGGAATCGTCTCTGGTGATCCGCGCTATCCGCGACTATTTCCAGCCTGACATCGGCGAGATCCTGATCGACACCGACGAGATCTACGAACAGGCACAGCAGTTCATGAGCCATGTCATGCCTGACATGGTGCACCGTGTGAAGCGCTATCGCGACGACGTCCCGCTGTTCTCGCGCTTCCAGATCGAACACCAGATCGAAACTGCGTATTCCCGCACCGTGCCGCTGCCCTCTGGCGGCGCCATCGTTATCGACCACACCGAAGCCCTGGTGTCGATCGATGTCAACTCCGCCCGCGCCACCCGCGGCAGCGACATCGAAACCACCGCTCTTCACACGAATCTGGAAGCCGCCGACGAAGTCGCGCGCCAGTTGCGCCTGCGCGATCTCGGCGGCCTGATCGTGATCGACTTCATCGATATGGAGAACGCGAAGAACCAGCGCGAAGTGGAAACCCGCCTGAAGGATGCGCTGCGCTATGACCGCGCACGCGTGCAGATGGGCAAGATTTCCCGCTTCGGGCTGATGGAACTGTCGCGCCAGCGCCTGCGCCCGTCACTGTCCGAAGGCAGCCATGTGACCTGCCCTCGCTGCAACGGCACCGGCCATATTCGCGATACCGAATCCTCCGCATTGCAAGTCCTGCGCATCATCCAGGAAGAGGCAATGAAGGAAAACTCCGCTGCCATCCACGTGCAGGCGCCGGTCGATGTGGCTGCGTTCCTGCTGAACGAGAAGCGCGGCGAGATCCTGAAGATCGAAACGCGCCACCGCGTGACAGTCATCCTGATTCCGAACAAGCATCTCGAGACGCCGCACTACAAGCTGGAGCGCATCAAGCACGACGATCCGCGTCTGGAAGAACCGCAGGCCAGCTACGATATGGCCGAGGAAGCGGATACCGACATCAGCTACGGCAAGCGCCAAAAGGAAGAAGTCCGTCCCCGTCAGGAAGCCGTGGTCAAGGGCATCACGCCGGACCAACCGGCACCGATCGTGGAGCGCAAACCGGTCGAGCCCGCTCCCGCACCAGTTCCGGCAGCAGCTCCCGCAGAACAGGGCTTCTTCAGCCGCATGTTCGGCTTTTTCCGCAAGAAGGCCGTCGCGCCGGTTACCGCACCCGCGCCAGTGGTCGAAGAGAAGCCGCAGCCGCCCCGCGACCGCGGCGAGCGCGCCGGACGTGGGCGTAACCGCGGCCGCGGACGTGGCGGGCGCGAGCGCGAGGAGCGCGAAACCGGGCGCGTCGAGACCCGCGAGGAGACCGCAAAACAGGCTGTGCCCGCAGTCGAAGGCCAGCCGCAGCGCCAGCCAAGGCCGCCGCGCGAGCAGCGCGAAGTGCGCGAGCCGCGTGAACAACGTGAACCGCGAGAGCAGCGTGAGCCGCGCGAGGCTGGAGAATCCCGCCGCGAGCGCGGAGAGCGTGGAGAGCGCCAGCAACGCCAGCGCGAAGAACGCAAGGAGGCCGCAACGGAAGAATTGCTGAACGTGCCGGCCGCAGCACCGGTCATGCCGCGGGCTGCCACGCCCGCGCCCGCCGCCGATGAGGAGTTGGCTGAAGCGGCACCGGGCTTGGAAGAAGGTTCGGCCGAACAGGGCGAGGAGCGCCGTCGGCGCCGTCGTCGTGGTGGCCGCAACCGCAACCGCCGTGATCGCGAAACCGGTGAACTGATCGGCGCGGCAGAGTCCGAAGCAGCGGGCGAAGAGGCCGCTCCGCAGCAAGCGCTTCAACTGGAAATCGCCGAAGTGGCGATGCCGTCGGAAAGCGTCAGGGTCTCCGAAGTGGTTGCATCGTCCGCACCGCGGGAGTCTGCGGCCCCCGAGGCTGCTCCCGTTGCACAGGAGGCCGCCGCACCGACACTCGTGAAGCCGGAAGAACTTCCGGTAGCAGCAGAGGTTGCTCCTGCTGCCGAGGCGGTACCGGTCCCCGAGCAAGTGCCTGCCGTCGAGCCGGCACCGATGACCGAAACCGCGCCGGAAGCGGTACAGGAGGCTGCTCCCGTTATGCCCGTAGCGGAAGAAGTTCCGGCTCCGGCGCCGATTGAAGCGGCGACTCCCGTCGTGGAAACTGTCCAGCAGCCGGTTGCAGCGCCCGCGCAGAAGATTGCCACGGAGCCGATGCCGCTGGATCACCTGAGCGAAATCCTGGCCGCGGCCGGCCTGACTCTAGCGACAACCGATCCGGAGAAGCTGCGTGAAGCGCAGGAAGCAGCGGCGCGCGTCGTTCCGCCACCGCGCGTCCCGCGTGAACGCAAACCGCTGCCGCCGGTCTCCACCGAACCGTTGATCCAGGTCGAGACGCGCCGGTAATACCATCTGCTTCCGGTACCTGTTGCCGGAGGCAGAGCCTCGGTTTTCTTCAAAGGGAGCATTTGCTCCCTTTTTGTTTGCGCAGCTGACGACCATTTCAGTGCCGGTCGGCGTAATCTCGGGCCTCGCCCTGTCTTTCGCCCGGCATGTTTTCCATATTGCAATGCTGGTCGGGCAACAGGATTTCACCGGCATCGCCATTGCCTTGCCGGCAAGTATCTCCCTGTTCCGGTTCCGGACCGGCGGGGTCATGCGGGCCGGCGCGTGTGCGCTCGCCAGCCTCGTGGTATCTTATCCTCGATAGCGCCGGTCCCTGCGCGCCCTTCCGTTTTCCATTCCTTGCATGACTGACAGATTCATTCCCCTGGTCGACCAGCGTCTGGCGACCGCCGGCTCGACGATTCCCTCGCCGCTGGAAGCGCCGGCAGGCCTGCTGTCGGATACCTTCGCGCGTCCGCTCCAGGACCTGCGCATTTCCGTTACCGACCGCTGCAATTTTCGCTGTGTGTATTGCATGCCGAAAGCGGTATTCGGCAAGGACTATGCCTTCATGCCGCATTCGGCGCTGCTATCGTTCGAAGAGATTACGCGCATCGCGCGGATTTTCGTTGCGCACGGTGTCGGTAAAATCCGCCTTACCGGCGGAGAGCCGCTGCTGCGCAAGGATATCGAGCGCCTGATTGCGATGCTCAGCGCGTTGCGGACGCCGGACGGCCAACCGCTCGACCTCACGCTGACCACCAACGGCTCGCTGCTCGCACGCAAGGCGCAGGCTTTGAAGGACGCGGGCCTGCGCCGCGTGACGGTGTCTCTCGATGCGCTGGACGACCAGGTGTTCCAGCGCATGAACGACGTCGACTTTCCGGTCGCCGATGTTCTGCATGGTATCGAGACGGCACACAAGGTCGGCCTGGGGCCGATCAAGATCAACATGGTGGTCAAGGGCGGCATGAACGACCATGAGATCCTGCCGATGGCACGCCATTTCAAGGGATCGCCCTTCATCCTGCGCTTCATCGAATACATGGATGTCGGCAGCAGTAACGGCTGGAAGATGGATGAAGTCGTTCCTTCCGCCGAGATCGTTCGTCGCATCGATGCGGAAATGCCGCTGGAAGCGATCGACCCCAACTACAACGGCGAAACCGCAGAACGCTGGCGCTATCGCGACGGCGGCGGCGAGATCGGGCTGATCTCCAGCGTGACGCGCGCCTTCTGTCGCGATTGCACGCGTGCCCGCCTTTCGACCGAAGGCAAACTCTATACCTGCCTGTTCGCGACCGGCGGCCATGACCTGCGCGCGCTGCTGCGCGAAGGGCGCAATGACGAAGAAATCGCGACCGTCATTGCGCACGTATGGCGCGCGCGCGGGGACCGCTATTCCGAAATGCGGACTGCAAACACGGAAGGATTGCGGCAGGACGGCAGGAAAGTCGAGATGTCCTATATTGGTGGATAACTGCGCTGCGGATAATCCACACGGAGGATGAATTGTGACGATTACCGGAATGATTCTGGCGGGCGGCCGCGGGTCGCGCATGGGGGGCGTGGACAAGGGATTGCAGGCGTTCCGCGGCGAACCGATGGTGGCGCACGTGATGCGCCGGTTGGGACCGCAAGTTTCCGCGCTGGCGATCAACGCCAACCAGAACCTGGATGTTTACCGCCGCTTCGACCTGCCGGTCTGGCCGGACCGGATGGAAGAATTCCCCGGCCCGCTCGCCGGACTGCAGACGGGCCTGGCGCACTGCGACGCGCCCTTCCTCGTCACCGCGCCTTGCGACTCCCCCTTTCTGCCTATGGACTTGGTGGCGCGGCTGCGCGATGCTCTGCAGGCTGAAAGTGCCGACATCGCCT
Organism: Pseudomonadota bacterium; assembly: GCA_021821365.1. Taxonomy (GTDB): domain Bacteria; phylum Pseudomonadota; class Gammaproteobacteria; order Burkholderiales; family Burkholderiaceae_D; genus Noviherbaspirillum. The sequence goes on along the minus strand of JAKACN010000022.1, from coordinate 17,166 downwards.
ATGCAGAAACCGGCGAAGGCGAAGCGCGGCAGAAGCATCCGGTGTTTTGCCTGCTGAAGGTGTCGCTGCTGCCGAGCCTGACGGACTATCTCGAGTCCGGCGAGCGCAAGATGGGCAAATGGTTTGGCCAGTTGCGTGCGGTCACAGTGCACTTCGCCGATGAAGACGCCTTTCGGAACATCAATACACTCGAAGAATTGCACAAGCTCGACACGCCATGACTGCCCCTGCCCTTTCCGCGCTCGCCCCCCAAATCGCTTCCTGCAATCCGGAGTCGCTCAGCGTCGCGCATGCGCAGCAATTGATTCGCGAGTATGTGCAGCCGATCGAGTCGTCGGAGATGGCGGGCCTGAACGATGCCTTGTGCCGGGTGCTGGCTGAAGACGTCATCTCGCCGATCGATGTGCCCGCGCATGACAACTCCGCGATGGATGGTTATGCATTTCGCAGCGGCGATCTCGGCGCCTCTCCGGCGACACTCACCGTCGTGGGCACCGCCTTCGCCGGCCACAAGTATGGCGGCGCGGTGGCGCCGGGCGAATGCGTGCGCATCATGACCGGAGCGGTCATGCCAATGGATTGCGATACGGTAGTGCCCCAGGAGCTGGTGACGAGCGCCAGCGAGACGTCGATGACACTTGCGCCCGGCGTCGTCAGGCCAGGCGACAATCGCCGCCTGAAAGGCGAGGATCTGGCGGCGGGCAAACCGGCGCTGCGAAAAGGCAAGACGCTGCATGCGGCCGATCTCGGACTGCTCGCCTCGCTCGGTATCGGCCAGGTCCCGGTCCAGCGTCGCCTGTGCGTCGCCGTGTTTTCCACCGGCGATGAACTGCGCGGCATCGGCCAGCAGCTGGATGAAGGCTGCATCTACGACAGCAACCGCTACACGATACGCGCCATGCTGGCGCGGTTGGGTTGCGATGTCATCGACATGGGAATCGTCAAGGACGATCGGGAATCGCTGGAAGCGGCGCTGCGCACGGCATGTGAAAACGCGGATGCCATCATTACGTCGGGCGGCGTGTCCGTCGGCGAAGCCGACTTCACGCGGGAGATGATGGCCAGGCTGGGCGATGTCGCATTCTGGAAGCTGGCGATGCGCCCGGGCAGGCCGATGGCCTTCGGCAGGATCGCGTCGAACGGCAAGAGCGCCTACCTGTTCGGCTTGCCGGGCAATCCGGTCGCCGTGATGGTGACCTTCTATTTCTTCGCGCGCGACGCGCTATTGCGCATGATGGGTGCGGCCGGCGACTCGACACCGTCGATGCGCGTGGCATCCCAATCCGCCATCCGCAAGAAGCCGGGCCGGACTGAATTCCAGCGCGGCATTCTCACGTCGGATGCCAACGGCAATCCGCAGGTGCGCGTCACCGGCTCGCAAGGGTCGGGCATCCTGCGCTCGATGTCGGAAGCGAACTGCATGATCATCCTGGGTCATGAGCAAGGGAACGTGAACGCCGGCGATCCCGTGGATGTGGTGCTGTTCGACGGGCTTTGCTAGCCGCTCCATATCCTCCGGTTTACGGCCTGAGCAGGTTCAGGGCTCGCGCAGGTGCGAAATCGCCTCCTCGCGGCTCGCATACAGCGACGGCTCGGTGTGATGGCGCCGGAATGCCGTGCCGAAATAACTGCGCATGAAGGTGCTGCTGGTATAGCGGGTCACGCGGCTGTAGAAGCGATCGGCAAGTTCGCGCACCATGTCGACATAACTGTCCAGCAGGTCCGGTGCGATGGAGAAATTATCGTAATTGACGATGGCCGGGACTTTCTGTTCGAGCGGACGCAAGCGCTGCTCGACGAGGTCGCGAATCTGTTCGATGTCGGCGACGTTCTTCACTTCGAAGCCTTCGAAATTGACAAAGAACATGTTCCGTTTCGCATCGTAGATGAGGCGCTGCTCCAGCGGCAGGTACAGGATATCGTTGCGCAGCCCCATCGGCATCGTCCTGAAGATGCGGGCGTCCATCAGCTTCAGCTGCGGGCTAATCGCGGGGCGGAAATGCATCTGCGCGAGGATGTCGCGTTCGAGGTCGATGCCGGGCGCGATCTCGATCACCTCCAGTCCTTCCGGTCCCAGCCGGAACACGCAGCGCTCGGTGATATACAGCACGGCCTGCGCGCGCTGCTGCGCGTACTCGCCGCTGAAGGTGCGGTGTTCTACCTCATCGACGAACTTCTGCGCCATGCCTTCACGCCTGATACGCAACTGGCCGTCCGCAATCGCCACGTCCAGCCCGCCTGTCGTGAAGGTGCCCACGAATACGACCTTCTTGGCATTCTGGCTGATGTTGATGAATCCGCCCGCGCCGGCGAGCCGCGGCCCGAACTTGCTCACGTTGAGGTTGCCGTGCCGGTCGGCCTGGGCCAGGCCGAGAAAGGCGACGTCGAGTCCGCCGCCGTCGTAGAAGTCGAACTGATACGGCTGATCGATGATCGCGGTGGCATTGGTCGCCGCGCCGAAATTGAGACCTCCGGCCGGTATGCCGCCGATGACGCCCGGCTCCGCTGTCAGGGTCACGAGGTCGAGCACCTTTTCCTCTGCCGCCACGCTGGCCACGCCTTCGGGCATGCCGATGCCGAGGTTGACCACGTTGTTCGGCTTGATCTCGAGCAGCGCGCGACGCGCGATGATCTTGCGCTCGCTCATCTCCATCGGCTGAATGGACGACATCGGCACGCGGATCTCGCTGGCGAATGCGGCGCTGTAGGGCTCGATGAAGGTCTGCATCTGGTATTCGGGCTTTTCCGCCACCACCACGCAGTCGACCAGGATGCCGGGAATCTTCACCTGGCGCGGATGCAACGATCCGCTTTCGGCGATGCGCTCCACCTGCACGATCACGATGCCGCCGGAATTGTGCGCCGCCATGGCGATGGCGAGCGCTTCGAGCGTCAGCGCCTCCTTTTCCATCGTCACGTTGCCGTCGGGGTCGGCGGTCGTGCCGCGAATGATGCCGACATTGATCGGCAGTGCCTTGTAGAACAGGTATTCCTCGCCGCCGACGGTCATCAGCTCGACCAGGTCGTCGCGGGTGGCTTCGTTGATCTTGCCGCCGCCGTAACGCGGATCGACGAAGGTGCCGAGGCCGACGGTGGAGAGCAGGCCGGGCTTGCCGGCGGCAATGTCGCGGAACAGGTGGGTGATGACGCCTTGCGGCAGGTTGTAGGCTTCGATCTTGTTGGCGATGGCGAGTTGCTGCAGCTTGGGCACCAGACCCCAATGGCCGCCGATCACGCGCTTGATGAGCCCTTCGTGCCCGAGGTGGTTCAGTCCGCGATCCTTGCCGTCGCCCTGCCCTGCGGCATAGACCAGCGTCAGGTTGCCCGGCTTGCCGGCGCCGAGCAGTTCCTCTTCGCTATCGAGGAAACGCTTCTCCAGCGCGACGGCGATATTCTCCGCGAAACCGATGCCGACGAAGCCGCCGGTGGCAATCGTGTCGCCGTCATGGATAAGGCGAACGGCTTCCGCGGCGGAGACGATCTTATGCCGGCTGGAAGGGCGGGAGCCGCCCGACATGGGGTCCGGGATGCGATGTACCATGGATGCCTCCAAGATAGCTTGTCGAACCGGCCGCCGTGGCTGCATTGGCGGAATTGGTCCAGGCAATTATGCCTGAATGGCAAGCCTGCAGGTTGATGCAGATCCGATGATCGTTACCCGCGCGGGTACCACCGCTCCATGGGTTGACGAGCGAAGATCGGCCCTGTCAGGGTGGTGGCAGGGAGCGGTTTTCCTGAGGCGGCGCCTTGTGCATCGCCAGCACCTTGTCGATGCGCTTGCCGTCGAGGTCCACGATTTCGAAGATCCAGTCCTCCCACTCGCAGCGGTCGGTCGTCTGCGGGATGCGGCCGAGCAGCAGCATGAGCATGCCGCTGAGCGTGTTGTAACGGCCGCGCTCTTCCTCGGGCACGCCTTCGAGTCCGAGGCGATCCTTCAGTTCGGGAATCGGAATCAGGCCGTCCAGCAGCCACGATCCATCTTCACGCTGCACCGCCCAGGCATCTTCGGCACGATGGGTCTTGAATTCGCCGGTGATGGCTTCCATCACATCCTGCAGCGTGACGATGCCCTGCACTTCGCCATATTCGTCGACCACGAACGCCAGTTTCACGCCGGAATTCTTGAAGTTCTCGAGCAATTCCATGCCGGTCAGGGACTCGGGCACGAATACGGCCGGCTGCAGGTTTTCGGTCAGGCTCAGCTTTTCGCCGCGCAACGTCTGCGCCAGCAATTGGCGTGCGTTGGCCACGCCGAGCACTTCATCCCAGCCGCCGCGCACCACCGGGTAGCGCGAATGGTCGCTTTCCTCGAAATGCTTGAGATTTTCTTCCTGCGGATCGTTCACGTCGAAGCAGACGATCTCGCTGCGCGGCACCATGAGGGACGCGATCTGGCGGTCGTCCAGGCGGAACACGTTGCGCACCATCTGGTGCTCATGCTGTTCGATCACGCCGGCGCTGGAACCTTCCGCCAGCATCAGGTTGATTTCTTCCTGCGTGACGCTCGGCTCGACGCGCTCTGTAACGCCGAAGCTGCGCAGAACGATCTGCGTCGAGCCGGAAAGCAGCCGGACAAAAGGCTTGGTCATGGCCGCCAGCAAAAGCATAGGGCGTGCGACGATGCGGGCGATCGGTTCGGGGCTGATCTGGCCGATCCGCTTCGGAACCAGTTCGCCAAGCACGATGGAAAAATACGTGATGGACACGACCACCAGCACAGTGGCCAGATACTCGGAGACGCGATCCTCCACGCCCATATGCCGCAGCCAAATGCTGAACGGGTAGGCCAGCGTCGCTTCGCCGACAATACCGTTCAGGATGCCGATGGAGGTGATCCCGATCTGTACCGTGGACAGGAACCGGTTCGGATCGTCGCCGAGTTCGATGGCGGCCTGCGCCGACGCATCGCCGGCATCGGCGAGTCGTTGCAGGCGTACCCTGCGTGCCGTCACGAGGGCAATCTCCGACATGGCGAACACGCCGTTCAGGAGAATCAGGCCAAGTAGTATCGCGATTTCCATAGGTTGCGTCCTGCATCACGACCGGAACATGTCCGGCACATCAACGGGAAGTTCACAGCGCCGCCGCCCTCAGCCTGTGCAGCGGAGGTCATCGTGAAATGATGACTGCTTCCGCATGCTAACTCCGGCCCGTGCGGGCATTGTTGTCATGCATCTACCGGAGAGCGTCTGGCCGGGGGTTGCCGGCACCCTTTCGCGGCTATTCCTCGCCGGCTTCGGAGCCGTCCGTTCCCAGCAGCAGCTGCGCGGCCTCGGCCGGCAATGCCTCGACGGACTTCAGTTTGCGCGACATCTGGCGCGTGCGGGTTTCCGCCTGCTCGATGTTCTTTGCGGCGCGCTCCAGCGTGGTCTTGGTTGCCGCCAGCACATCGCCGAATTTGGCGAACTCGGTCTTGACCGCACCCAGCACCTGCCAGACCTCCGACGAGCGCTTTTCAAGCGCAAGCGTGCGGAATCCCATCTGCAGGCTGTTGAGCAAGGCGGACAAGGTCGACGGACCGGCGATGCTCACGCGGCATAGACGCTGCAGCTCGTCGGCCAGCCCGGGGCGGCGCATCACTTCCGCATACAAGCCCTCCGTCGGCAGGAACAGGATGGCGAAATCGGTGGTGAGCGGCGGCGACAGGTATTTTTCCGCGATCGTCTTCGCTTCCAGGCGCACGGCCCGTTCGAGATCGCGGCCCGCTGACGCAACGCCGTCGGCGTCCGCCGCCTCCGCCGCTTCGGCCAGGCGCTCATACTGTTCCTTCGGAAACTTGGCGTCGATCGGCATCCACACCGGGCGCGCGCCGTCGTCCTGCCCCGGCAATCTGACGGCGAATTCCACGCGCTCGCCGGAGCCGGGCACGGTCTCCACATTCTTCGCATACTGGTCGGGCGTCAGGACCTGTTCGAGCAGCATTTCGAGCTGCACTTCGCCCCATGTGCCGCGCGTCTTCACGTTGGTCAGAACACGCTTGAGGTCGCCCACGCCGATCGCCAGCTGCTGCATCTCACCGAGTCCCTGGTGCACTTTTTCGAGACGGTCGGAAACGAGCTTGAAAGATTCGCCCAGGCGCTGTTCGAGCGTCGCATGCAGCTTCTCATCGACCGTCCTGCGCATTTCCTCCAGGCGCGTGCCGTTGTCGGTCTGCAGATCCTTGATCTTCGCTTCGAGCGTGGCGCGCACTTCCGCCATGCGTTGCGCATTCGATTCGGTCAGCGTGGCAAGCGTCTGGTTTAACGTATCGCCGAAGCGCTTCAACGCCACCGACTGCTCCTCGCGCCCAGTCTTTGCGTGCGATGCGATCGCTTCACGCATCGCCTCCAGTTGCTGCGCGTTGACTTCATTCAGCTTGGCAAGCTGTTGCGCGAAGGTATCGATCTGATTGTTCTGAATGGTGGCGACGCTGGTCAGCTGCGTCGTAAGTGCCTGCTGGAACTGGTGCAGGTTTCCGCTCAGCTCCTGGCGCGTGCCCTGCGCGCTGGTTTGCATCTGGTTGCGCAGTTCGCGCTCGATACGCTCCCCGGTCTGCTGCTGATGCCGCTGCAACTCGTCCTGGAGTTGCAGCAATTGCGCGCCGGCATCGCCACCGCGCGCGCGCAGGATGACGACGATCTGCAGGATGACGATGACTGCGCTCAGCAGAAGGATAATGAGTTCGATGGAATTCATGAAATGGTGGCTCGTGGTTGGTGCGCGTATCCGGCTGCGCGGCGGTCAGCCCGCCTGGTTACGCATCCAGTCCGCAGTCTGGTAGAAGGATTGCATCAGGCGCTCCTGCAGCCACTCCGGCATGCCGACGTCCTGCATGGCAAGTGCCATGCATCGCAGCCACTGGTCGCGTTCCCTTGAAGCGATGGCATACGGGAGGTGGCGTGCGCGCAGGCGCGGATGGCCGAGGCGTTCGATGTACAGGTCGGGGCCGCCCATCCAGCCGGACAGGAACCAGTAGAGCTTGTCGCGCGAGCCGTCGAGATTGGCGGGATGCATCGCGCGGAGTTCCGCGAATTCCGCCTCAAGATCCATCAGGTCGTAGAAACGGTCGACCAGCTCGCGCAGCTTTTCGCCGCCGCCTACCAGCTCGAATGCCGTCTGTTGTGGGGAGTCTTCAATTGCCATGGCACGAATGATAGCGCATTGAGTGTCTTCGAGGAATTACGTTCCCGAGTGCAACGTCCTTTGCAAGTGGCACCGCATACCTCTTCCGCTCGCCACCATGCGCCACGGGGTGACTGCATGGAAAAAATGGTTGCCATTTGAGGCGAACGCCAGACGGATTTGAGCCTTCGCAAAGGCAAGTTTGACCCCAAGCAACCGCGTGTTTGAGCGTACGCAAGCAAACACGACTTAGCGAATTTTCGATTTCTACAGTGATTACCATTGTCTGAAAGGTAATAACTTTTTGGAGATCCGATTTCGACAACCAGATATCCACATAGACAGGCTTGAAGCGCAGGAATGCCGTCGCCAGGCGTTTGGGAGTGGGCGCGCGATGCGCCGAGCTTACCGCAATCGAACGCCGATGGTTTTGAGATTGTTGCAACCGACGAAACGATAGAAACACCATGCGAGATTTCATCATCACCAATTCTTCCCGGTTGGAACTGTCAATGCGGCTCATGGACATCCTGGTGCTGGAGGTTGCCGGGATGATCGCAGGCCTGATCCACTTCCATATTCCCCTGAGCGAAACGCCGCCGATTCACGTCGTGCTCCTGCATTTCGGCAGCGCGCTGGCCTTCCTCGTGTTCCCGCAGCTGGACCTGTACGGTTCGTGGCGCGGCCGCTCCCTGCCCGACATGTTCGTGCGCCTCGCCGCATCGTGGGCGCTGGTTCTCCTGATCGGCCTGTTCTTCAGCTTCCTGATCCACCATGTCGGCAACGTTTCGCGGCTCTGGATGTTCTACTGGTACGCGATTGGCGTCACCTTCCTCGTGATATATCGGTCCGCTGCCTATTTTGCGCTGCGTTTCCTGCGCACCAAGGGCCTCAACAACAAGCGCGTGGTGATCGTCGGCTATGGCAGCACGGGATGCGAGATGCATCGGCGCGCGATGGAACAGGACTGGGCCGGGTACGACGTCAAGGCTGTCCATGCCGCACCGGAGGATGCAGACAAGATCCTCGATCCTTCGGTGGTGCGTCTCGGAAGCCTGGACGAAATTCCCGCCTATGTCGAGGCAAATCACATTCACGAAATCTGGATCACGCTTCCGCTGCTGGCTTCGCCGAAGCTGCAGGAATTGCAGTATCTGCTGCGCAATACGCTGGTCGACATCCGCTGGGTGCCGGACATACTTGGCGTACAGATGCTGAGCAACAAGATCGGCAACTTCCTCGGCCTGCCGGCCGTCGACCTGAACCAGCCGATTTCAAGCGGGTTGAACGGCATCGTGAAGGAAATTTTCGACCGCGTGTTTGCGATTGTCGCGCTGGTGCTGCTGTTGCCGCTCTTCATCGTGATCTCGATCGCCATCAAGCGCTCCTCGCCCGGCCCCGTGTTCTTCCGGCAGCCGCGACTGGGCCTGAACGGGCGCACATTCAACGTCTACAAGTTCCGCACGATGAAGGTACACCAGGAAGCGGACAAGGTGACGCAGGCCACGAAGGACGATCCGCGCGTCACGCCGATCGGCGCCTTCCTGCGACGCACCAGCCTCGACGAGCTGCCGCAGTTCATCAATGTCCTGTTCGGCGACATGTCGGTGGTCGGTCCGCGCCCGCACGCGCTGCAGCACAACGAAATGTACAAGGACCTGCTCGAGATGTACATGCTGCGCCATCGCGTGAAGCCGGGCATTACGGGCTGGGCGCAGATACACGGCCTGCGCGGTGAAACCGATACGGTCGACAAGATGGCGGCGCGCGTGAAGTTCGACCTGCACTACATCCAGAACTGGTCGCTCTGGATGGATATCCGGATCATCGTCTGGACCGCGTTCAAGGGATGGACTGGAACGAATGCTTATTGAAACGGCATCCAGCGCGAGCGCGCCGCGTTGACATGCGACACACGACAGGCAGAAACGTCATGCGCAACCCCATCGTGCCCCTGCTCGCCTTCATGACGCCGCGGCATTACCTGGTCGCCGCCGCCGCGTTCTACACGCTGATGATCGGAAGTGGCGCGATACCGGGCAATGCGCAGGCACTGTCTTCCGTTGTCTACGACAAGCTGCTGCATTTCTTCGCCTATGCTGTTCTCGCGTGCCTGGTCTGGGGCACGCTGGGCAGCGGCCCCGCACGACGCGCCGTGCTGACGCTGCTGGTCATCGCGCTGCTGGGCGGCGCCGACGAGGGATTGCAGTCGCTGATGCCGTACCGCGATGCGAGCTGGGCGGACTGGCAGTTCGACATGTACGCAGCGATGGCATCGGTCGCGTTCCTCATCGTCACGCACTGGCTTGCTCCCGCCGTCTTGCGCGCTCCGGCGCGGCAGCCGCGGGCTGGCATGGCGGACGGGCGCCGGCGCCGGAAACCGACACACTGACATCACCTCTTGCAAGGAAGTCCATGAACAAAAAGATCACCAAGGCAGTCTTTCCGGTCGCGGGGCTCGGCACGCGCTTTCTGCCCGCGACCAAGGCGAGTCCGAAAGAGATGCTGCCCATTGTCGACAAGCCTTTGATCCAGTATGCGGTCGAGGAAGCGATTGCCGCCGGCATCACCGAAATGATTTTTGTCACCGGCAGGAACAAGCGCGCGATCGAGGATCACTTCGACAAGGCTTATGAGCTGGAAGCCGAACTGGAAGCGCACAACAAGCAGGCCTTGCTGGCGGCTCTGCATGGCATCAAGCCGGACAACGTGGAATGCTTCTATGTGCGGCAGGCCGAAGCGCGCGGACTTGGCCATGCGGTGCTGTGCGCCGAGCGCCTGGTGCGCGGCGACCCGTTTGCGGTGATTCTGGCGGATGATCTTCTTGACGGCCAGACGCCGGTACTGCGGCAGATGACCGATCTGTACGAGGAACACGGCCGGAGCCTGATCGGGGTCGAAACCATCGCGCGCGAACGCAGCCGCTCCTACGGCGTGATTGCCGGAACGGCCTGCGGCGAACGCCTGATCCGGCTGCACGGCATCGTTGAAAAACCCGCTCCCGACAATGCGCCCTCCACGCTCGGCGTCGTCGGGCGCTACATCCTGAACCCGACCATCTTCGATCACTTGCGCAGCGTGCGTCCGGGTGCGGGCGGCGAACTGCAACTCACGGACGGCATCGCCTCCTTCCTGAAGGATGAGCCGGTGTTTGCATATCAGTTCGAAGGCATCCGCTACGACTGCGGCAGCAAGATCGGCTACCTGGAAGCGACCGTGCAGTTCGCACTGCGCCATCCCGAAGTGCGGGAAGAATTCCGTGCGTTCCTGCAGAGCCTTCCGTTCGCGCAGCAGCCGACACAGCATTCCTCATCGGTCCAGCCGCTTTCGGCCGAAGCAATTGCCTGCACGGGTTAAGCCATGGACAGGAAGGAAAACGCAATGACCACCAATCCGCGGATGCCGGAACATCTGGTGCCCTCCCGTTCCGGCCATACGCCGAAGGTCGCACTCATCACGGGCATCAGCGGCCAGGACGGCGCCTACCTGGCCGAGCTCCTGCTGTCGAAGGGCTACATCGTGCACGGACTGAAGCGGCGTTCGTCGCGCTTCAATACCGAGCGCATCGATCACCTCTACCAGGGGCCGCAGGAGGAAGAGCGACGCTTCATTCTCTATCACGGCGACATGACCGATTCATCGTCCCTTTGGCGCATCCTGCAGCAAACGCAGCCGGACGAGATTTACAACCTCGCCGCGCAAAGCCACGTCGCTGTATCGTTCGAGGAACCGGAGTACACGGCGAATGCCGATGCGCTCGGCCCCTTGCGGATACTCGAAAGCATTCGCCAGCTCGGCCTGGAACGCAAGACGCGTTTCTATCAGGCGTCCACTTCCGAAATGTTTGGGCTCGCCCAGGAATTTCCCCAGCGCGAGTCCACGCCTTTCCGCCCGCGCAGCCCGTATGCGATCGCCAAGCTGTATGCCTACTGGATCACCGTGAACTACCGCGAGGCGTACGGCATGTACGCCTGCAACGGCATCCTGTTCAATCATGAATCGCCCTTGCGCGGCGAAACCTTCGTCACGCGCAAGATCACGCGCGGTCTTGCACGCATCGTCCTGAATATGCAGGACTGCATCTACCTCGGCAATCTCGATGCGCAGCGCGACTGGGGCCATGCGCGCGATTACGTGGAGATGCAGTGGCGGATGCTGCAGCAGGCCACGCCCGAGGATTTCATCGTCGCGACCGGCATCCAGCACAGCGTGCGCGAATTCGTCACCGCGGCGGCGGCCGAACTGGGCATGGTGCTGCGCTGGAACGGACGTGGTGTCGACGAGACCGCCACCGTGATCGAATCGCGCGTGCATACCGGCATCAAGCCCGGGCAGGTCGTCGTGCGCGTTGATCCCCGCTACTTCCGTCCGACAGACGTCGATTGCATGGTGGGCGACGCCAGCAAGGCGCGAGAAAAACTCGGCTGGCGACCGACGATGTCGTTCGAAGAGATGGTGGCCGAAATGGTGCGAGCGGACGTGGATACCGCCGGCAAGGACCTGCAACTCAGCCAGGCGGTCAGCGTGCCCGGCAACGACCAGGACTGAACCCCGGCCACACCCATCCGCGGCGCCGCCGTCCCGCAATCTGTCAATGAGGAAGTGAAAAATGAAGTCCAACCTGAACAAACGCATCTACGTAGCCGGCCACCGTGGCCTGGTCGGCTCGGCCATCGTGCGCGCGCTGCACAAGCGCGACTTCAACAACATCGTCACGCGTACGCATGCGGAGCTGGAATTGACGAATCAGGAAAAAGTGCGTGCATTTTTCGATGCCGAGCAGATCGATGAGGTGTATCTTGCCGCCGCGCGGGTGGGCGGAATCCATGCGAACAATACCTATCCCGCCGAGTTCATCTACGATAACCTGATGGTGCAGGCAAACGTCATCCATGAAGCATGGCGCGCAGGCGTCAAGCGCTTGCTGTTCCTCGGCTCGTCGTGCATCTATCCGCGGCTGGCCGAGCAGCCGATCAGGGAAGAGTACCTGATGTCGGGTTCCCTGGAACCGACCAACGAGCCATATGCCATCGCCAAGATTGCCGGCATCAAGATGTGCGAAAGCTACAACCGTCAATACGGCACCGATTTCCGCAGCGTGATGCCCACGAACCTCTACGGCCCGGGAGACAACTATCACCCGGAAAACAGTCATGTGATTCCCGCATTGATTCGCCGATTCCATGACGCAAAGATAAACGGCGCCGACAAGGTCGTGATCTGGGGAACGGGCACGCCGCGCCGCGAGTTCCTGTATGTCGATGATATGGCCGATGCCTGCGTGCATGTCATGGAGCTCGACCGCGCCACCTATGAAAAGCACACGACACCGATGTTGTCCCATATCAATGTGGGTACGGGTGAGGACGTCACAATACGAGAAGTTGCCGAGATCATAAGAAAAGCGGTTGGCTTCACCGGTGCCATCGAGTTCGATGCGAGCAAACCGGATGGCACGCCGCGCAAGCTGATGAACACGGCAAAGCTTACCTCCCTCGGATGGCGACCTGGCATGCGCCTGGGCGAAGGCATCAAGGAAACCTACGAATGCTTCAAGGCCGACTACCGGCCATAGGCGTCGACAGGGACGGCATCCGGGACAGGTTCGCTCGCAATCGAAGGTCGTGTGCGGGCAGGATCGCCGGAGTGCGGGCGCGGGCAGCAGGCTGGGCAATGCCCTTTCCCCGTCGCCGTCGCGAAGGCAGGACGCATCAGCCCTGCTCCCGATCGTGCTCACCATGGATCCCCGCTTGCGCGAGGACGACAGGGAAGATGTGCGGCAAGGTCAACCGCCGGCATCCGCCCTTGAACACAATTTGCAAAGATGGATGCATGCCAATAGAGCCTGCCGACAACGTCCTCGATGAACCGGTCGCGAGCATTCCCGATTGGATATCCGTTCAACTCACTGAACACAGCCATGACACCAGCACTGACACCAGGCGAGATCATTTTTAATCTGCTTGCCGCCCTCTTCGTCATTCCTGTGGTCGCCGGAATTTTCATCAAGGCGCCAAAGCTGATCGTATTCGGCTTCATCGGTGTCCTGTTCCTGTTTTCCGATTCCACCTGGGGCCAGCTGGAGCAGGAAGCCACGATCTATTCGCGTGGCGCGGGGATGTTCTATTTCTCGCTGCTCAATCTGATCCTGCTGGTGTCCGGCTTCACGGCGTTCCTCAAGCGGCTGGCCAATCCCCACGGTCCGCAACTGGCGCCGCCCATCTCGAAATACTTCGTCGCCTTCATCTTCCTGCTGCTGGCCCATGTGGTCATGGGGCTGATGGCCGGCATCGACCTGAACGTCATCCTCGGCTACAACGGCGTGTTCAATATCCTGAACATGCTGATCTTCATGTATCTCGTGATCATGGCTTTCGAGAGCGACAAGGATTCGGTCCGATTGCTGGCCGTCATCCTGGTGCTCGCCGCCGTTCGCGCCGCCTTCGGTGCGGTGCGCTATTTCCTGTTCGACGGCGACAGCGCCAATCCCTATCGCAATTTCGAAGGCCTCGATATCAAGATCTTCTTCTTCGACATCAACGACAACTTCGTTGCCTCGCTGGCAGCATTCTGTGCCGCCTGGCTGCTGACCAAGCCGGAAGTGAAGCTGGCCTGGTACACGCGTATCCTGATGCTGCTGTTCATCGGGCTGGAGATCGCCGCCGTGGCCCTTTCGTTCCGCCGTTCGTCGCTGATCGGCCTTGCGCTGATGCTCTCCTTCCTGTTCCTGCAATTGCCGGGCAAAAGGAAATTCCTTTTCGCCCTGCTGGCGGCGGCGGCGCTGGCGGCGGTGGCGTCCATCTTCTTCCAGCAGCGGCTGCAATTCGCCACCGATGGCGGCGTACTGGAATCGCTGATCTACGATATCGCGCCCGACCGGGGCGGCATCAAGGAGAACCGCTTCTATGAACTGTATGCCGCCGCGCAGAGCATGGACGGCAACTGGCTGTTCGGGCGCGGCACGTGGGGCACCTTCATCGGCGACAAGGACGCCCTGTCCTACCATGGCAACGATTTCAGTTTCGTGCACAGCGGTTTCGGACATGTGCTGCTGAAGACAGGCATCGTCGGCCTGGCACTGTTCCTCTGCATCCTCGCCGCGTATGTTGCCTTCTACTTCAGGCATCGACGCTATCTCACCGGGAATGCGCATCTGATTGCGGATGCCGGCTTCGCCGGCTTCCTGTTCTGGCTCCCGACCTTGATGATCGGCACGCCGATCATCGAATTCCGGAGCATGATGGATCTCGGGCTCGTGCTCGCGATGCCCTTCGTTGCCGTCGGCATGCACAACTACCAAATCCGCCGCTATCTCTACCAACAAGCCAACTATGCTGCTGCGTAATTCTCTCTGGAACCTCTCCGGCTCGGCCGTGCCGATGGTGGTCGCCCTGGCGACCGTGCCGCTGCTGATTCATGCACTTGGTGTCGAAGGTTTCGGCATCGTGACGCTGGTCGGATCGGTGATCGGCTACTTCGGTGTTCTCGACGTCAACCTGAGCGCCGGCGCCATCAAGTATCTCTCGGAGCACCACGCGGCAGGCGACTGCAAGCGTTTTGCAGAGACGTTCTGGTTCGGCATCATGTTTTACGGCCTGCTCGGCCTGATCGGCGCGCTCGGCATCTTCTTCGGCGCGCATGCATTGATCGAACATTTTTTCGAAGTGACGCCCGGCATGCGCGATGCCACGGTGGATGCGTTCCGGATCGGCGCGCTCGGTTTCGCGCTGTCCCAGGCGCAAAACTACCTGCTGGTCGTGCCGCAGGCCCTGCAGCGCTATGACCGGTCCGCCCAGAGCGAGGCATTCTTCGGCGTGCTGGTGAACCTGGCCTCGGTCGCGGCGGCGATGGCTGGCACCGGAATCACAGGCGTGATCGCCGCGCGCGTCGCCGTCTCCGCCACCAACCTGCTGTACCTGGTCTGGCTGATCCGCGGTTTCCGCCTTGGCCTGGCGCCCTGCTGGCCGCGCAAGGAGGTGCGCGCCCTGCTGATGTCGTTCAGCGCCTACGCCTACCTGAGCAAGATCGCATCGACCCTGCATCAGCATGCGGACAAGCTGATCGTCGGCGCCATCGCCGGCCCGGTTGCACTTACTTTCTACACCGTGCCGGTCACGCTCGCCGGCCGCATTCTCGGATTGACCTACCGGCTCTCCAGCGTGATCTACCCGCGTGCCTCGGCACTGGCCGGCGCGGGCCGCATCAACGAACTGCGTCCGGTGTACCTCGACGTCATGCGCTACGTCACCTTCATCAACATCGCCGCGCTAGGCGCCATCGTGCTTGCCGGCGACGAGTTCCTGCGACGCTGGGTCGGCGAAGCCTTTGTGCAGAACGGCTACCCCGTGCTGGTGCTCATGACCATCGCCCTGCTGGTCGACTCGCTGACCAACATCCCCTCGCTGGTCAACGATGCGCTCGGCCACCCCCGCATCACGGGCCGCTTTGCGCTCGCCAACGGGCTGTTCGGGATCGCCACGGTGTACCTCGGCACGCTCTCCGGCGGCATCGTCGGTGCCGCAAGCGGGCATCTCCTGGCGTCCGTGACCCTGGGCATGAGCTTCCTGCTCTTCGTCCATGGGCGCACCGTGCCAGTCACCTTCGGCGAGGCGCTGCGCTCGGGTTTCGGACGCAGTCTTGCCATCGGCGCACTCGTCATCGGTGTGCTGGTGCCGCTCAAATGGCTGATGCCGGCGGGCGTCGTCACCACGGTTGCCATCGTCTGCGCCGCCATGCTTGCGCTCACGATGGCCGGCCTGTATTTCATTGTCGGCGTCGAAGAGCGCGCCGCCATGCTTGCCTTTGCCCGGCGCCTTCGTTCCTGAGGATGGTATCAATGCGGATTCTTATCGCCAGCGAAGACATTCCCTACCCCAACATGGGCGGCCTCGCCAAGCACGCCCTGAACCTGGCGCGCGCCCTGGCGCGCGCGGGCCACAAAGTCGACCTGCTTGGCAATGACGAACATCCGATCGCGGTCTGCGGCGAAGAAGGCTGCTTCGGCGGCCACTTCATCGGCGAGCTCAACGGATTCCACGCCGGATGGAAGGAGGTGAGTCTCGGCACCTACATGCCGCTCAAGCGGACTGTCCTTGCAAAGCGCTTCGCCTCGATCATCCTGCGCCACGCGCCGAACTACGACGTCGTGCATTACCACGGCCATGTGCCGAACGTCGCGCTGTTTATCCCGGAAAGCATCAACTTCGTCCAGACGCGGCATGACCAGGGCAGCGATTGCTTCAGGCATACGCGTTTTCGCAACGGCGAGGTTTGTCGCGCGGTGGCGCCGGGCGAATGCGCCGGCTGCCTGCGGGAGAATCCCAATGCGCTGCAACGCACTGTATCCGCCGTTGCCGTATCGCGCTACCGCGACGAAGTGGCAAGAAGCTTTCGCAAGCACAAGACCGTTTTCGTATCCAACCTGCTGCAAGACAATCTTGTCCGCACGCTTGGTCCGGGCCCTTGGGGTGCGACGATCCACAACTTCGTCGATCGCCCCATGCTGGAGGAATTGCGCGACGCGGCGAGCCGGCTCCCTCCGCCTGCGGGCGTTCATGTATTCATTGCATCGAAGCTGTATCCGGCCAAGGGCATCGAAAAATTCCTGCAGACGATTGCACCGCGCTTGCCGGCACAGATGCGATTGACCATCGTCGGCGATGGCGGCGACGAAGCAAGGTTGCGAAAAACGTTCGAAAGCAACCAGGTCCAGTTCCTCGGCTGGTGCTCGCCGGACAAGACCCTGAAACTGGCGGCCGCATCCAGCGCGGTGGTGGTGCCATCCGTCTGCGAGGAATCCTGCGCCACGACGGTGCTCGAAGGCCTTTTCCTCGGCAAGCCCACCTTCGCCCTGCAGCGCGGCGGCACGCCCGAACTCGCGGCTTACCAGGCCGTTCCTGGCCAGCTGCGGCTGCATCCCGACATGCCGTCCCTGGTCGACGACCTGATCGGCTTCGATCTGGAGACCCGCTTCGGTTTCGCGCCGGAAGGCGTGGGCAGCGCCGATCTTGCGGCGCAGAAGTTATTGCACATCTACCGGCTCCCTCCGGGCCACTTCATTCGTTG
>JAKACN010000239.1 GCA_021821365.1 Pseudomonadota bacterium | reverse complement strand
GTGCGGCCCCTGCAAGATGATCGCCCCGATCCTCGAAGAAGTCGCCAAGGAATACGATGGCAAGCTGCAGATCGCGAAAATGGACGTGGACTCCAACCAGGCTGTCCCGGCCAAGTTCGGCATCCGCGGCATCCCGACGCTGATGCTGTTCAAGAACGGCGTGCCCGCCGCCCAGAAGGTCGGTGCGATGGCGAAAGGACAGTTGACGTCCTTCATCGACAGCAATATCTAATGTGTGCGAGGCGGCGCGTTCGCGCCGCCTGTTTCGTGTCTTGACTTTACCCGTTTGATCACCCTCGCAGTTCCCTCCCCCACCTGACATTTCCCATCCCGGGACACCCACTATGCATTTATCTGAACTCAAGCAGCTCCACGTCTCTGCCCTGCTGGACATGGCGATCGGTCTCGAAATCGAAAACGCCGCCCGCCTGCGCAAACAGGAATTGATGTTCGCCATCCTGAAGAAGCGCGCGAAGGCCGGCGAACAGATTTTCGGCGACGGCGCCCTCGAAGTCCTGCCCGATGGCTTCGGCTTCCTGCGTTCGCCCGACGCCAGCTACATGGCGTCCACCGACGACATCTACATATCGCCCTCGCAGATCCGCCGCTTCAACCTGCATACCGGCGACTCGATCGAAGGCGAAGTCCGCACCCCGAAGGACGGCGAGCGCTACTTTGCATTGGTGAAGGTGGACAAGGTCAACGGCGAACCGCCGGAAGCATCGAAGCACCGCATCCTGTTTGAAAACCTGACACCGCTGCATCCGAACAAGGTCATGACGCTCGAGCGCGACATGCGCGGCGACGAGAACATCACCGGTCGCATTATCGACATGATCGCGCCGATCGGCCGCGGACAGCGCGGCCTGCTGGTGGCCTCGCCGAAGTCCGGCAAATCCGTGATGCTGCAGCACATTGCGCATGCCATCACGACCAATCATCCGGATACCGTGCTGATCGTTCTGCTGATCGACGAACGCCCTGAAGAAGTGACGGAAATGCAGCGCTCCGTGCGCGGCGAAGTGGTCGCCTCGACCTTCGACGAACCTGCCACGCGCCACGTGCAGGTCGCGGAAATGGTGCTGGAAAAGGCCAAGCGGCTGGTCGAAATGAAGCGCGACGTGGTGATCCTGCTGGACTCGATCACCCGTCTGGCGCGCGCCTACAACACCGTGATCCCGGCTTCCGGCAAGGTGCTGACCGGCGGTGTCGATGCCAACGCCCTGCAGCGCCCGAAGCGCTTCTTCGGCGCGGCCCGCAACGTCGAGGAAGGCGGTTCGCTGACCATCATCGCCACCGCACTGATCGAAACCGGCAGCCGCATGGACGAGGTGATCTACGAGGAATTCAAGGGTACCGGCAACATGGAAGTGCACCTCGAACGCCGTCTGGCCGAGAAGCGCGTCTACCCGGCGATCAACCTGAACAAGTCAGGTACGCGCCGTGAGGAACTGTTGATCAAGCCTGATCAGCTCCAGAAGATCTGGATCCTGCGCAAGCTGCTGTACGGCATGGACGAGATCGAGGCAATGGAATTCATCCTCGACAAGATGAAGTCGACCAAGAACAACGCGGAGTTCTTCGAGCTGATGCGTCGTGGCGGCAGCTGATCGCACGCCTCCAGGGGCATAAAACGGGCGCATGCCGGCCATGCGCCCTTGTTCTTTGCGGAATCGACATGCCGCTTCGCAAACCCCTGATTTTGTTGTATAATTTTCGGTTTTCACCAAGGCAAGTGGCAGGCAATCGGGTCGAGGAGCAACAGGACCGACGAAGTGCCGGCTGGCTACCAAAACTACCCAGAGGAAAAACATGAAAGAAGGCATTCATCCCGATTATCGCGAAGTCGTGTTCCAGGACATGTCCAACGACTTCAAATTCATTACTCGCTCCACCATCCAGACCCGCGAAACCATCAATTTCGAAGGCAAGGATTATCCGCTGGTGAAGCTGGAAGTGACCGCGGAATCGCATCCGTTCTACACCGGCAAGCACAAGATCGTCGATACCGCCGGCCGCGTGGAAAAATTCCGCCAGAAGTTCGGCAATCGCGGTTCCAAGACGACTGCAGCCTAAAGTCTGCCGATGCGTCTCAAAAAGGCAGCCATGGCTGCCTTTTTTATTTTACTGCGCAGCCTTCACGCGACTTTTGCGGCACAATATCGCCGGGCTCCATAAAATCCTAGAACAAGCGATACGGCCCCAAGGAACACCAGGCGCAAACAATTCAATTACCCATTGAAAACCTGCGCGCCTGCGACGTTTTCCGCGGCCCCATCAAAGAACAAGCCGACCACCCCACATGAAGCCAGTCCGTCTTCCCGCAGCCGCCACGAACGCGCTTCCACGCTGGGTCCTGTTCGCACTCTGCCTGCTCTACATCCTGCCCGGCCTGTTCGGCCGCGATCCGTGGAAGACCGATGATGCCGCCGGTTTCGGCGTGATGTGGACCATGGCGCATGGTGGCATCTATGACTGGCTGTGGCCGCATATCGTCGGCCTGCCCGCACCCGACAAGGGGCCGCTTGCATTCTGGATCGGCGCCATCTGCATCAAACTGTTCGGCGGGCTGCTGGGCGACGCCGGCGCGGCGCGCATCGCGACAGTGGGCTTCTTCCTGCTCGGCACGCTTGCGGTCTGGTACACCACCTACCTGCTCGGTCGCAGGCCGGAAGCCCAGCCGCTGCGCCTGGCCTTCGGCGGACAGCCGGAGCCGAGCGATTACGGCCGCACGCTCGCCGACGGCGCCCTGCTCATCTACCTCGGCAGCCTTGGCCTGCTTTTGCACAGTCACAGCACCAGTGCGGAAGCACTCCAGGTCTCGCTGATCGCGCTTTCGCTCTATGCAAGCGTCCGCCTGTTCGACGTGCGCTCATGGCGCGCCGCCGCGCTGCTCGGCCTTGCACTCGGACTGCTGGTGCTCGCGCGTGGATGGGTCGTTCCACTTGCGCTTTGGACGGGATTGCTGGCGCTGGCGTCGCTGCGCGAACGATCGCTCATCCTGAAACTGTGCACGATCGCATTGCCGCTGGCGGCGGTCATTGCCGGATCCTGGATCCTGGTGTGCCGCATCGAGCGCCCGTTCAACAGTTCTCCTTACGACGCATGGATGCTCTGGAACTACCAGCAGCTTACCCTGCCATCATGGGAAAACATCAGACATCTTTTCAAGAACGGCATCTGGTTCGCATGGCCTGCGTGGCCGTTCGCCGGTTGGGCCGTGTATGCATGGCGCAGGCAGCACCGGGCGCCGCACATCACCTTGCCGCTGACTTTTTTCGCCGTTGCAGTCCTGCTCATCCTGTTCGCCGGCCATATCGATGAAAGCGTCCTGCTGCCCATGCTGCCTCCGCTCGCTATCCTTGCGGCATTCGGCCTGCCCACCATGAAGCGCGGCGCCATCAACGCGGTGGACTGGTTCTCGGTCATGACGCTGACGACTTGCGCCGGTTTCATCTGGCTCGGGTGGGTTGCCAAGCAAACAGGCTGGCCCGCGCAACTGGCAAAAAACGCTTTCAAGCTCGCACCGGGATTCAAGCCGGAATTCAGCTGGATTGCCTTCGTGGTCGCCGCACTGGCGACGGCAGGCTGGTTCGTGCTCGTCCACTGGCGCGTGTCGCGCCGGCCGTCCGTGCTGTGGCGCGCGGTGGTGCTGTCGTCCGGCGGCGTGATCCTGTGCTGGCTGCTGCTGACCACGTTATGGATGCCCTGGATCAATTATGGCAAAAGCTATGCGGGCGTGGCACGGCAGCTTGCCGGGAAACTCCCCTCAGGCGGATATTGCGTTGCCACCGACGTCGGCCCGGCGCAGCGCGCATCCTTCGCCTATTTCGGCCACGTCGTCTTCGAGCAGTTCGATGGCCAGGACTGCGGCTATCTCCTGCTGCAGGACAATAACGCCAGAAGTCCGAACGCCAAGACGACGAATCCTCCGGACAACAAATGGCGACTGCTGTGGAACGGACGCCGTCCGTCCGACCGTGACGAGCGCTATCGCCTCTACCAGCGCGTGAAGTGACGTTGCAAGCAGCGCATCCCCCCACATTTACCCGCCGCATCGCCGATCTGGCGTGGCCGATCCTGATCGGACAACTGGCGGTCATTGCGAACGGCGTGATCGATACTGCGATGACCTCGCGCTTCTCGGCCACCGACCTTGCTGCGCTGGCGGTCGGCGCCTCGATCTACATCAGCATCTTCGTCGGACTGAACGGCGTGCTCGCCGCGCTGGCCCCCGTGATCGGCCAGTTGTATGGCGCGCAACGCCATGCGGCGATCGGCGCCGAAGTCAAGCAAGGCGTCTGGCTTTCTCTGTTCCTGACCCTCGCGGGATGCCTCGCCCTGCTCTTTCCGCAGCCGCTGCTGTCGCTCGCACATGCATCTCCCGCGCTGACCGAAAAGGCGTCGCTGTATCTGCGCATCCTCGCGCTGGCACTGCCGGCGACCTTGGGCTTTCGCATTTATGCGTCGCTCAATACCGCCGTCGGTCGGCCCAAGATGGTGATGGCCCTGCAAATCGGCGCGCTGGCGCTGAAGGTGCCGCTCAATGCGCTGTTCATCTTCGGCGGCTTCGGACTGCCGGCGCTTGGCGGACCAGGGTGTGCAGTGGCGACGGGGGTCACGGTGTGGATCATGTTCCTGGTCAGTGGTGTGATCGTGCGCACGAACCCTTCATACAGGGCGTTCGGTGTATTCGGCACCGGATTCGTCAAGCCGTCATGGGCAGCGCAGCGCGAACTGCTCAAGCTCGGCATCCCGATGGGCTTGAGCTATCTGATCGAGGTGACGGCGTTCACCTTCATGGCATTGTTCATCGCGCGCCTCGGCGACGTTGCCGTGGCCGGCCACCAGGTCACGGCCAATTTCGGCACGGTTCTGTACATGATCCCGCTGGCGATCGCCAACGCGACGGGAACCCTCGTCGCACAGGCGATCGGCGCACGCGATTTCGATACCGCACGGCGCATCGGCCATTCCGGAATCCGCCTTGCCGCCGTCGTGTCGGTCACCATGGGATGTCTGGTGTGGCTGGGGCGCGGCGCCATCGTCCGCGCCTACACCCCGAATGAAGCGATCATTGCGGCCGCACTGCCCTTGTATGTCTTCATCGCGTTCTACCAGCTGTTCGACGCAATCCAGGTCACCACCGCATTTGTGCTGCGCGCGTACAAGGTGGTCGTCGTTCCCACCCTGATGTATGCCGTTGCGCTGTGGGGTGTCGGACTGGGAAGCGGCTACTTGCTGGGACTAAATCCTTTCGGCAACAGCCCGCGCGCGTTGCAGGGGCCGTCCGGATTCTGGATGGGCAACAGCGTCGCACTTGCGCTGGTGGGGGCGGGCCTGTTCTGGTATCTGCGGCGGGTGCAGCGCGAGGTGCAAAAGACTGAAAACGCAACCGGTTGAGGCTGCGCCCCCGCATCACACCTTCATCGGCAGGATAACCATCTGCAGGCTTTCGAAATGCAGGCGTCGCTGGATCGCAAGTGCTGCCTGGTTGTGCAATAGGCGCGTGAACCAGTTGTCATGTTCGAAAACCAGTTTGCTGGTGAAGAAAATCGAACTTGGGTATTCCTTGCTGATCGTTTCGCACAGCTTGGTCACCTCATCGACCACATCGGTACCGAAACCCAGGTAGGCGGCTGATGCCATGCCGTGGCTATGGCAGAAATCCACGAAGTACTTGAGCGTGGCATTCGCTTCGGCCCGCATCTGCTCCACCGCACCCTCGCCGCCGTAGGCATGCGCATCCACCGTGCGCGCATTGACGAAGATGAAGTTCTTGAAGTGCCCCGGGAACATGCGCTGCACCCACAGCAGGGCATGCAGCCCGCCGCCGCGAGAGGAACCGACGATGAACACTGCCGTCTGGTCCTGCGGGTTCGGCTCGACCGGACCGACATGGGTGCCGAACGGCTGGTTCGCAAACACCTGGTCGACCGAGTGAATCGCTTCCTTGGTATCCCGGTAGTGATTGCGGATGTAAATGCATAGCCCGGCGATCGCGCCGATAATCACCGCTGCAGCCCATCCGCCCGCCGTGAATTTTTCCACGAGAAGCACCAGCAGGATGCCGGCGCAGATCACGAAGCCGACGAGCGACAGAAGCAGGCGGCGCAGCCAGTAGCGCTGGTCCGTGTGTTTCCACCAGTACAGGCAAAGGCCGAACAGCGAGATGGCAAACGTCAGGAATACCGAGACCGAATACAGCACGACGAGCAGGGTTACGCTGCCGCCCGTCCAGAACAGGATGGCCAGTGCGGCAACACCCATCACGAGAATGCCGTTTTGCGTTACGAGCCGTGTGGAAAGATAACGGAACTTGTGGGGCACCCAGGAGTCGGCCGCCATGTTGGACAGCACTGCGGGCCCACCGAGGAAACCGGTGTTGGCGGCAACAAACAGCAGTCCGGCTTCAAATGCCAGCACGAGAGTCAGGGCAATCTTGTTGGTCCAGTCGCTGAAACCCATGCTCTGGATAATGGCGCGGAAGGTCGACGCATTGAGCGTCTGCCCCTCGACCGGTTTCGCGTCCCACAGCAGGTAGAGCAGGATGATGCCGCTGGCGGTGAATGCCAGTGAGAGCGCCATGTACATCATGGTCATCTTGCCCGTATGGACGCGAGGCTCGGCGAGGATATTGACGTTGTTGGAGACGGCCTCCAGACCTGTATAGGTACCGCCGCCCTGCGAGTAGGCAAGCAGGAGCATGCCGGCAACGCTGATCCAGCCGATATTTCCGGCAAGCTGTTTCGTCTCTGCCAGCGTATTCGGAACGAGTTCCGGCAAGTGTGCCGCGTGAGCGAAGATGCCGAAGACGATCAGCGCAAAATGGGTAACGACGAAGCCAAGGAAAATCGGCAGGAGAATGCGAATGGCCTCCTTCATGCCGCGCAGATTGAGGATGATCAGCACTGCAACGAAGAACGCTTCGGACCACACCTTGTACGGCTGGAACCAGAGCGGCAGGAGCGAGGCCAGCGCTTCGACGCCGGCCGCCACGGAAATCGACACCGTCAGCACATAGTCGAGGATCAGCGCGCATCCGGCGATCAGGCCGAGATACGGACCGACCAGCCTGGTTGCAACACGGTAGCCGCCGCCGCCCGTCGGAAACAGCTCGATCACCTGGTTGTACGCGAGCGCGATGATGAATACCGTGACGGCAGTGGCAAGTGCCATGTAAAGGCCGAGGTGGCTGTGCTGGCCCAGCGCGCGGAAGGTTTCTTCCGGGCCGTAGGCCGAGGATGAAAGGCCGTCCGCGCCCAGGCCTACCCATGCCAGGAAAGCAACCAGGGCAAGGGAATGGCGCGTCTCGGATTTCAGTGGATCGAGAGCTTTGCCGAGAACGATCTCGCGGATTTTTGCGGGCTTCATTATTGTTTTGCGTTACCGGTAATCGGCTGTCTTCACTGTGCGAAAAAAGCGATGATACGCCTTTCGATTCTGGTGTGACAACGTAATCGGGGGAAGATCTGTTGCTCGATCGCTGCAAATAGGCGATAATCTTTTTTTGTGTGTCGCCGAGATGGCGGAACAGGTAGACGCACGGGACTCAAAATCCCGCGGTAGAAATACCGTACCGGTTCGATTCCGGTTCTCGGCACCAATGAAACGCACCCGATGAGGTGCGTTTTTTATTTGAAAATCAAGAATATAGAGCACGGTTAAGTACTTTAAAAACCGACTCTCCGTACCCTTCCTTTTTGTCCCGGATTGTCCTGAAGAACAGATTCTTTGTTGAGCCTGTCCTGAATTTTGTGTGTGAGGCATATCATATGAGCAATAAAGGGAGCAGATATGCCACGCAAGAGCAAGAACGCGGCAACAGAACAGCCGTCCATACCTGATATTCCGAATGAGCTGCTGGACCAATTCGTTACCGGACCGATGACCGCGGAAGCGGTCGAGGCGGTGATGCGCAAGTTCAAGAAAGCGGTCATCGAACGCGCCCTGGGCGCTGAGATGAC
>JAKACN010000238.1 GCA_021821365.1 Pseudomonadota bacterium | reverse complement strand
CATGGCGCGCAGCTGGACGCGCTCGGGAAAGGGCTGTCATGAGCGGCAAGGACCGGCGCTTCCCGTTGTCATTGTCCTCGGTGGTCGAAAAAAACGCCCGGACGCCGACGCCGAGTGCTGCGCCGGCCATCAGGATTGCGACGCCTCAAACAGCGACGCAAAATGCTGCGCAAAATGTGACTCGGGCAAGGGAGCCGGGAGAAAACGGGGCGATACGGAACGCGCCGCCCGCCACGCCGTCACGCGCTGCACCGCTGGTGTCCGACGCAGTGCGCGTCGCCATGGTCGCGCGCGTGGCCAAGCAGGGAGTCAAGGATGCCAGGGTGCTGGCCGCCATGGAAGCCGTCCCTCGCCACCTGTTCGTGCAACCGGGACTTGCGAGCCAGGCCTACATCGATGCGTCCTTGCCCATCGGGCATCACCAGACAATATCGCAGCCCTATATCGTGGCGAGGATGATCGAGGTCCTTCGCGACAATGCCAGCGGAGGCCGGCTCGACAAGGTTCTTGAGATCGGCACCGGTTGCGGTTATCAGGCCGCTGTCCTTTCGCTTGTCGCGAATGAAGTTTATTCAATCGAGCGCATCAAGCCGTTGCACGAGCTCGCCAAGACCAACCTTCGTCCGTTGCGGATTGCGAATATCCGTTTGCAGTATGGAGATGGTATGCTTGGGCTTCCACAGGCGGCGCCATTCGACGGTATCATTCTGGCGGCCGCAGGTTTGGACGTTCCGCAAACCTTATTGGATCAAATGAGTATCGGCGGCAGATTGGTGGCTCCGGTTGGAGCGCGTCATCAGGTCCTGCAACTTGTCGAGCGTATCAGCAAGTTCGAATGGAGAAGCAGCACGCTGGAAGACTGCCACTTCGTTCCGCTGCGCCCAGGCGTCGTCTAGCGAGTGCCGATTCAGGTCGATGAACGGCATGCTGCCGCCACATGGTTGAATGTATGAGAATGAGAAAAGCACGTTTCGTATGCCTGGCAGTACTGCCAGCTTTTATCGCCGCATGTGGTACAACGCCGCGCCAGGGCGCGCCCGTCGTGGAGCGGGCATCTCCCGGGGCAAAAACAGCGGAAATTCCGAAGGCGAGCCAGCCGGCAATTCCCAAGCAGGCGGACAGCCGCGGCTACTATGTGGTGAAAAAAGGCGACACTTTGATCCAGATCGCACTCGACTTCGGTCAGAACTACCGCGACCTGGTCGCCTGGAACAATCTTGCCAACCCGAACGACATCAAGGTGGACCAGCTCTTGCGCGTGCTTCCACCCGAAGGGGCTGCACAGACCGCCCCCGTCGCCACCTCTTCCGGCGTCGAGGTACGTCCGCTGCCTTCGTCGCCAGCGGCGAGCGCTGGTGCGACAATGCACAAGTCAGCGCCGCGCGGCGAAAAGCGTCCGTATTCCGAGAGTGCGCTGGCAGAGATGCAGAAACCGGACGCCCCGAACGGGAACGGGCCGACGGCAGTGGCAAAGACGGAGCCCGCCAGGCACATCGAGAAGATGCCTGAAACGCCGGTGCCCGCCATTCCCGACGACGAGAACATCTCCTGGATCTGGCCCGCGGACGGCAAAGTCATTTCCGGCTTCAGCGATGGCAAGCGGGGCATCGATATTGCCGGCAAGATGGGGCAGCCCGTACTGGCGGCGGGATCGGGCAAAGTACTGTATGCTGGCAGCGGAATACGGGGTTATGGCAATCTGGTGATTGTCAAGCATTCCAACAATTTGCTTTCGGCTTATGCGCACAACAAAACCATCTTCGTGAAAGAGGATCAAAGTGTTAGCAAAGGCCAAAAGATTGCGGAAATGGGTAATTCCGATGCGGATGAAGTGAAACTGCATTTCGAGATACGCCAGCAAGGGAAGCCAGTCGATCCATCAAAATTTCTGCCTAGTCGCTAAATGAATCGCAATCCGCACGAACCCCTCGATGACGAATCCATACCGGACGAGCTTGCGGACGGCATGCCTCTCAATGTCGCCGAGGAAGGCGATGGCGGACTGACGGAAGAGGCCGAAGGCGCGACTGGCGGCGAGGGGGCGGCTGCGCCGGCGGTCGATCCGGTGGAAGAGCTGAAGACGGTGCTTGCCGCGGAACTCTCGACGGATACGACCCAGCATTACCTGAACCAGATCGGCGCCCGCCCGCTCCTGTCGGTTGACGAAGAGGTTCATTTCGCGACGCTGGCAAAGCACGGCAATTTCGAGGCGCGCCAGAAGATGATCGAGCACAACCTGCGCCTGGTCGTCTCGATTGCGAAGCACTACATCAATCGCGGCGTGGTTCTGCTCGATCTGATCGAAGAAGGCAACCTCGGTCTCATGCGCGCCATCGACAAGTTCGAGCCGGAGCGCGGCTTCCGCTTCTCCACGTATGCCACATGGTGGATCCGCCAGAGCATCGAGCGCGCCATCATGAACCAGGCGCGCACGGTGCGTCTCCCGGTCCACATGGTGCGTGAATTGAATCAGATCCTGCGCGCCAAATACCATCTGGAGGCGCAGCACCACGACGGCAAGGATGCGACTGCCGAGGACATCGCGCACCTGGTCGACAGGCCGGTCGAAGACGTGCAGGACATCCTTGCTTTGTCGGAGCACGCAACCTCGCTCGACGCGCCGCTTGACAACGACCCGCAGGCGAGCCTGATGGACATGCTGCCAGGCGATCTGGATGACGGCCCCGATTCGCGCGCCGAACAGCATGAAATGACCATCCTCGTACGCGACTGGCTGAAGAAGCTGCCCGACAAGCAGCGCATCGTCATCATTCGCCGCTTCGGTCTCGACAACGACGATCCGGCCACGCTGGAAGAACTGGCAGCCGAGATGAGCGTCACGCGCGAGCGAGTGCGGCAGATCCAGCAGGAAGCCCTGGTAAAGCTCAAGCGCGCCCTGACGGCGCGCGGCGTCGGCAAGGATGCGCTGCTGTGATCCCTGTCCTGGTATTTGACATCGAGACGATTCCCGATGTGGCGGGCTTGCGGGCACTGAATGGCTTGCCTGCTTCCATGTCTGATGCCGAGGTGGCGGCAGCCGCCTTCGCCGCGCGCAAGGAGAAAAGCGGATCGGAATTCCTGCAGCATCACCTGCATCGAGTCGCCGCGATCTCCTGCGTTTTCCGCGACAATGAAGGATTCCGCGTGCGCTCGCTGGGAAGTCTTGAAGACCAGGAAGCAAGACTGGTATATGACTTTTTCCGCATCATCGACAAGTACACGCCCCAGCTCGTCTCATGGAACGGCGGCGGTTTCGACTTGCCGGTGTTGCACTATCGCGCGATGATCAATGGCGTGACCGCTTCGCGTTACTGGGAAATGGGTGACGAAGATCGCGACTTCAAGTGGAATAACTACCTGAGCCGTTATCACACCCGCCACCTGGACTTGATGGATCTTCTCGCCCTGTATACCGGACGTGCAAACGCTCCGCTGGACGATCTTGCCAAGCTGTGCGGCTTTCCCGGCAAGCTCGGTGTGGATGGCTCGCAAGTATGGAACCTATACCAGGAAGGGCGACTGAACGAGATTCGCGATTATTGCGAGACCGATGTGGTGAACACCTATCTCGTTTATTGCCGGTTTCAGCTCATGCGCGGCGTGCTTACGCAGGCCGCTTACGAGGAAGAGGTTTCGCTGGTCAGGTCCTCGCTGGCCGCGCTCGACGCGCCGCACTGGAAGGAATATCTCACCGCATGGTAGCCTGACCCGGCTACTGCGCTTGCGGTCTTTTACACATCTCGGGCCAGGCTGGCCCGGCAAATCAATTCAGTTTTATGCAGCACACTATTATCGACATCGAATCCCTCGACATGGAAGGCCGGGGCGTCGGCCATATTCAGAATGAAGACGGCACGCCGGGCAAGGTGATTTTCGTGGAGGGCGCGTTGCCGGGCGAGCGCGTCAGCTTCCAGTCGTTTCGCAAGAAGCCGAAATGGGAGGCCGCGACGCTGACGGAACTGCATCGAGAGTCGTCCCTGCGCGTCAAGCCGAAGTGCGTTTACTTCGGAACCTGCGGCGGTTGCGCCATGCAGCATCTTGAACCCGCGGCGCAGGTGGCCATCAAGCAGCGCGTGCTGGAAGACAACCTGTGGCACATCGGCAAAGTGCGCCCCGAGACAATGATGCGGCCGATCTATGGGCCGACCTGGGGGTATCGCTATCGCGCGCGCCTGTCGGTGCGCAACGTCGAGAAAAAGGGCGGGGTGCTCGTTGGCTTCCACGAAAGGAAGTCATCGTATATCGCCGACATGAAGACTTGCGAAATATTGCCTCCCCATGTGTCGGCAATGTTGGTGCCGCTGCGCTTGTTGGTCCAATCGCTGAGCATTTTCGAGCAGATGCCGCAGATCGAGCTCGCAGTCGGTGAAGACGTGACCGCGCTGGTTCTGCGCATCATGGCTCCGCTGACGGCGGAAGACGAAGACCGGCTGAAGGCGTTCGCGGATGAGTACGGGGTGCAATGGTGGTTGCAGCCGAAGGGGCCTGACACCGTCTATCCCTTCTATCCGGCCGATGTGCAATTGCATTACGTTCTGCCCGAATTCGGCGTAAAGATGCCATTCAAGCCGACGGATTTTACTCAGGTCAATCACCACATCAACCGCGTCCTGGTGACGAAAGCCTTGCGGTTGCTCGATACGCAGCCGGGCGAGCGGGTGGCCGACTTGTTCTGCGGCCTCGGTAACTTTACTCTGCCGCTCGCGACGCAGGCGCGCGAAGTCGTCGGAATCGAAGGAAGCACGACACTGACCGAACGGGCTCTGGAAAATGCACGGGCGAATGGACTGGCGCAGAAAACCACATTCTTCTGCCGCAACCTGTTCGAGGCAACGGCGGAGGATTTCGAAGCGCTCGGCAAGTTCGATAGAATGCTGATCGACCCGCCACGCGAGGGTGCGATGGCTGTTTGCCAGGCGGTCGTCGCGCTTGGGGAGAAGCAGCCGGAAATGCGCCCGAAGCGCATCGTCTATGTGTCGTGCAATCCGTCGACGCTGGCGAGGGACGCCGGTTTCCTCGTGCATCAGGGTGGCTACCTGCTGCGCCAGGCCGGTGTGGTCAACATGTTCCCGCATACCGCGCACGTCGAATCCATCGCAGTCTTCGAGCTCGCGAAATAAGCGTTTCAAGCAACAAAAAAGCCGACCTTGGGGTCGGCTTTTCGATGAAGTGATCGCAGGGTCAGTCGCGATTACCGCCAAAGATCCCCAGCAGGGCCAGCAGATTGCTGAAAATGTTGTAGAGGTCAAGATAGATGGCGAGCGTCGCTGTGATGTAGTTGGTTTCGCCGCCATTGATGATCTGCTGCACGTCGAACAGGATGTAGGCGGAGAAGATCACGATCGCCAGCACCGAAATCACGAGGAACAGTGCCGGGAGATGCAGAAAGGCATTTGCCAATGCGGCAACCAGGATTACCAGGACGCCGGCAAACAGCCACTTGCCCAGGCCGGAAAAGTCGCGCTTGGATACCGTCGCGATCGTCGCCATGCCGCCGAAAATTGCCGCGGTGCCGCCGAATGCCATCATGATCAGGGATGCGCCGTTCGAAAAGCCCAGTACCATCCCGACCAGTCGCGACAACATCAGGCCCATGAAAAAAGTGAAACCGAGCAATACTGCAACGCCCAGGCCCGAATTCTTGGTTTTCTCGATGGCATAGAAAAAGCCGAATGCGATTGCCATGAAGGCAATGAACCCGAGCGCGGGGCTGCCGGAAAATAGCGAGAACTTGAGTTGCACGCCCACCCAGGCGCCGAGCACCGTGGGAATCATCGAAATCGCGAGCAGCCAGTAGGTATTGCGCAGTACGCGATTGCGGACGAGCAGCGCTTCGCTCATTGCGCCATAGGTTTGCTGCAGTTGTTGATCCATGTTGTTGCCTCCGTTTTGTGTCATGCGGAACAAAGTGGTGCAAGGATAGCATGCGCCCATGCCTTGTACGATAGTCCGACAGCGCTGAAGTTCGATCTTCGGATGTCTCGATGACCTCTCTAAAGTCCAATTGGCAAAGGCTTTCATGCTACAATAGAAGGTTAGTTGATTTCCAAATTATTAATCTTAACCCTTTATTTTTATTGGAGTTTTTACAGATGGCAATCGAACGCACCCTGTCGATCATCAAACCGGACGCTGTTGCAAAGAACGTGATCGGCCAGATTTATTCCCGTTTCGAAAACGCCGGCCTGAAGGTTGTCGCCGCACGCATGGCGCAATTGTCCCGTGCCGAGGCAGAGGGCTTCTATGCTGTCCACCGCGAGCGTCCGTTCTTCAAGGACCTGGTTGATTTCATGGTTTCCGGTCCGGTCATGATTCAGGTGCTGGAAGGCGACAACGCAATTGCAAAGAACCGCGAGCTGATGGGCGCTACCGATCCGAAGAAAGCTGAGAAGGGCACCATTCGCGCCGACTTCGCCGACTCCATCGATGCCAACGCCGTGCACGGTTCCGACGCGCCGGAAACGGCCAAGGTTGAAATCGCTTATTTCTTCCCGGCCCTGAACGTTTACTCCCGCTAATTGCAATGCCGTTCACCTTGATGATACTGTTACCTCAAGGATGAACGGCGACATGAAATATCACTATGACGGCTCTCACCAATCTGCTGGATCTCGATCCCGCACAACTCGTTGCCTACTGCGCAGAGTTGGGGGAGAAGCCGTTTCGCGCGAAACAATTGCAGCGCTGGATCCATCAATTCGGCGCCAGCGATTTCGACGCGATGACCGACCTGGCGAAATCGTTGCGCGACAAGCTCAAGACGCGGGCAACGATCGCTGCGCCGCCCGTAATTACCGATCACACCTCGGCTGACGGCACCCGCAAGTGGCTGCTGGATGTCGGCCAAGGCAACGCGGTCGAAACCGTATTCATTCCCGAAGAAAATCGCGGCACGCTGTGCGTGTCGACCCAGGCGGGCTGTGCCGTGAACTGCCGTTTCTGCTCGACCGGCAAGCAGGGTTTCAGCCGCAATCTCACCGTCGGCGAAATCATCGGTCAGCTCTGGATGGCCGAATTCGAGCTACGCAAGACCAAGGGCATCGAACCCGGCCCCAAGGGAGAGCGCCAAATCACGAACGTGGTGATGATGGGCATGGGCGAGCCGCTGCTGAACTTCGAACCGACCGTCACGGCGCTCAAGCTGATGCTGGACGATAACGCCTACGGCCTCTCGCGCCGGCGGGTTACCGTTTCGACGAGCGGCGTCGTGCCGATGATCGACAAGCTGTCGCAGGAATGCCCGGTGGCTCTGGCCGTGTCCCTGCACGCGTCCAACGATGCCTTGCGCGACGGGCTGGTCCCTTTGAACAAGAAGTATCCCCTTGCCGAGCTGATGTCGGCATGCCGGCGCTATCTTGCCTTCGCGCCGAGGGATTTCATCACTTTCGAATACTGCATGCTGGATGGCGTCAACGACAGCGATACGCATGCGCGTGAACTCGTCGCCCTGGTGCAGAACGGCGAAAATTTGGTGCCCTGCAAGTTCAATCTGATTCCGTTCAATCCATTCCCGGAGTCCGGCCTGAAGCGTTCCAACAATGCACGCATCAAGGCGTTCGCGCAGATTCTGATGGACGCCGGTATCGTCACCACAATCCGCAAGACGCGCGGGGATGACATCGATGCCGCATGCGGCCAGCTGGCGGGCGAGATCCAGGATCGAACCAGGGTTCAGGAACGCATGCAGAAAATGGCGGAATACCAGAAAAAATTCGGCAAGAATTTCGGCCGCATCGTAGAGGTGCCCAGGTGATCAAAAAAAGCGTCTTGGCCAGATTTGTTCCCGTCATTGCATCGATTGTCCTGTTCACGGCCTGCGGATCAAATCCGACGGCGGGTTCACAGTCGGAGCTGCGTACCAGCTCCGACCAGACCGACAACCAGAGGAGGGCGCGCATTCGCCTTCAACTGGCCGTTGGCTACTATGAGCAGCGGCAGTTGCCGGTCGCGCTGGACGAGATCAAGCAG
>JAKACN010000237.1 GCA_021821365.1 Pseudomonadota bacterium | reverse complement strand
CTACACCGGCGTGAACCACAAGATCGGTGAAGTGCACGACGGCGCGGCGACCATGGACTGGATGGAGCAGGAACAGGAGCGCGGCATCACCATTACCTCCGCTGCGACTACCTGCTTCTGGAAGGGTATGGCCAACAACTTCCCCGAGCATCGTATCAACATCATCGATACCCCGGGCCACGTTGACTTCACCATCGAGGTGGAGCGTTCCATGCGCGTGCTCGACGGCGCCTGCATGGTGTACTGCGCAGTGGGCGGCGTGCAGCCGCAATCCGAAACGGTCTGGCGTCAGGCAAACAAGTACGGCGTGCCGCGTCTGGCATTCGTCAACAAGATGGACCGTACCGGCGCCAATTTCTTCAAGGTCTACGACCAGATGCGCGCTCGCCTGAAGGCAAATCCGATCCCGATTCAGGTGCCGATCGGCGCCGAAGAGAACTTTGAAGGCGTGGTCGACCTCGTCAAGATGAAGGCGATTTACTGGGATGATGCAACCCAGGGCATGAAGTTCGACTATCGTGATATTCCCGAGAGCCTGAAGGCGACTGCCAATGAGTGGCGCGAAAAGATGGTCGAGGCGGCCGCTGAATCCAGTGAAGAACTGATGAACAAGTACCTGGAAGAAGGCGACCTCTCCGAAGTCGACATCAAGAAGGCGATTCGCCAGCGCACCATCGCCGGCGAAATCGTCCCGATGATGTGCGGCACTGCGTTCAAGAACAAGGGCGTGCAGGCGATGCTGGATGCCGTGATCGAATACCTGCCGGCGCCGACGGATATTCCGCCGGTCAAGGGCACGGACGAGCATGAGCAACCCGCAGAACGCAAGGCAGACGACAACGAGAAGTTCTCCGCGCTCGCATTCAAGATCATGACTGACCCGTTCGTTGGCCAGTTGATCTTTTTCCGTGTCTACTCCGGCGTCGTGAACTCGGGCGATACTGTGTACAACCCGGTCAAGGGCAAGAAAGAGCGCATCGGGCGTCTGCTGCAGATGCACGCCAATCAGCGCGAAGAAATCAAGGAAGTGCGCGCGGGCGACATCGCCGCTGCCGTGGGCCTGAAGGAAGCGACTACCGGCGAAACGCTGTGCGACCCGGAATTCGTCATCACCCTCGAGCGCATGGTTTTCCCGGAGCCCGTGATTTCGCAAGCGGTTGAGCCCAAGACCAAGGCCGACCAGGAAAAGATGGGTATCGCATTGTCCCGTCTGTCCCAGGAAGATCCCTCGTTCCGCGTCAAGACCGACGAAGAATCCGGCCAGACCATCATTTCCGGCATGGGCGAACTGCACCTGGAAATTATCGTCGACCGCATGAAGCGCGAGTTCGGCGTCGAAGCCACCGTCGGCAAGCCACAAGTTGCCTATCGCGAAACCATTCGCAAGACCTGCGATGAAGTCGAAGGTAAATTTGTCAAGCAGTCGGGCGGCCGCGGCCAGTACGGTCACGTGGTTCTGAAGATCGAGCCGCAAGAGGCGGGCAAAGGCTTCGAATTCGTCGACGCGATCAAAGGTGGCGTCGTGCCGCGCGAGTACATTCCGGCAGTCGAGAAGGGCATTATCGACACGTTGCCGACCGGCGTGATGGCCGGTTATCCGGTTGTTGACGTGAAGGTTACGCTGATCTTTGGTTCGTACCATGACGTGGACTCGAACGAAAACGCGTTCCGTATGGCTGGTTCGATGGCTTTCAAGGAAGGTTGCCGTCGCGCCAATCCGGTTCTGCTGGAGCCGATGATGGCGGTGGAAGTCGAGACGCCTGAAGAGAAGATGGGTGACGTGATGGGCGACCTTTCGTCCCGCCGTGGCATGATTCAGGGCATGGACGACATTCCGGGCGGCGGCAAGATCGTTCGCGCCGAAGTGCCGCTGTCGGAAATGTTCGGTTATTCCACGACGCTGCGTTCGCTCACCCAGGGCCGCGCAACGTACACGATGGAATTCAAGCATTACTCTGAGGCGCCGAAGAATGTAGCCGACGCAGTGATCAGTGCGAAGGCCAAGTAACAGGGTTCATGCTGCGGGCCGTAAGGCTCGCAGCATCACCGAATCAACACAATTCAACAAATCGTTCTTTTTGAAGGAAATCTAAAATGGCAAAAGGCAAGTTTGAGCGGACGAAGCCGCACGTGAATGTGGGCACGATTGGTCACGTTGACCATGGCAAGACCACGCTGACTGCAGCGATTGCAACGGTGCTGTCGAGCAAGTTCGGTGGCGAAGCGAAGAAATACGACGAAATCGATGCGGCCCCGGAAGAAAAGGCGCGCGGTATCACGATCAACACGGCGCACGTCGAATACGAAACTGCCAACCGCCACTATGCGCACGTTGACTGCCCTGGCCACGCCGACTATGTGAAGAACATGATCACCGGCGCCGCGCAGATGGACGGCGCGATCCTGGTCTGCTCCGCAGCCGACGGCCCGATGCCGCAGACCCGCGAGCACATCCTGCTGGCACGCCAGGTTGGTGTGCCGTACATCATCGTGTTCCTGAACAAGTGCGACATGGTGGACGACGCCGAGCTGCTCGAGCTGGTCGAAATGGAAGTGCGCGAACTGCTGTCGAAGTACGAGTTCCCGGGCGACGACCTGCCGATCATCCGCGGTTCGGCCAAGCTGGCGCTGGAAGGCGACAAGGGCGAGCTGGGCGAGCAAGCCATCATGAAGCTGGCTGATGCGCTGGACAGCTACATCCCGACGCCGGAGCGCGCCATCGACGGCGCTTTCCTGATGCCGGTGGAAGACGTGTTCTCGATCTCTGGCCGCGGCACCGTGGTGACCGGCCGTGTGGAGCGCGGCATCGTCAAGGTCGGCGACGAAATCGAAATCGTCGGCATTCGCGACACCCAGAAGACCACCTGCACGGGCGTGGAAATGTTCCGCAAGCTGCTGGACCAGGGTCAGGCAGGCGACAACGTGGGCGTGCTGCTGCGTGGCACCAAGCGTGAAGACGTCGAGCGTGGCCAGGTGCTGGCCAAGCCGGGTTCGATCACGCCGCACACGCACTTCACCGGCGAGATCTACGTGTTGTCGAAGGAAGAGGGCGGTCGTCACACGCCGTTCTTCAACAACTACCGTCCGCAGTTCTACTTCCGTACGACGGACGTGACGGGTGCGATCGAGCTGCCGAAGGACAAGGAAATGGTGATGCCGGGAGATAACGTCTCGATCACGGTCAAGCTGATCAACCCGATCGCGATGGAGGAAGGCCTGCGCTTCGCAATTCGCGAAGGTGGCCGTACCGTCGGCGCCGGCGTCGTTGCCAAGATCATCGAGTAAATCGGTTGCAGGATTGACTTCCGCTCTTTGATTAAACATTGCCGCGGGTGAGTACACGCTCGCGGCTCGCTCTTTTAAGGAAAAGCCATGCAAAACCAGAAAATCCGCATCCGCCTGAAAGCTTTCGACTATCGCCTGATCGATCAGTCCGCACTCGAGATCGTCGATACGGCAAAGCGTACCGGTGCCGTGGTCAAGGGCCCGGTTCCGCTCCCGACCCGTATTCAACGTTTCGACGTCTTGCGTTCGCCGCACGTCAACAAGACTTCGCGCGACCAGTTCGAGATCCGCACTCACCAACGTCTTATGGACATCGTCGATCCGACTGACAAGACGGTTGATGCCTTGATGAAGCTGGATCTGCCGGCCGGCGTGGACGTTGAAATCAAGCTGCAATAATCAATCAAGCCTTATGACCCGCACATACCACAATCTCGCGAAAAAGTGGATTGTGAAATGAAAAAATGCGGGTTATAATGCTCGGCTTCGGTATTCGCGCAGCAATCTGTGCAAATACGTTTTGGTAGTACAAACATCAGCCCCGCCCAATCGCAGGCGGGAATGGAGAAAACAATGAGCCTGGGCCTTGTTGGTCGCAAGGTTGGTATGATGCGCATCTTCACGGATGACGGGGATACGATTCCTGTTACCGTGCTGGACGTGTCTAACAACCGCGTGACGCAAATCAAAACAGACGAAACGGACGGCTATACTGCCATTCAGGTCACCTACGGTCAGCGCCGCGCTTCCCGCGTCAACAAAGCGGCAGCCGGTCACCTCGCAAAGGCGGGCGTGGAAGCTGGTGCCGTTCTCAAAGAATTTCGTATCGATGCCGCAAAGGCTGCCGAACTGAAGGCTGGCGATACCATTGCTGCCAGCCTGTTCGAGGCCGGCCAGAAGGTGGATGTGCAAGGCGTCTCGATTGGTAAGGGTTATGCCGGCACGATCAAGCGCTACAACTTCGGCTCCGGTCGCGCAACGCACGGTAACTCGCGTTCGCACAACGTTCCTGGATCTATTGGTATGGCGCAGGACCCGGGTCGGGTTTTCCCGGGCAAGCGCATGACCGGCCATCTTGGTGATGTCGTCACCACCGTTCAGAACCTTGAAATTGCCCGCGTCGACGCAGAGCGCCAGCTTTTGCTGGTAAAGGGTGCCGTGCCCGGTGCGAAGAACGGTCAAGTGATCGTTCGTCCTGCCGTCAAAGTCAAAGCAAAGAAGGGAGCCTAATCGATGGAACTGAAGCTCCTGAATGATCAAGGTCAAGCTGCTTCGAATGTTGTTGCGCCGGATACTATCTTTGGTCGTGACTATAACGAAGCGCTGATTCACCAGATCGTGGTTGCCTACCAAGCGAATGCTCGCAGCGGCAACCGTAAGCAAAAAGATCGTGAGGAAGTAAGCCACACGACCAAGAAGCCGTGGCGTCAGAAGGGTACGGGCCGCGCTCGCGCCGGTATGTCGTCCTCTCCGCTGTGGCGCGGTGGTGGCCGTATTTTCCCGAATAGTCCGGATGAAAATTTCTCTCATAAAGTCAACAAGAAAATGTATCGCGCGGGCGTCTGCTCGATCCTGTCGCAGTTGGCTCGTGAGGATCGTCTGTCGGTAGTTGAGAATCTTTCCGTTGATGCGCCGAAGACCAGGCTCCTCGCGCAGAAGCTGAAAGGTATGGGCCTTGATTCTGTACTGGTCATTACCGATAACCTCGATGAAAACCTGTTGCTTGCTTCGCGCAATCTGCCGAACGTACTGGTCGTCGAGCCGCGTCATGCCGACCCCGTTTCGCTGGTGTTCTACAAGAAGGTCCTGATCACCAAGCCGGCACTGGCCAAGATTGAGGAGATGCTGGCATGAACGCAATCATCAAGCACAGCGAAGAGCGTCTGATGAAGGTGCTGCTCGCTCCGGTTATTTCGGAGAAGGCAACTTTCGTCGCTGAAAAAAATGAGCAAGTTGTTTTCCGTGTCGCTCCTGATGCAACGAAGCCGGAAATCAAGGCAGCCGTCGAACTGCTGTTCAAGGTGCAAGTGGAATCGGTGCAAGTTGTGAATCGCCAAGGCAAGCAAAAGCGCGCCGGCCGCTTCACCGGCCGCCGTAACCATACGCGTCAGGCTTATGTTTGCCTGAAACCGGGCCAAGAAATCAACTTCACCGAGGAGGCTAAATAATGGCACTCGTGAAAATGAAACCGACGTCGGCCGGCCGCCGCGGCATGGTCAAGGTCGTCAATCCGGACCTGTACAAGGGCCGTCCGTTCGCCGGTCTCGTCGAAAAGAAGTCGAAAACTGCGGGTCGAAACAATAACGGCCACATTACTACCCGTCATATTGGCGGCGGTCACAAGCAGCATTATCGTGTGGTAGATTTTCGTCGCAACAAGGATGGTATTCCGGCGAAAGTCGAGCGCCTTGAGTACGATCCAAATCGTAGTGCGCATATTGCACTGCTGTGCTATGCCGACGGCGAGCGACGCTACATCATTGCACCGAAGGGAATTGTTGTTGGCGACCAATTGATGAATGGTTCGGAAGCCCCGATCAAGGCTGGCAATTGCCTGCCGATCCGCAATATTCCTGTCGGCACCACCATGCACTGTGTTGAGATGCTGCCTGGCAAAGGCGCGCAAATGGCCCGCACTGCGGGAGCTGGCGTTGTTCTGATGGCACGTGAGGGCATCTACGCGCAAGTGCGTCTGCGCTCTGGAGAAGTTCGTCGTGTGCACATTGAATGTCGCGCGACCGTGGGCGAAGTTGGAAATGGTGAGCATAACCTGCGCAAGATTGGTAAAGCCGGTGCAACGCGTTGGCGCGGTATTCGGCCAACGGTTCGTGGTGTGGTGATGAATCCGATCGACCACCCGCACGGCGGTGGTGAGGGTCGTACCTCCGCAGGCCGGCATCCGGTATCTCCGTGGGGCCAGCAGACCAAGGGCAAGAAGACGCGCAGCAACAAGCGTACGACTTCGATGATCGTCTCTCGCCGCGGCAAGAAATAAGGGGTAACACATGACACGTTCATTGAAAAAAGGGCCGTTCTGTGACGCCCATCTGATCAAGAAGGTCGAAGCCGCTCAAGCGACGAAAGACAAGAAGCCGATCAAGACCTGGTCCCGTCGGTCGACGATCATGCCGGACTTTATCGGCCTGACGATCGCCGTGCATAACGGCAAGCAGCACGTGCCGGTGTATGTATCCGAGAACATGGTTGGTCACAAGCTCGGCGAATTCGCGCTGACCCGCACCTTCAAGGGTCACGCCGCTGACAAGAAGGCTAAGAAATAAGGTCCGATATGGAAACTAAAGCTACTCTCCGTGGCGCGCGCCTGTCGGCCCAGAAGGGCCGTCTTGTCGCCGACCTGATCCGCGGTAAAAAAGTTGATCAAGCGTTGAACATTCTCGCCTTTAGCCCGAAGAAAGGCGCGGTCATCATCAAGCAAGTGCTGGAATCTGCAATTGCGAATGCCGAGCACAACGATGGTGCTGATATCGACGAGCTGCAGGTTAAAACGATTTATGTTGAAAAAGGTGCGGTCATGAAGCGCTTCATCGCACGCGCTAAGGGCCGCGGTGATCGCTTCTCGAAGCAAACCTGTCACATCTACGTGACTGTCGGTAACTAAGGAGTCACGATGGGACAGAAAATTCATCCGACCGGCTTCCGTCTTTCGGTTACGCGCAACTGGGCTTCCCGCTGGTACGCTGGCAACAGCAATTTTGCCACCATGCTCAACGAGGATCTGGATGTTCGCGCCTATCTCAAAAAGAAGCTGAAGAACGCATCCGTTGGCCGTATCGTGATCGAGCGTCCTGCGAAGAACGCACGCATTACGATTTTCAGCTCACGCCCAGGCGTTGTGATCGGCAAGAAGGGCGAGGACATCGAGGTACTGAAGTCCGACCTGACCAAGCTGATGGGCGTACCGGTGCATGTCAACATCGAAGAAATCCGCAAGCCGGAAGTCGACGCCCAATTGATCGCCGACTCGATCGCGCAGCAACTTGAAAAGCGGATCATGTTCCGTCGCGCCATGAAGCGAGCAATGCAAAATGCAATGCGACTTGGCGCTCAAGGTATCAAGATCATGTCTTCGGGGCGTTTGAACGGTATCGAGATCGCGCGTAAGGAATGGTATCGCGAAGGCCGTGTGCCACTGCATACCCTGCGTGCAGATATCGATTATGGTTTTGGGGAAGCGGAGACGACCTACGGCATCATAGGCATCAAGGTCTGGGTCTACAAAGGTGACCGCCTTGCGAGTGGCGAGGCGCCGACTATCGAGACTCCGGTCGACGAAGAGAAGAAGCGCCGCGGTCCGCGCCGGGACGACGGAAAGCCAGGTGGACGCCCGCGCGCCAGGAAGGCTGAAGGCTCTGAGGGTGCTTCGACCACCACACCGGCTGCCAAGCGTGTTCGTGCCCCGAAGAAGGCTGATGGCGCTGCACCGGCTGAGAAAGCAGGAGAATAAATATGCTGCAACCAGCACGCAGAAAATATCGTAAAGAGCAAAAAGGTCGCAACAAGGGTATTTCGCATGAGCGTGGCACATCCGTGTCCTTCGGCGAATTCGGCTTGAAGGCTGTCGCTCGCGGACGTATCACGGCACGCCAAATCGAAGCTGCGCGTCGTGCGATGACCCGCCACATCAAACGCGGCGGCCGCATCTGGATCCGCATTTTCCCGGATAAGCC
>JAKACN010000021.1 GCA_021821365.1 Pseudomonadota bacterium | reverse complement strand
CGGCATCGCCGAAAACCGTCTCAGCGCGGTCGGGTACGGACCGACCATGCCGGTGGGATCGAACGACACCATGGAAGGCCGCATGCGCAACCGGCGGGTAGAGGTAATGATCCTGTCCAACCTACCGGATCCGACGACGGAAGTGCCTTTGCAAGGTCACGCAACGGTCAGGAAGTAGGAAGGCAAGTGCGAATTGCCGACGGGGGACGCCGGTATGCAGTTCGTGAGGCTGATCAGCCGATGACCAGTTTTCGGCTCCCGGCCTGTCCGGTTGACTGGCCGTTGGGGCCGTACATGTTTCCGGCTTGCTGGCCGCCGTGCAGGATATTCAGCGCGGCCTGAGTGCGCGCCATGTGCTTGCCGATCAGCAGGCCGTTGATGCGATTCTGTTCCTTTGCCTGCCGCGCGATGTCCAGCAGGCTGGTCCACATGCGAGCGGCGGCGGGGGCGGCTGATTTCAACCAGACTTTCATGCCCGCTTCGCTGGCTTCGAAACCGATTGTTGCAAGCACTCGATGACGGCGTTGCGCCAACTCCGCCATGCGCGCGATCGACTTGTTCTTTTCTTCAGTCAGCCGGGCAAGTTCCTCGACATCGGCGCGGATGAGGACATCCTGCTCGTCCTTGAGCAGTTGCAGCAGCGTGTTGCTTTCCTTGATCTCGTCGTCGAGACCGTCTGCCGGGTTCTTGCCTGGAGTGTGCATCTTGTCAAGCCTTGCGCGCGTGGATCAGGTCGGTCACCGTGTCCAGCAAACCGTTCGCGACCTTTTCCGGGTCGACCTTGAACGTGCCGTTGGCGATGGCCGCCTTGATTTCTTCCACCTTGTTGGCGTCGAATACGCTGTTGCCGCCCACCTGCGCAAGCGATTCCAGTTTCGACGAAATATGGACAGTGTCCGTCTGAGCCGGCGCGTTGCTGACGCTGCCTGCCTTCTCGGCACTCTTTCCTGAACGAGCCTGCGCCGATCCGACGCCCAAGCCCGAGGTTTTCTTGAGGGAGTCATCGATTTTCACGGCATTTTCCTTGTCTGGTTAGCGTTTCGGTACGTCTGGTTTGGGTAGGTCTGCTGACGGATTTTCGCATCTTGTCATGTTGGTTATCGACGCGTTCTTCCGAAACTTTAGCATCGAATCCCGAATTCAGGAAAATACCCCGCTTCAATAACTGACTTCCACCACGCCGCCCGTCCTCGCCACGCCACTGACGACCTGCCCCGAG
Organism: Pseudomonadota bacterium; assembly: GCA_021821365.1. Lineage (GTDB taxonomy): Bacteria > Pseudomonadota > Gammaproteobacteria > Burkholderiales > Burkholderiaceae_D > Noviherbaspirillum. The sequence continues at coordinate 34,764 of JAKACN010000021.1, read as the reverse complement.
GCCGTACGCGCCTGCGCGACCTGGCCTTCGGCTGCGTTATTCAAGGCGCGGGCTTCCGCCGAAACGCGGAATCCCGGGCCGCTCGACACCAGGCGCACCGTTTGGCCCTGCTGGATAGCCTGCTGAGCTCTCAGCGCGTCGCTGCGCAGTGGTATGCCGGCAACAAGCGACACTGCGGCAGTCCTGCCGATTGCCTGCGACATGTCCGTGATGATCCTCGCCGGCAACGCCGTGAGGTCGCCCTTGATCTTCGCGAGTTCATTCCCGCTGATCATCTGTCCCTGCGCCACTGGAACTGCCGTCACGAGGTATTCGGCAATCACCTGCACGGTCGCGGGAACGTAAATGGTCCACGGCGACGGTACGGAGCAGCGAATGCCGACGGTCGTCTTGCCCCAGAGTCGGCTGCCGCCAGGCAGGAAGGGTTCCGGCGCGGCGCATGCGGGAAGGTAGGTTCGCGTGTCGATCTGTCCGACGCTGACGTTGACTTGCCCAGGCAGGCCGGTCGTCTGAATCCGCAGGAATTGCTGGACGCTTTGACGCAACACCGCCACATCCTGCTGGGGTGCGGTCGCCTGTGCGGCGGCGGCGTTTGCCAGCAGGCCGAATGCGGCGAACAAAGCAGGGAAGGAATATCTCATGGCTGGCAGAGCTTTGAATTCAGGCTCAATGTTACTGAGCGTGCTGTAAATCAAAAGGGCGAAAAGCCGAGATTTTCAGAGCCTTCTCTTACGATCGGGGTGACAGGTGCCTTCGTATGATCGAGGCTACATCAATCTATCATCGCAATCTATCATCGGTCCGAGTTGTCAATTGACTAACCGATGATTTCCGGAGGTGGTCATGATCGGAAAACTCGACGAGGCGCTGCAATTCCAGCAAACGGCGCTGAGGCTGCGAGCCGAACGACAGCAGGTGCTGGCATCGAATATCGCCAATGCGGATACGCCCAACTACAAGGCGCGCGATATCGATTTCAACAGCGCGCTGAAGCAAGCCATGGCTGGCGGCACAACGGCGCCGGCGCCCCTGGCAACGACCTCTCCGGCGCATCTCGCCGGAACGTCGGCAGGCGTCACGCCCGGCGGTGCGCCACTCCTGTATCGCACTGTCCGTCAGGGTAGCGTGGACGGCAACACGGTCGATATGGACATGGAGCGCAACCAGTTTACCGATAACGCCCTGCGCTACGAGGCGGGCGTCACATTCGTCAGTACGCAGCTGAAAAACCTGCTTGCTGCCATCCAGGGGCAATAATCATGTCGCTTTTCAATATCTTCAACGTCGCCGGTTCCGCCATGAGCGCGCAGGGGCAACGCCTCAATACGGTGGCCAGCAATATCGCCAATGCCGACAGCGCCAGCAGTTCGACCGGGCAGGTGTACCGCGCAAAGCAGGTGGTGTTCCAGGTCGTGCCGACCGCCGATCCCACCGCCAGCGGTGTCCAGGTGCAGCAGGTGGTGGAAGACAAGTCGCCGCCGAAAATGGTGTACGACCCCAAGCATCCGCTGGCCGACGAGAACGGCTACGTCACCATGCCGAACGTCAACGTGGTGGAAGAAATGGTCAACATGATTTCCGCGTCGCGGTCCTACCAGACCAACGTCGAAACCATGAATGCGGCGAAGACGATGCTGCTGAAAACACTGACGCTCGGTCAATGAACAAGGAGTCCTGAATGACTACCGTGCAATCCAATAACACCGTTTCCGCCGACCTGATGGCGACGATGAACGGCACACAGAAGACCACTGCCTCAACGGCACAGGAAGCGCAGGACCGCTTCATGACGCTGCTGGTGACGCAGATGAAAACCCAGGATCCGCTGAACCCGCTGGACAACGCCCAGGTTACCAGCCAGCTGGCGCAACTGTCGACCGTGACCGGCATCGACAAGCTCAATGCGACGCTGCAGGCGCTGCAGGGCAGCTATCAGTCGAGCCAGTCGCTGCAGGCGGCAAGCATGATCGGCCACGGCGTTCTGGTGCCGGGGTCGAACGTCGACCTTGCCGACGGCCGCGCGGTATTCGGCGTGCAGCTGGACAACCCGGCGGACAACGTCACCGTTACCATTCGCGATTCGGCGGGGCATGCCGTTCATACGATGGACCTGGGAGCGCAGTCGGCAGGTGCCTTGCCCATGACATGGGATGGCGCAACCGATAGCGGTACGCCGGCAGCCAACGGACGATACACCTTTGAAGTAACTGCATTGCGCGGCGGCCAGCGCACGACGGCAACCGCGCTGTCGTTCGGACAGGTTTCGAGCGTGTCGACAGGTACGCAGGGCGTGAGCCTGAATGTGCCTGGCGTCGGAAGTGTCAACCTGAGCGACATCCGTCAAATTCTTTAAGTCGATTGCACTAACCTGGAAGCAGGGAGAGAAAAATGAGTTTTCAACAAGGCCTGAGCGGTCTCAACGGCGCGTCGAAGCAACTGGAAACGATCGGCAATAACATTGCGAACGCCAACACGGTCGGCTTCAAGGCGGCCACGACGGAATTTGCCGACGTGTACGCCAATTCATTGAGCGGAACCTCCGGTCTCGGCACGGCGGGTATCGGTACGCGCGTCTCGACGATTGCGCAGCAGTTCAGCCAGGGCAACGTCACCGCATCCAATAACTCGCTGGATATGGCGATTAACGGCGGCGGCTTCTTCCGCCTGAACAACGGCGGTGCCGTGAGCTATGCGCGCAACGGCCAGTTTCAGCTCGACAAGAACGGCTATATCGTCAGTCCGAACGGTGGGCATCTCACCGGCTATGGCGTTGATACGCAAGGCCAGGTGGCAGCCGGCAGCCCGTCCGACCTGCAGATCACGACGGCCGACCTCCCGCCGAAGCAAACGACGGAAATTGATGGACAGCTCAACCTGGATGCGCGCGTCACACCCATTACGGCGGCATTCAATGCCACTGACCCGACAACCTATCACAACGGCACATCGGCGACGGTCTTCGACAGCCAGGGCAATCCGCATGTCGTCCAAACCTATTACGTAAAGACGGCAGCCAACACGTGGAGCGTGTATGCGACATGTACGACCGCCACGATTCCCCCCGCAGCGGTGGCTACGGTTACTTTCACCAATGCCGGCGTGATCAACACCGTGACGCCATCGCCCTCGCCGATCGCGCTGACCTTGCCCGCGACGAACGGTGCGGCGAACTTCTCCGTCAATCTGAATCTGACCGGAACCACGCAATTCGGCTCGACCTTCAGCGTGAACTCTCTGGCCCAGGACGGCTACGCATCCGGCCGCCTGTCCGGCTTCGCCATCGGCAATGACGGCATCATCACCGGCCGCTACACCAATGGCAAGACATCGACGCTGGGGCAGGTGGTGCTGGCAAACTTCAGGAACCCGAACGGCCTGCAGCCGCTGGGCAACAACCAGTGGGCGGAAACCGCCGGCTCAGGGGAAGCGCTGGTCGGCGCGCCGGATTCCGGCAGCCTCGGCCTGATCCAGTCGTCCGCAACGGAAGACTCGAACGTCGACATGACGGCAGAGCTGGTGAACATGATCACCGCGCAGCGGGTGTTCCAGGCGAATGCGCAAACCATCAAGACGCAGGACCAGATCATGCAGACCCTGGTGAACCTGCGCTGACGATCGATGAGGACGCGGGCGCTGCCCGCGTCGACGGAGGAAACGGATGGACCGTCTCATATACACCGCCATGACGGGCGCGAAGCACATCATGGAGCAGCAGGCCACGGTGTCGCACAACCTCGCCAACGCGACCACGACCGGCTTTCGCTCCCAGCTCGATGCCTTCCGCGCCGTGCCGGTGCTCGGCGAAGGCCTGCCCACGCGCGCCTTCGTGGTCGACGCGACGGCCGGGACGGATTTTACGCCGGGGCCGATTCAGAACACCGGACGCGACCTCGATGTGGCTATCCAGGGCAAGGGCTGGATCGCCTTGCAGCTGGAGAACGGCACCGAGGCCTACACCCGCAACGGCAGCTTCAAGATCAGCGACAACGGTGTGCTGCAGACGCAGAGCGGCATCAACGTGATGGGCGACGGCGGTCCGATCTCGATTCCGCCGGATGTGGCTGTCTCGGTCGGCAAGGACGGCACGGTGTCTGCGATTTCCACCGTCGGCAAGGCGGGTTCGGCCATTACGCTGGGACGCATCAAGCTTGTCAATCCGCCGGAGGATGCGATCGTGCGCGGCGATGATGGCCTGTTCCGCATGCGCACCGGCGATGCGGCCGATGCGGACGCCAATGTCGCCGTGATCGGCGGATCGCTCGAAGGCAGCAACGTGAGCGTGGTGGATGCGATGGTGAACATGATTAGCCTCGCCCGGCAGTTCGAGATGCACATGAACCTCATGAAGAATGCGGAAAGCAATGACTCGAAAGCCAGTCAGCTCATGTCTTTGACTGGGTAATGCTGGATCAAGAATGAAGTAACGTGCCGGCTTGCAGGATATCGTCGGCGATGAAAGTGGTTTTCGGAGAAAAAAATGATTCGTTCCCTGTGGATTTCAAAAACCGGTCTGGATGCGCAGCAAACGCAGATGGACGTCATCGCCAACAACCTGGCCAACGTCAATACGGCGGGCTTCAAGCGTTCCCGCGCGGTATTCGAAGACCTGCTGTACCAGACCGTGCGCCAGCCGGGTGCGCAATCTTCGCAGCAGACCCAGCTGCCGACCGGTCTGCAGGTCGGCACCGGTGTGCGCCCGGTTTCCGCCGAGCGCGTGTTCACGCAGGGCAATCTGCAGCAGACCAACAACGAGAAGGATATCGCCGTCCAGGGCCAGGGATTTTTCCAGGTGTTGCTGCCCGACGGCACGACCGCCTACACGCGCGACGGTTCCTTCAGCATCGACAGCCAAGGACAGCTGGTGACCGCCAGCGGATATGCCATCCAGCCGGCAGTAACCATTCCGTCCAATGCGATTACGATGAGCGTCGGCCGCGACGGCACGATCTCGGTGACGCAACCCGGCGTGAACGCCCCGGTTCAGATCGGCGCCCTCCAGCTGGCTACCTTCATCAATCCGGCCGGCCTCGAAGCCAAGGGTGAAAACCTGTACATGGAGACGGCTGCGTCCGGCAGTCCGAACACCAATACGCCGGGCAGCAACGGCGCGGGGACGCTCGCACAGGGTTATGTGGAAACTTCGAACGTCAACGTGGTGGAAGAACTGGTGAGCATGATCCAGACGCAGCGCGCGTACGAGATCAACAGCAAGGCGATTCAAACATCCGATCAGATGCTCCAGCGCCTGTCGCAAGTCTGATGCTGGCTGATCGATTTTTGTGGCGAGGCTGACATGAAGGGCTTTTTTTCGATCGTAACTGGCGCATTGCTGGCGGCTCTTGCCGGCTGCGCATCGGTGCCCGACACAATCATTCAGCACCCGAGCAGCACCAGCCCGCAACCGCCGGCCGCTGCCGCGCCCGCCAACGGCGCGATTTTCCAGACCGCATCCTACCGCCCGATGTTTGAAGACCGACGTGCGCGCCTCGTGGGCGATGTCATCACGATTGCCATCAACGAGCGCACCAGTGCCGCCAAGTCGGCGGACGACACGGCCAGCAAGACGGGAAGCACAAGCTTTGCCGCGCCGACGCTGTTCGGCATTCCCGCGACGACGACGGCGAAGGCATCGATCTCGACCACGACCTCCAACAAGTTCGAAGACAAGGGCTCGATCAGCTCCAGCAACTCGTTCAACGGCACCATCACCGTCACGGTCGCACAAGTCCTCTCCAACGGTAACCTGGTGGTGTCGGGCGAGAAGCAGATCGCCTTCGACAAGGGGGTGGAATACGTGCGGTTTTCCGGTGTCGTGAATCCCGATACGGTCGGTTCCGGCAATATCGTTTCGTCGACCCAGGTTGCCGATGCGCGTTTCGAATATCGCACCAACAGCCGTATCGACAAGGCTGAAGTGATGTCCCAGCTTACCCGCTTCTTCCTCAGCGTCCTGCCGATGTGATGCCGGTGAAGGAATGCCTATGAAACACCTCGAATCATTCTCGTTGAAACTTTTGCGGCCGCTGGCCGCCGCCTTGTTCGCGTGCGGCATGCTGGCCATGGCGCCTGGCCATGCCGAGCGGCTGAAGGACATCGCTTCGATCCAGGGCGTGCGGCAAAACCAGCTGATCGGCTACGGACTGGTGGTCGGCCTCGACGGCAGCGGCGACCAGACCACGCAGACGCCGTTCACCGTGCAGAGCGTGGTGAGCATGCTGCAGGGCATGGGCGTGAACCTGCCGCCGACGTCCAGCCTGCAGTTGAAGAACGTCGCGGCAGTGGTCGTCACCGCGTCCTTGCCGGCATTCGCGCAACCGGGGCAGACGCTGGACGTCACGGTTTCTTCCATGGGCAATGCCAAGAGCCTGCGCGGCGGAACATTGCTGATGACGCCCCTGAAGGGCGCGGACGGGCAGATCTACGGCATCGCACAGGGCAACGTGCTGGTCGGCGGTGTTGGCGCATCGGCCAACGGCAGCAAGACGCAGGTGAACCATCTCAGCGTGGGGCGCATCTCCGCCGGCGCGACCGTCGAGCGTGCCGTGCCGACGACGCTCGGCAGCGGCGATGCCGTATTTCTTGAGCTGAACGACACCGACTTCTCCACCGCCAGCCGCGTGGTCGATGCGGTGAACCGGCGCTTCGGACCGGAGACGGCATCCGCGCAGGACGGGCGCGTGATCCGCGTTCGCGCGCCGCTCGGCAGCGATGAACGCGTCGCTTTTCTCGGTGCGCTCGAAAGCCTCAGCATCACTCCGGCGCAGATGGCCGCCAAGGTAATCCTGAATGCGCGCACCGGGTCCGTGGTGATGAACCAGGCTGTCACTCTCGACAGTTGCGCGGTATCGCATGGCAACCTGTCGGTCGTGATCAGTTCGCAGCCGGTAATCAGCCAGCCTGCGCCGTTCTCCGGCGGCCAGACCGTGGTGACGCAGACCTCGCAGATCGATATCCAGAAAGAACCCGGCCAGGTGTTGTTGCTCAAGAGCGGCACGTCGCTGGCCGACGTAGTCAAGGCGCTGAACGCCATCGGCGCGACGCCGCAGGATCTGCTTGCGATCCTGCAGGCCATGAAAGCGGCCGGTTCCTTGCGCGCCGAGCTGGAAATCATCTGATACGGGCCGCATCATGATCAATCCCACTGGCCTCACCGGAAAGCTCGCGATCGATGTCAAGGACATGAACGAGCTGCGCCAGGCGGCGAAGGCGAATTCGCCTGAGGCGCTGAAGACGGCTGCCGCGCAATTCGAAGCGCTGTTCATGAACATGATGCTCAAGAGCATGCGCGAGGCGACGCCGCAGGACGGCATGTTCGACAACGAACAGACGCGCATGTACACCGGCATGCTGGACCAGCAGCTCAGCCAGACCATGGCAAGCCGCGGCATCGGCCTGGCCGATGCCTTGTTCCGCCAGCTTTCCGGCAAGGTCGGCAACGTTTCGACGCCGGGCACCGACGGTGCAACGTCTTCGGCCACGGACGCGGTGTCCGGCACGCCCCGTTCCCCGTCATCGCAACCGGCAAACATCAGGGAATTCCGTGAACGCCTCGAACCGCATGCCGAGGAAGCCAGCCGCGCCACAGGCATTCCGGCCAAATTCATGCTCGGTCAGGCGGCGCTGGAAAGCGGTTGGGGGCGTCGCGAGATCCTCAATGCGGACGGCAGCACCAGCCATAATCTGTTCGGCATCAAGGCGAGCGGCGGCTGGAAGGGGAAAGTGGTTGAAGCGACAACGACCGAGTATGTCAACGGCGAGCCGCAAACGAAGGTGGAGAAATTCCGCGCCTACGATTCCTATGCCGATGCATTCCGCGATTACGCCAATCTCCTGCGCAGCAACCCGCGGTACCAGGGCGTGCTGGCCAATGGCCAGGACGTGGAGGGATTTGCGCAGGGCCTGCAGCGGGCAGGCTACGCGACCGATCCGCATTATGCGGCCAAGCTGACGCGCATCATCAGGCACTCGTTGTCGGCATGACAATGAATTGACAAGGATCATCGGCGTCGCACTCAAGTTTCGGTCCGCGCTGCCGTTGATGAAGTTATCGATAGATCGGCGGAAAAGAACATACCATGGGCACGAGTATCCTCGGAGTTGGCCAAAGCGCGCTGAATGCCGCTCAGATCGGGCTGCAGACAACGGGCCACAATATTGCCAACGTCAATACGCCGGGCTACAGCCGGCAGGTCATCGTGCAGAGCACGGCCGGCGGGCAGGATATCGGTTCCGGCTTTGTCGGCAAGGGCACCGAAGTAACCACCATCAAGCGTGTCTACAACGAATACCTGAGCAACCAGGTGCTGTCGGCGCAGGTCTCGTCGAATGCGCTGTCGAGCTACTACACGCAGATCAAGCAGATCGACAACATGCTGGCAGACCCGACCGCCGGCGTGGCGTCGGCGGTGCAGGAGTTTTTCAACGGTGTGCAGGACGTTGCCTCCAACCCGAGTTCGGACGCATCTCGCCAGGCCATGCTGTCATCGGCCAACGCACTGTCCGCGCGCTTCCAGAGCGTCGGCGACCGGCTTGATCAATTGAACCAGGGCGTCAATGACCAGATCACGACCAGCATCAACCTGATCAACGGGTATGCACAGCAGATCGCCAGCCTCAACGACGCGATCGAAAAGGCGCAAGGAACGTCCGGCGAAAATAAACCCGCGAACGACCTGCTCGACCAGCGCGACCAGATCGTTTCGGATCTGAGCAAGGAAATCAACGTCTCGATCGTCAAGCAGGGCAACAGCTACAACGTCTTCATCGGCAACGGCCAGGCGCTGACGGTCGGAACGGAGGTATTCAAGCTTACACCGGCGGCAGCGGTGACCGACCCGAGCAAGATCCAGGTGGCCTATACATCGAACGGGACGACAAGCATCCTGGCGGACGCGAGCCTGCCGGGGGGCAAACTCGGAGGCCTGCTGGATTTCCGCGCAAACTCCCTTGCGCCGACACGCAATGCGCTGGGGCAGATTGCGACGGGTATGGCGATGACGTTCAATGCGCAGCACGAACTGGGGCAGGACAAGAGCGGCGCGCTGGGCGGCGCGTTCTTCACGGCCGGATCGCCTGTCGTGAACGCCAGCAGCGCGAACACCAGCACAGCGACGGTGACTGCGAACATTGTCGATGCAAGCAAGCTGACAACAAGCGATTATCGCGTGCAACGCATCAATGGCACCGGCGGCGTCGGCGTCGACTATGTCGTCACCCGGCTCTCGGACGGACAACAGACGAAATTCGCGGGTTTCCCGCAGACGATCGACGGCATCGTCTTCGACAATCCAACCGGCACCCTGGCCAATGGCGATGAATATCTTGTCCAGCCGACAGCGGCCGGCGCAACGGGATTTCGCGTTGCGATCAACGACACCGCGAAGATCGCCGCAGCCGCGCCAATGCGGACCGCGGTGGGCACCGCCAACACGGGAAACGGCAAGATCAGCGCAGGTTCCGTGAGTTCCACGGCATTCCTGCCCTCCGGCGTGTCGCTTACCTATGATGCGACGGCGGGCCAGATTACCGGCATGTCGCCCTCGACCGCACCGATAACGGTAAAGAGCGGCGCGACGACGACGACTTATGCCCCCGGTTCAACGAATATCCCGTTTGCGGCCGGCGACTCGCTCAGCATCGATGGCGTTCCGGTGACTTTCCCGACCGCGGCCAACGGCACCTTCACGTTCAATTCGCCGACGCCGACCACGCTTACCTTTGCAAGCGGTTCGTTTACCGGTTTCCCTGCCTATGAAGATGTCACGATCGTCCATGCGGACGGAACCAAACAGGTTATCGCCGGGGCATCTCCGGCGGCATCGGTTCCGTACAAGGACGGCGATACGATCAGTTTCGGCGGGGTCAGCTTTACCATTTCGGGCGCGCCGGCCAATGGCGACCAGTTCACGATCAGCCCGAACACCGGCGGCGTCGGCGACAATCGCAACGCGCTTCAGCTTGCCGCACTCCAGACCTCGAACACGCTGGCGGGCGGCAACACCTACCAGACTGCCTATTCCAGCATGGTCGCGCAGGTCGGCAACAAAGCCAAGGAACTGGAGGTGACCAGCGCTTCTGCAGACAAGCTGGTGGAACAGTCCGTCGAGGCGCAGCAGTCGGAGTCCGGTGTCAACCTGGATGAGGAAGCGGCAAACATGATGCGTTACCAGCAGGCCTACCAAGCGGCTGCAAAAGTCATGCAGACCGCAGGCCAGTTGTTCGACCTGTTGTTAACCTTGGGTCAATAAGCTTCAGGAGCCGCCAATCATGCGCATCAGCACTTCCACCATTTTCGACAAGGGCACGGCCCGCATGGGCGAGCTGCAGACCAGCCTTGCGAACACGCAGCAACAGGTTTCAACCGGCCAGAGAATCCTTTCGCCGTCAGATGACCCAGTGGCATCCGCCCGTGCACTGGACGTGACGAATTCGCAGGCGATCAACTCGCAGTATGCCGTTAATCGGCGCAATGCCAAGGACTCGCTTTCCGCGACGGAAGGCGCTCTGCAGAATGTGACTTCGCTGTTGCAGAATGTGAAAGCACGGATCGTCGAGGCAGGGAGCGGCGCGCTCGACGATACCCAGCGCGGCTATATCGCGACTGAATTGCAGGGCAACCTCGACGAGCTGATCGGCCTCGCCAACAGCAAGGACGGTGCAGGAAACTACCTCTTTTCCGGCTACAAGGCATCGACGCAGCCGTTCACGGCGACGGCGACCGGCGCGCAGTATTTCGGCGACCAGGGGCCGCGCCAGTTACAGGTGAATACGGGACGCCAGATCGACGTTACCGAGAACGGTAACGCCTTGTTCGAGCAGATCACCAGCACCGGCCTGTTCCCATCCGCCAGCCCTGGAAATGGCGGCACCGGCACCATTTCGGCAGGGACCGTTCTCGATGCGTCCAAGGTAAAAGCAGGGCATAGCTACAGCATCAACTTCACGGTCGCCGCCGGCCCGACGACAACGTACGATGTCGTCGACACGACCGACCCCACGGCGCCGGTGACGGTTTCCACGAACAATGCGTATACGAGCGGCCAACCGATTATCTTCGACGGGCTGCAATTCTCTGTCAGCGGCGCCCCGAACAATAGCGATTCGTTCACGATCCAGCCCAACGGAAAGCAGAGCATCTTCACGACGCTGAAGAATCTGATTACCACATTGCAGACGCCGACTTCGAATACGACCAGTCGCAGCAATCTTGCTTATGGATTGAGCGTCGCCAACGATAATGTCGACAATGCACTGGATCACGTCCTGACGGCCCGGGCGTCGGTCGGCGCAAGCCTCAAGGAAGTCGATTCCCTGGATAGCCTTGGCGACAACCTGAATGTGCAGTATTCGCAAACGCTCTCGGGCCTGCAGGACATCGACTACGCCCAGGCCATCACGAACCTGATGAAGCAGCAGAATGCCTTGCAGGCTGCCCAGCAGTCATTCGTGAAAATTTCAGGCATGTCGCTGTTCAACTTCATCAACGGCTGATCGATCGCGGTCGCACGCCATGCTGCGGGCCGAGGGCTGCCCGTAGGCATGGTCATGGCACGGCAAGTCGCCGGATGAATTCCATCCCGTCATTGAACAACCGGTCCAGCGGCGTCGCAAGATAGGGCAGCGCGAGGCCGATGATGATGAAGCCCACGCCCAGCGTGATGGGGAAGCCGATGCCGAACAGGTTGAGCTGGGGCGCGGCGCGGGTGAGGATGCCAAGCGCGACGTTCGTGATCAGCAGTGCGGCGACGATCGGCAGGGACAGCTGCACGCCGGCGCTGAAAATCAGCGCACCCCAGTCCGCGACCTGCTTCATTCCTTTGCCTTCCATGGGCGCTGCCGTGATCGGCAAGGTCGTAAAGCTGTCGGCCAGCGTCGAGATCAGCAGAAGGTGCGTATTGGTCGCAAGGAAGATCATGAGCGTCAACAGCGCCAGAAACTGGCTGATGGCCGAAGAACGTCCGCGCGTCTGCGGATCGAAAAAGGTCGCGAAGCCGAAACCCATCGTCAGGCCGGCGACTTCTCCCGCCATTTCCACTGCTGCAAAAACAACCCGCATGCTGAAGCCCATCGCGAGGCCGATGATGAGTTGCTGCATCAGGATCAGCAGACCGGGCAGGGACATCGGATCCATCGCGGGCACGGCAGGAACGATCGGTGCGATCGCCAGCGTCAGCATGACACCCAGGGCGACCTTTACGGTAGCGGGGATGCTCACGTTGCCATACAGCGGCGCGGTCGCAATCAGGCCGAGTATGCGCGTCAGCGGCCAGATGAACGAGGCGATCAGTGTATAGAGTTCGGCGCTGCTGAAGGTGATCATGCCGGTATGCCGGAGTGGGGCCCGGCCTTGCCGGGCGGCGACAGGTGCGTCATCCGACCATGCCGGGAATGCCGGAAAACATCTGGCGCATGAAATCGAGCATGACGGAAAGCATCCATGGGCCGGCCACGATCATGGCAACGAACACGCCTATCAGCTTCGGAATGAAGGACAGGGTCATTTCATTGATCTGCGTCGCCGCCTGGAAAATGCTGACGATCAGGCCGACCACCAGCGCCACCAGCAGCATCGGTGCCGACACCATCAGGGTCACTTCAATGGCCTGGCGGCCGATGGTCATCACGCTTTCCGGAGTCATGGTTCATCCTCAATAAAAACTTTGCGCCAGCGAACCGATCAGCAACTGCCAGCCGTCCACCAGCACGAACAGCATCAGCTTGAAGGGCAGTGACACAATCGCCGGCGACATCATCATCATGCCCATCGACATCAGGATGCTGGCAACCACCATGTCGATGATCAGGAATGGAATAAAGATCGCGAAGCTGATCTGGAATGCGGTCTTCAATTCGCTGGTAATGAATGCCGGGATCAGCACGCGCAGGGACACATCCTCCGGCCCATTCAGCTGCGGCGCGTTGGACAGCTTGACGTACAGCGCGAGATCCGCCTGGCGCGTCTGCTTCATCATGAAACCCTTCAGCGGCGCCGCGCCGCGCTCCATCGCCTGCGACATGGTGATCTTGTTTTCCGACAGCGGCTGGTAGGCATCGGTATAGATCTTGTCGAACACCGGGCCCATCACGAAAAGAGTCAGGAACAGGGACAGACCGACCAGCACCTGGTTCGGCGGCGCGCTTTGCGTGCCGAGCGCCTGGCGCAGCAGCGAGAGCACGATGATGATGCGCGTAAAGCTGGTCATCATCAGCAGCACCGCCGGCAGCAGCGACAGGCCCGTGAGCAGGATCAGCGTCTGCAGGCTCAGCGAGTAGGTCTGGCCCCCGCCCGGCGCAGGCGTGCTGGTGATCGCCGGCAGCCCGACTTGCGCCGATGCGGCGAACGGCAGGGCGAGCAGGGCCAGCGGAAGCAGTCGCGCAAGTATCGTGGTTACGGAAAAGGCAGGGCTGCGGGGAAAGCTATTGTTGACTGCCATTGCGTTTTTCTACGGTTTGCTTGAGCCATGCGGCGAAACTGGTGGTGCCCGGCATGTCCTCGTGCGCGCTTGAAATGTCCTGGCGCGGCAGGGTGGACAGCGCATTCACCCGGCCGGGAGCGACGCCCACCACGATCCATTGATCGGCCACTTCCACCACGATGACGCGCTCGCGATTGCCGACGCTCACGCCGCCGACGACTTTCACGACGTTGTTGCCGCCGCTGCCGGCGACGCCGATACGTTTTAGAATCCAGGCTGCGCCTGCCATCAGCGCAAGGACTACCGCCAGGCCCAGCGATACCTGAAGCAGGCTCCCGGCTGAGGCGGGTGCCTGTTCGGCGGCTTGGGCCGGCGCGGCAAGCGCCAGTGCCAGGAGAAGGCTCAGACGCATCATTTGTTCAGTTTGCGGATGCGTTCGGACGGCGTGATGATGTCGGTGAGGCGGATGCCGAACTTGTCGTTCACCACCACGACTTCACCTTGTGCGATCAGGCAGCCGTTGACCAGGACGTCCATCGGTTCGCCGGCCAGGCCGTCGAGTTCCACCACCGAGCCTTGCGCCAGTTGCAGCAGGTTCTTGATCGCGATCTTCGTACGTCCGAGTTCCACAGTCAGCTGCACCGGAATATCGAGGATGAAGTCGATGTCGTTGTGCGTGCCGGTCTTGACGCTGCCGCCGGAAAAGTCCTGGAACATCGCGGCAGCCGCCTGCTGCTTCTGCACCGCCGCCTGCTCGGCCGCCGCCTGTTCGGCGAACGCGGCGCCCCAATCGTCGTCGGCCGTCGTCTGGCTATCGTTTTCGTCAGCCATGTTCTTCTCCTTGCGTGAAATCGTTGGTGCTGTAGGTCAGGAGCTTCTCCACGCGCAAGGCATACTGACCGTTGAATTTTCCATAAGTGCATTCCATCACCGGCACGCCGTCCACCTTGGCGGCAATGGTGTCCGGGATGGCGATGGGAATGATGTCGCCCACCTTCATGTTCAGGATGTCGCCCAGTGTCGAGCGCGCGGTGCCGAGGTCGGCGACCAGTTGCACTTCCGCGGTCTGGATCTGCTGCGTCATCAGGCGCACCCAACGCTTGTCCATCTCCAGCGTTTCGCCCTGCAGGCTGCTGGTAAGGATGTCGCGGATCGGCTCGATCATCGAGTAGGGCGTGCAGAAATGCATCTCGCCGCTGACCGGGCCGAGTTCGATGGTGAAGGTGGTGGCGACCACCACTTCGTTGGGCGTCGCGATGTTGGCGAACTGCGTGTTCATCTCGGAGCGCACGTATTCGAATTCGACCGGATAAACCGGCTCCCAGGACTTCGCATAGGTCTCGAACACGATGCCGAGGATGCGCTGGATGATGCGCTGCTCGGTCTGCGTGAAGTCGCGGCCCTCGACGCGCGTGTGGAATCGGCCGTCGCCGCCGAACAGGTTGTCGACCAGCAGGAACACGAGGTTCGGGTCGAACACCATCAGTGCCGTGCCGCGCAGCGGCTTCATGTGGACCAGGTTGAGGTTGGTCGGCACCACGAGGTTGCGGATGAATTCGCTGTACTTGTGCACGCGCACCGGACCGATCGAGACTTCGGCGCTGCGGTGCAGGAAGTTGAACAGGCCGATGCGCAGCAGGCGCGCAAAGCGCTCATTGATGATTTCCAGCGTCGGCATCCGGCCACGGACGATACGCTCCTGCGTGGCCAGGTTGTATGGACGTATCCCCGATTCGTCTTCCGGCGCGGCACTTTCGTCCTGGTCGCCGGTGACGCCCTTCAGCAGGGCATCGACTTCTTCCTGGGAAAGGAAATTGTCTGCCATGACTCGCTGTTACTGAATGACGAAGGAGGTGAAGAATACGCCCGTCACCGCTTGCGGCGGGCTTTGCGGCGTGAATGGCTGCTTCGCCTTGGCGATGATTTCATCCTGCAGCTTTTTCTTGCCTTCCTCGGTCGCGAGCTCCGACGGCTTCTTGGTGGAGAGCAGCAGAAGGATGCGGCTGCGAATCAGCGGCATGTAGAGCTTGAGCAGTTCCACCTGCGCCTCGTCGGCGACCTGCAGCGTAAACGCGACCTGCAGGTACTGATCGCCGTTTTCATGCTGAAGGTTCACGGTGAACGGTTCCATGTTCACAAAGACCGGCGGCTTGGGCGGCGCGGCCTTGTGCGCGTCCGCAGCCGCTTCCGGCTTGGAGCCCATGAAATACCACGCCGCGCCCACGCCGCCGCCGAGCAGGACGAGTACGATGCCGAGCAGGAGGAACAGCTTCTTCTTCGATTTCTTCGGGGCGTCAGCATCGGCCCCGGCCGCGGTCTCGGCAATGGGCACGACTTTCGGGTTTGCTTTCGGGGCTGTTGCCATCTTTATCCTCTGTCCGACTGGTCAATCCGGCCGGGCCCGCATGACGGTCCCCGGCCGGATTGCATATGCAATTGCTTGCTTCTGATTATCCGCAAAAACTATCGTCAGCATGCGTCGAAAAGAGCGATGAAGTCAATGCAAATCCGCACTTCCGCGTGGGGCGCGGACCACGGCAAAACTCCTTGCGCTCTAGACGAAGGTATCCACCATCCCCTGTCGGGAAACCGCGGGCTGGATCCGGCTCGTGCGGACCGTCGCTTCGCTGCGGGAGTCTGCCTGCTCGTTGCGATGCGAGGGCTGCGCCTGATGCTGGTCAGGAGAATTGTGCTGGTTCGGCGAACCGCTGTTGACCGTTGCCTGGCCGAGCTGGATGCCGGCTTCCCCGAGCATGTCGCGCAGCTTGGGCATGGCCGCCTCCAATGCCTGGCGCACTTCCGGCTGCGCAGCAATGAAGGTGGCATCCGCATGTGAATTGGTGACGTTGAGCACGACCTGCAGCGGCCCGAGGTCCGGCGGGTTGAGCGTGAGCGAAGCGCTCTGCTGGTCGCCGGCGACCATCCAGACAACCTTCTGGCCCAGTGCCTGATCCCATGCCGGTGTCCCGACTCGCGGCGACAGTTGTTCCACTGCCTGGCTGACGGCCGGCTGGGGTGCCTGGACTGCGGCGGCCTGGATCTGCTGGATGCCGTTCGTGATCGTTGCGAGGGATTCCTTCATCTCGCTCTTGAAATCCGCGGCGGCTGCGCCTGCGGCCATGGCGTCACGCACGGGGATCTTGCCACTGGCGACGGATTCCGTCGCTGCGAGAGTTGCAGCATGCTCGTCCGCTTTCGTCGTCGGCGACTCCGCCCGCGAACGGACGTGCGCTGCCTTGTCCGTCAATGCGGACAGAGGTGTATCGCGCTTGGCCGACACCGCCTTGTCGGTGGGCGCAAGGCGTTGTGTCGCGTCGGTCGCTTGTGCGGAGGCCATGGCGTCGACGGGGAGTGCCGTCTTCTGCGTGCCTGCAGCGACAGCCAGGGTGGAGTCGGCATCGGCTACGGCGCCTTTCACGGAACCTACCGCCTTGCCGTCCGCCTTGGCGGCAGGCTTTGCCAACTGTGCAAAGTTCGCGACGAGTGCGAGCATTTCGTCGGGCAGCGTCGTCATGTTCTGGGCGTCGCCAGCCGCGACGGCGGCATCGGTCGTGCTGTCGGCATCGGCTGCCTTGGTGTCGCTCGCCTGCTTCGCATCGCTCTTCGGAGCGTTCTGGGCGGCGTTTGCATTGCCGGCATCGGGGCGAGCCGGTGCTTCGGCGGCATCCTGGCGGTTCGCCACTTCGCGCGACAGAACCTGGCCGAATGGCTGCGAAGACGAACTGGACTCGGGTTGCTTCGCGGCCGGTGCCGGGCTGGATAACATAGTGGCCGGATTTGTGACCTGAGATGTCTGCATGTCTGCCTACCGTTTGTAATTTGCCTGCCGGGTTGCGTATTCGTCCATCAGTTTCTGGTCGCGCTTGTTTTCCTTGCGCTGCTCCGACTGCTGCACGCGCGTCGCGAGCGTGTCATAGGAGATGCGCTTGCGCTCGCTGGACTGCCATGCGGTGCGCTCGCTGCTGATGCGCTGCTTTGCGGCATTCACGATCTGCTGCTGGCCGGCGATGGCGGTATCGAGCTTTTCCAGGAAGAGCTGGAAATTCCGATATCCCGCCGCGCTCATGCCGGCTGCCATGCCTGCCTTCAGTCGCGCCTCATAGTCGTCGCGATACTGCAGCAGCATGGCAAGCTTCTGTTCGGTGTCCTCGCATGCGCGAATCGCCAGGCCGAGCCGTTTGGCGGCCTCGTCCGTCTGGTTCGTTGCCAATTCGATAAGCGTATCGAGAGCGGAATGTGATGCCATGATTCATTATAGGTCTGCGTTTTTCCAGCCTATCCGTTGAATAGCGCGGCAAGTTGCCCCAAGCTCTCCTGAATGCCCGATCGTTCCATGATCCCTTGTTGCAGGAAGGCCTCGATCCGGGGATGCAGCGCAATGGCCCGGTCGACCACCGGATCGGAGCCGGGGCTGTAGGCGCCGACACTGATGAGGTCGCGGTTGCGCTGGTAGCGGGCATACAACTGTTTCAGCTGGCGCGTCAGTTGCTGGTGGTCTTCGCTGGTGATGTTGTGCATTGCGCGGCTGATCGACTGTTCGACGTCGATGGCCGGATAGTGGCCCGCGTCAGCCAGCGTGCGATTGAGCACGATATGGCCATCCAGGATCGCGCGCGCCGAGTCGGCGATCGGATCCTGCTGGTCGTCGCCTTCGGTCAACACCGTGTAGAAGGCTGTGATCGAGCCGCCGCCTGCCCGGCCGTTGCCGGCGCGTTCCACCAGTGTTGGCAATTTGGCAAACACGGATGGCGGATAACCCTTGGTCGCCGGCGGCTCGCCGATCGCCAGTGCGATCTCGCGCTGCGCCATGGCGTAACGGGTGAGCGAATCCATGATAAGCAACACGCTCTTGCCCTGATCGCGGAAGTATTCAGCGATCGAGTGTGCATAGGCTGCGCCTTGCAGACGCATGAGCGGCGGCGTGTCGGCCGGCGCCGCAACGACGACGGAACGTGCCAGACCGACGGTACCGAGGATCTGCTCGATGAATTCCTTCACTTCGCGTCCGCGTTCGCCGATCAGCCCCACCACGATCACATCCGCGCTCGTATAGCGCGCCATCATGCCGAGCAGCACGCTCTTGCCGACGCCGGAACCGGCGAACAGGCCCATGCGTTGCCCGCGGCCGACTGTCAGCATGCTGTTGATCGCGCGCACGCCGACGTCGAGGATGTCGGTAATCGGCGCGCGCGTCAGCGGATTGGCGGCGCGCACGTTGAGCGGCGCGGCATGCATGGTGTTGAGCGGGCCAAGGCTGTCGAGCGGGCGGCCCGCGCCGTCGAGCACGCGGCCAAGCAGTTCATCGCCAACCGGCAAATGGCGTCCGCGGTCGCTCGGGCGGCGGCGCGGATGATCGACGGTGCCGGGACGTGGCAGGCTCTGCACCACTTCGACCGGGAACACGCGGGTACCGGGCACGATGCCTTCCACGTCGCTTTGCGGCATGAGGAACAGCTTGTCATTTTCAAAACCGACCACTTCGGCCTCGATGCGCGCGCCGCTCGGGAGAGGAACGGTGCATGCGCTGCCGACGGCAAGCCGCAGACCGACCGCTTCCATGACGAGGCCTGCCACGCGCGTGACGCGTCCGGACACCTGCATGGGTTCCGGAATTGACACCAGCGATTTGCAGTCGCGCAGATAGGCCTGCCAGCGCGCGGTGTGGGCGGCGGTCATTCGAGCCAGTCCGATTGTTTGCCAAGCGCGTCCGCAATGCGTTGCCAGCGCACGGCGGGCGCGGCGTCAATCTGGTTGCTGGCGGTTTCGACGCGACAACCGCCGCGCTCCATCTGGATATCTTCCGCGATGCGCCAGCCCGCCTTGCCGAGTTCATCGGCCATGTGGTTCCGGACGATTTCCGCATCCTGCGGATGCAGCACCAGCAGGGCGGGCTGCTGCAGGCTGGGCAGGTAGCGGATGGCTTCGCCGACGACGGCGAGAACCAGTTCCGGCTTGATCTTCAATGCAGTTTTCAGCATGGCCTTGGCCATGTCGAGCGCCAGGTTCAGCATGTCCTCGGCGACCGCTTCGCTGGCGCGCGAGACCTCGCCATTGAAGTTTTCTGCAACCTGGCGCAGCGCAGCGAGTTCGCGCATGGCCTCGGCCTGGCCGGATGCCAGGCCGGCAGCCTGGCCTTGCGCGAATCCCTCGTCATAGCCCTGGCTGCGTGCCTCCTCGCGCTGCCTGGCCAGCTGTTCGGCGATGAGCTTCGCATTGGCCTGCGTGCTCTGGACGGCGCTGGGCCGCTCGTCGCCGAACGAGGCCAGTTCCCAGCGCTGGTAGGCGGATAGCTGCTCTTTGGGGATGGCGTTGGAACTCATGGTCAGGTCTTGTCTTCAGCGTGAATGGATGGATCGGTCGCTCAACCCTTGCCGGACGTTTCCATCACGGCGTTTCCGGTGTCAGGGGGAAGCCGAGAACGGAGCTTGCGCCCTTAGATGTAGGCATCCTCGCCCTTGGCACCCAGGATGATCTGACCTTCGTCCGCGAGGCGACGCACGATCTGCAGGATTTCCTTCTGCTGCGCTTCCACTTCGGACAGGCGAACCGGCCCCTTGGATTCGAGGTCTTCGCGCATCATCTCGGCGGCACGCTGAGACATGTTCTTGAAGATCTTCTCGCGCAACTCCTGGTTGGCGCCCTTGAGCGCGACGATCAGCGATTCCGACTGCACTTCGCGCAACAGGATCTGGATGCCGCGATCGTCGATGTCGATGATGTTCTCGAACACGAACATCTCGTCCATGATCTTCTGCGCCATGTCGCTGTCGTAATTTTTCAGGTTGTCCATCACGGACGCCTCGACGTCGCCGGACAGGAAATTGAGAATTTCCGCTGCGGAACGGACGCCGCCGATCGGCTTCTTCTTCAGGCTTTCGTTGCCGGTCAGGAGCTTGGTCAGCACTTCATTCAGCTCGCGCAGCGCGGCCGGCTGGACGCCGTCGAGCGTGGCGATGCGCAGCACGACGTCGTTGCGCAGGCGCTCCGAGAAATAGGTCAGCACCTCCGAGGCATGATAGCGCTCCAGATGCACGAGGATGGTGGCGATGATTTGCGGATGCTCGTTACGTACGAGGTCCGCGACCGATTGCGCGTCCATCCACTTCAGGCTCTCGATGCCGCTTGCGTCGCGTGTACCGAGAATGCGGTTGAGGAGGGAGGATGCCTTGTCCTCGCCGAGCGCCTTGGTCAGCACGGTGCGGATGTATTCGTCCGAATCGAGGCCGAAGGAGGTGTTCTGCTCCGTTTCCGAGCGAAAGTCGTCCAGCACTTTCTCGAGCTGCTCGCTGGCGACGGCTTTCATGGTCGACATCGCCGCGCCCAGTTTTTGCACTTCGCGAGGGCCGAGGTATTTCATCACCTCCGCGGCTTCCTCCTCGCCCAGCGCGAGCATCAGGATCGCTCCTTTCATGACGCCGTCTTCACTCATTTCCCACCCATGCCTTCACGACGTTTGCCACCATCTTGGGATCGTTTTTTGCCAGTTGCTTGGCCGCTTCCAGGTTGTCCTGGTAGCTGCGCGGCCTAGACCCCATCGGTTCCACATCATGCTCGATTTGCGTGACGTGTTCAACCGGCGGCTCGACCGGCTCGAACGTCTTGGCGATCCGGCGCAGCAACGGTTTGAGCACCGCGAAGTACAGATAGGCCAGGATTGCTGCGACGAGGACATACTTGCCTGCGCCCATGGCGATGTTCAGCGTCTCCGGACGCTTCCAGACCGGCGTCTCGGGAATCACTTCCTTCTCGGCGCCTGCGAACGGGCTGTTCACCACATTGAGCGAATCGCCGCGGTCCTTGTTGAAGCCCATGGCGTCCTTCGCCAGGTCCGTGATCTGGGCCTTCTCGGCATCGCTCAGGGGTTTCAGAGACACCTTGCCGTCCTTGCCCACTTCCTTCTTGTAGTTAACCACAACCGCGACCGACAGGCGCTGGATTCCGCCCATCGGCTGTTGCGTATAGCGCACAGTCTTGTCGACTTCATAATTGACAGTCATGTCCTTGTGCGCGTTGGCCGGCGGCGCTGCCGATGCGGCGCCGGCAGTGCTGGCACCGGCGCTCGCGGCGGGCGCGGTCAGGGGCGCCGTTGCCGGTGCCGGGGGCTGGTTGGTGAGCGCGCCCGGCACGCCGGAGGCCGCTGCCGATGTCGCGCTTTGCGTTTCGCTCAGCTGCTGGCTGCGGATCGCGGAGGTATTCGGCGCCTGGTTCGGCTTGTAGGTCTCGGCGGCCTGTTCCGAATGCGAAAAATCGACGTCCGCCGTCGCTTCCGCGCGCACGTTGTTGGCGCCGACGATCGGCGTCAGGATCGATTCGATGCGCTTGACGATGCTTTGCTGCAGTTCCTGCACATACTTCAGCTGGCTCGGGTCGAGCCCATTGCTGCCCGGTGCGCGGGTTTCCGACAGCAGGTTGCCGTTCTGGTCGACGACGGTGACGTTCTTGGTGGGCAGGTCGGGCACGCTGCTGGCCACGAGGTGCACGATGCCGCTGACCTGCTGATCATCCAGCGTGCGGCCGGGGTGCAGGTTCAGCAGCACGGATGCGGTCGGCTTCTGCTGGTCGCGAATGAATACGGAGGCTTTCGGCAGGGCCAGGTGCACCCGCGCCGCCTGCACCGCGGAGAGCGACTGGATGGAACGTGCCAGTTCGCCTTCCAGCGCGCGCTGGAAATTCACCTGTTCGAGGAATTGCGAAACGCCCAGCTTCTGGTTTTCCATCAGCTCGAAGCCGACGTTTCCACCCTTTGGCAGGCCCTGCGATGCCAGTTTGAGGCGCACGTCATGCACCTGGCTGGCGGGCACCAGAATGGCGCCGCCGCCCTCGGCGAACTTGTACGGCACGTTCATCTGTTGCAGGGACGAGACAATGGCGCCGCCGTCGCGGTCGGAGAAATTCGAGAACAGCACGCGATAGTCGGGCTGCTGACTCCACAGCCATACGCCTGCCATGACGCCGGCCACCGCCGCGACGCCAAGCATCAGGAAAAAATTCCGTCCTCCCGGCGTCTGCGCGAAGCCGACGATGCCCGATGGGGTGGAGACGACGGCGTTTTCGCCTGCTACCGCCATGATCCGCCTCCCGCGGCAATGCCGCCGTGCGTGGTGTTATTCATATCCAGTTCGAAGAGTGTTGGTTTAAGCCTTAGTGCAGGATTTTCGGCCTGTTATGCAAATTCGATCGCTCGAACAGAACACGATTTTTGCCGTTTATCTTGTCAAATACCCCCGGATTTGCGTGATACCTTAGCGCCGTGGAAAAAGGCGTCCGCAGCGACGGATGGCGATGGATTGCAGGGAGCGCACATGAAAACCGGAATGATCGATGCAAACAGGATCCAGGCGATGATTTCGCAGCTGAAGGCTGCCGCGACGCGTCCCGAGCAAGGCATCGAAGCGCCGGCGCTCGAACAGGCCGCGCCGAAAGTCGATTTCGCCGCCGCCCTGAAAGCAACGCTGGATCAGGTCAATGGCGCCCAGCAGAAATCGGAAGACATGGCCAAGCGCTTCGTGCTGGGCGACGACAGCGTCAGCCTGTCGGACGTCATGATCAATTCGCAGAAGGCAAGCATCGCGTTCCAGGCCACGGTCCAGGTGCGCAACAAACTGGTGTCCGCCTACCACGACATCATGAACATGCAGATCTGACGGGTGCGTCCAGGCTTCACCCCATTCCCGTCGCCTTCGCATTCCGCTCGCGCTCCAGCTTGGTGATGTAACGCTGCACCGCTGCCATCATCGGCCGCGGCGGATCGACGAACATGCATCCCAGCTTGCGGATGGATTTGCCGCTTGCCAGCGTGTAATCGTGCGAATTGCGGATCTGCAGGTCGACGACCACCGGGTTCCCGCCGGGCAGGTCGATCCGGCAATCCTTGTAGACCCTTCCGATGGTGTTATCCAGCAGCTTCTTCTCGTCGACGATCGCAATGCCGCCGCCGCTGATGTCCTTGAGGGTGACGACGATGGTGGTGCCGCCCGCGCCGATATCGTCGGGCGGAATGCGGATCGTGCAGCGCAGCGGATTGGCGACCGGCGTCGGTATGCGGTAATGTTCCCGCCTTTGCAGACGCACGAGGGTGGCGGGAATCCGGATATACAGCGCGGGGAGATTCTCGTACAGGCATTCCCCGACCTTGTCCGCAAAAAACAGGATGCGGATGTTGTCCAGTACAGTTTCGAAGGAGACGTTGTCGCTCTCCAGCAGGCGCTGGTTGAGCGAGTTGCTCGGCGCGCGGTCGATGACAACCAGGCCGCCATTTTCATCCACGGCCAGAACAGAGGTAACGACCGCGTCCGCCCCGCCGTCAGCCTGCATGCTGACGAGCTGGTTGCGCTCCTGCATGGCGCGCAGCAGGGCAATGATTTCGCGGCGGGAGTGCACCTGGTAAGGGCTGACGTCCTCTGTTCCGAACTTGGTCTTGAATGCCATTGATCTCTACTTCGTATGCGCAGTCTGTGATGGAAGGGGGGATGTCCCCTTGTCGCGATTCTTGTTGTTAGCGTCGATATGGTATAGCCATGCGAGCAATTCCGCTACTACCCTATAGAGAGCAGGGGGAATATGTCGATCCAGGTCAACCTGCATCAGCAAGCCGACCAGTTCCTTCGATTCATGGACGAAAACGCCGTGTTCGCGCGCGCGCGCGATGATTTCATCCGCAATCAACCCGCGGCCCTTGGCAACTACCTTCGGTGCCAGATCGCCGGTCTGGTAGGCGAGTGCGACCGCATTCTGGGCCGGATTGGGGCCGGGCCCGGGGTTAGAGCGATTCATTGCGTTTCACCTGGAACGAGTCGAGCGGCGCGCCGGCGGCCTCCAGCGCGTCGGCGAGGCTTGCGCTGTGCTGGCGCAGCGATGCAGCGACGTCATCGCTCGCCGCGCTAACCTGCACGTGCGCGCGGGAACCGACCAGCCGTACGGTCGCGGAAATTTCTCCGAGATGCGGCAACTCGAAGCGCACCGTGCTGGTCCAGGACGGCTGCTGCGGATCCCGCGAGCCTTCTTCCTGCTTGTCCTCCTGGACTTCCCATTCCATCGGCTGCCCTGGCCAGAGCTCCCCCTGCCAGCGCACCTGGTGGTGCTCCAGCGTATTGAGCTGGAGGTTGATGATGCGTGAGGAGTCCCGATCGAGCGCGGGCAGTTCGTCGGGAGCACGGGAAAGGATGTCGGCGTCGGTCACCGCGCTGGCTGTCGCCAGGGGCTGAGCGCCCCGGACCAGGTCCAGCAGGGCGCGTGCACCGCCACCGGGTTCATGCAGGGTGGCGGCGAATTTGGCCGGGTCGATAGCGGCGGCGCTTGCACCCCGATCCGTTGCGCGAGGCGTCAGGGTCGAGGACGAGCGATCGAAGCCCGCTTGCGGTTCGCGGGCCAGGTCGGGAAGAGGGCGGCTGCCGCTGATCCACTCGTGCAGGTGCGATTCATAGAACAGGACGCTGGCATCGATGGCTTGGAAGAGGCTCGTGGCAATCGTCTTCGGGTTGCCCGCCTCTGCGGGCAGGGCTGCAAGCGGGGCGCGGCCAGGTATGGCGGCCGGCGCACCTTCCTGATCGGCGGTCTGGAGAAGGTGATCGATCAGGCGCGCGGTCGTGCTGAGCGATGCCGTTGTGCTGCCTTGCTGCATCAACAGGAAGGTCGGTCGAGGCTCGCGTGCCACAAAGACCATGTCGAGCGTATCACCGACGCGGGTGCCGGCCGGCAGCACCATGCGCGCGGTGGTATCGGCGACCTTTACCTGGAACGTACCGTCGTCCAGCATGGCATCGACGGTGGCCTGGAGTTCCTTGCCGATCGAGATCTGCGTGAGCCTGCGGAAAATCTCCTGACGCGAATCGGTCGCGGAGACGACAGGCGTAGGGCCATCGAGCGAGGCCGGGGGCCGGGTCGTGTTGAGGTCGGCCCGCGGAAGCATGGCCGTTACCCGGTCTGGTTGGCGCCGTAGGCTTTGGAGAGTTTGCGCTCGGTGCCCGCGCTCTTCAGCAGCGCCGACAGTCGCGCCATCCACGGCTCGGTGATGTCACGGATCTGGCGGTCGTCCTCCAGGATCTTCTTGATGATCCGCGTTTTCTGCTCGCGTGCCCAGGGTGTGAGCGGCTGGCGCGGCTGGTCGTTCTGCTTGATGATCTCGACCTGGCTTGAACAACGCGACTCCAATGCGGCCAGTTGTTCCCAGTCCCCGGTACGCGCTGCCGCCAGCATCTGGTCGGTAATATCGGCAACGGCCTCGTACAGAGCAAGGATTTCTTGGTTGTCCATTTGATCAGGCTTTCACTAGGCGGGACGTCTGCGGTGCGATCGCGTCGTAGGCTTGTGTCTTCGGCATGGGAGGGGCCGCTTGCGGTTGTTGAGGCTGGGCCGGATTGTCTGCCTTCGGGGCAATCGACTCCCATGCGTCTTTCAAGCCTTTCAGCAACTGGTATACCTCGTCCAGCACCGCCCGCTGGTTCTTTACGTTGGCGATAAGCAGCCGGTTGCTCATATATTCATACAGCGCATCGAGGTTCAATGCAATTTCGCCACCCACCTTCTTGTCGAGGCTGGCGCGCAGGCCGTTGTCGATGATAGATATCGCCTTGGAAATCGCCTCGCCTTTCTTTGCGATGTCGCCGGACTGCATGTGCTGAATGCCGGAAGCCACCGCGACCATCGCGCCTTCGAACAGCATGACGATCAGCTTGTGGGGGCTCGCCGCAGCAACGCCGGTTTCGATTCCGACCTTTGCATAGGCGTTAGCTCCGCCTGTTGATGACCCGAACATCTTGGTTTCTCCTATTTCACTTTGACAATTCGCTCGCGGGCATTCACGCAAGCGGGAGGAAAATCTTGGCTCTGCGGCACAACTTGCTGTTGAATCGGGCGACTTCGAATGTTGGAAACCTGTGAAATCCTGCTCGACGTCAGATAGCGGCGTCGAGAGTTACTCTTGCCAGCCAATACTTTATCTTAGTAACGGGAGCGTCAATCTGAACTTTAGAAGGCGATTCAGGCGCTTATTTCGCGACGCGTCACGCCTTTTGTCGAATAAGCAATCCTTGCTGCGTGCCTCCGAGCGCCTTGGCGATTTCCAAGGCCTCCTCGGAAGGAATCTGGCGCAGGACTTCCTTGGTGTTTTGGTCGACGACTTTGATGATCGTCCGGTGGCTGTCCGAATCCAGCGAAAACTCCACGCCCTGCGCCTGTTCCTGCAGAGCCTTGTTGATGCTCTTGATAGCTTGCGTCAACTGCGACATGTTCGGTACTGACGCTGGTTGCTGAACGGCATTCGTTACCTGAACAGGGGCCGCCGGCTCTGCCGGTACGTTGGCTGCTACCGGCGCGGCGCGGCCGCGATCTGCCGGCGAGGCTGGGGGCGGGTTTACATTGTTAACAGATCGGATGTCCATAATGCACTCCCTAATAGAGGAAGTCGGCGCGGGGCCGGTTTGTTGTTGAAAAAAACACTATCTGGCGCTGTCGATGGCGGCAGGCGATTTCAAGTACTTTTTCCGCACTTGTGCTTTTTATCGGCTGAAACTGGAAAAAGTTTAATTTTTCATGCGATGGGTGCCGGATTGAATGATATGGAGATGCCGGAAACGCGAATGGTCCACGCTATTTGAAGGGATTGCCTTGTAAAGCACACGTTTTTTGCCGTTTTGAGGGGGTGACGGCAACGTTATACTCGTGAGCAACTGTGGTCGGAGTCAGCGTGCCTTGGCGCCGTTTCGAACTTGTGCGGCCACGGGTTCGCGGTTTCTTGAAAGAGGGATCGCTTTGTTATAGTAGTTGTCAGAGGTCAATATTGACCGCGCTCGAAGAAAAGGGCGGCAATCCATTTGCTAGGGAGAACCATGTTCAACGATAAATCCATTCTTGTCACCGGTGGAACGGGTTCTTTCGGCAAGAAATTCATCAAGACACTGCTGGCGCGCTATAAGCCGCGCCGCGTCATCGTGTTTTCGCGCGACGAACTCAAGCAGTTCGAAATGCAGCAGGTCTACGATTCCCCTGCGATGCGCTTTTTCCTCGGTGATGTCCGCGACGGACAGCGCTTGCGCCAGGCGATGCGCGGCGTGGATTTTGTGGTGCATGCGGCAGCTCTCAAGCAGGTGCCCGCGGCCGAATACAACCCGATGGAGTGCATCAAGACGAATATCCAGGGCGCCGAGAACGTCATCAATGCGGCGCTCGAGAACAACGTCGAGAAGGTGATCGCGCTCTCGACCGACAAGGCGGCCAATCCGATCAACCTGTACGGCGCCACCAAGCTCGTATCCGACAAGCTGTTCGTCGCCGCGAACAATATCGCAGGCGGACATCGGACCCGGTTTGCGGTTGTCCGCTACGGCAACGTCGTCGGTTCGCGCGGCTCGGTCGTGCCGTTCTTCAGGAAGCTGATCGACGATGGGGCGAAGGAGCTGCCGATTACCGATGCACGCATGACGCGCTTCTGGATTACGTTGCAGGATGGTGTCGATTTCGTCTTCACGAACTTCAAGCGCATGCACGGCGGCGAAATCTTCGTGCCGAAGATTCCATCGTCGCGCATCACCGATCTTGCGGCGGCAATCGCCCCCGATCTGCCCACGCGGATCATCGGCATCCGCCCTGGCGAGAAGCTGCATGAGGTGATGTGCCCGAGCGACAGTGCGCATCAGACGATTGAATTCGCAGAGCATTACGTGATACGCCCGGCAATCAATTTCGCTGAAGAAGTGGATTACAGACGGAGCGTGATCGGCGAGTCCGGCCAACAGGTGCCGGAAGGCTTTGAATACAATTCGGGAACCAACCCGGTCTTCCTGACCATTCCGCAACTGTGCGAACTCACCGGAATCGTTGAAGCATGATTCCCTATGGGCGGCAAGATATCAGCGATGAAGACATTCGCGCGGTGGTGGAGGTGCTGCGCTCGGACTGGTTGACGCAAGGTCCGGCGATCGAGCGCTTCGAGGCCGATGTCGCCCGCTACTGCGGTGCAAAACACGCGGTCGCGGTCAGTAATGCGACCGCGGCCCTGCATATCGCCTGCCTCGCTGCCGGCCTCGGGCAGGGCGACCGTTTGTGGACGACGCCGAATACCTTTCTTGCCTCCGCCAACTGCGGCCTTTACTGCGGCGCCGTGCCGGATTTCGTTGACATCGACAAGCGAACCTACAATCTCGACGCGGACGCGCTGGAAACAAGGTTGCGGCACGCGCAGGCGGGCAACACGCTTCCGAAAGTCGTTGTGCCGGTGCATTTCGCGGGCCAATCCTGCGATATGGCGCGCATCGGCGAGCTCGCTGCGCGCTATGGCTTCACGGTCATCGAAGATGCCTCGCATGCGATCGGCGGCAGCTATCTTGGCAAGCCGGTCGGTTCATGCGCATTCTCCGACATGTCCGTGTTCAGCTTTCATCCCGTGAAGATCGTGACGACCGGCGAGGGAGGCATGGTGCTGACGAACCGCGACGATCTTTACGAGAAGCTGAAGCTCTTGCGCTCGCACGGCATGACGCGCGATCCGCGGTTGATGGATCATGAACCGGACGGCCCGTGGTATTACCAGCAGATCATGCTCGGCTTCAACTATCGCATGACTGATATTCAGGCAGCACTGGGCAGCAGCCAGATGCGCCGCATCGACGAATTCGTCGCGCGACGGAATGATCTCGCTGGCCGGTACGACGCATTGCTGGCCGACTTGCCGCTGACCGTGCCGTGGCGCCGGCCGGACACGCGATCCGCGTTGCACCTCTACGTGGTGCGCCTGGATCTCGGCGCCATCGGCGAGTCGCACCGGCAGGTGTTCGATGCATTGCGCGAACGCGGCATCGGCGTGAACCTGCATTACATCCCCGTGCACACGCAACCGTATTACCGCCGCTTCGGATTTCAGCTCGGCGATTTCCCGCAAGCGGAGCAATACTACCGCGAAGCCCTCAGCTTGCCGATGTACTACGGGCTGACCGACGCTCTGCAGGATCAGGTCGTTGCGGCATTGCGCGAGGTATTGCAATGACTTGCGCGATTATCGTCCAGGCGCGCATGACGTCGACGCGCCTTCCGGGCAAGGTGCTCAAGGATGTGCAGGGCAAGCCCTTGCTCGAATATCTCGTCGAACGCCTGCGGCGCGTCCGTCTCGCGGACACCTTTGCCGTTGCCACGACGTGCAACGACACCGATCTTCCCATCGTCGACTTTTGCAGACGGCTCGACGTGCCGGTCACCCGCGGTTCCGAATTCGACGTGCTGGCCCGCTATTACGAAGCGGCGCTGGAACTCGACGCCGAGACCGTCGTGCGCATCACGTCGGATTGCCCGATCATCGATCCGGCGGTCATCGACGACGTCATTCGTTTTTATCTCGATCATCAGGAGCAGTACGACTATGTCTCCAATGCCTTGATCCAGAGCTATCCCTATGGCATGTCGGCGGAAGTGTTTTCATTCCGCGCGCTCGCCGAGGCGCATCGCGAGGCAGTCGCCGAACCGGAACGCGAACACGTCACGCCCTTCATCTACACGCGGCCGCAGCGTTATCGGATCGGCCACGTTTCATATCCGCAGAATCTTGGCGATCATCGCTGGACCGTCGACACGCAGGAGGACTTCGATCTGGTACGGCGCATCATCGAGTCGCTTTATCCGGTCAACCCGGCGTTCGGCCTGCAGGACGTGCTGGCATTGCTCCAGGAGCATCCTGATTGGCCGCAGATCAATGCACACATCCGGCAGAAGAAGCTCGGCGAATAGGACACCGAAAATGGCATCGACATATCAAACCGATCAGGAAGAATTCTGGGCCGGAGAATTCGGCGACCAGTACATCGAACGCAATCAGGGGCAGCAGATCGTCGCGGCAAACCTCTCCCTCTTCAGCCGCGTCATCGAACGCACGGCGGACGTTGCATCGGCGATCGAATTCGGCGCGAACATCGGCCTGAACCTGGAGGCATTGCGCATTTTGCGGCCGGGCATCGAGTTGTCCGCCATCGAAATCAACAGGAAGGCAGCCGAGGTATTGCAACGGCGGGGCGGCATCAAGGTGTATCCGCAATCGATCCTGGAATTCAAACCCGATTATCAGCGCGACCTCGTGCTGATCAAGGGCGTCCTGATCCATTTGAATCCCGATTGCCTGCCGCAGGTGTACGATCTGTTGCACCGGACGAGCAAACGCTACATCTGCATCGCCGAGTACTACAATCCCGCGCCGGTGGAAATTCCCTATCGCGGCAATACCGGCAAGCTGTTCAAGCGCGACTTCGCCGGCGAAATGCTCGACCGTTTTCCCGGCCTGCGCCTGGTCGACTATGGTTTTCTGTACCGTCGCGATCCGAATTTTGCGCAGGATGACATCACCTGGTTCCTGCTGGACAAGAACGAGACATGAAGATCGTCATCCGTGCCGATGCATCCGTGGCGATCGGCACCGGACACGTCATGCGTTGCCTGACACTGGCCGATGCGTTGCGTGACGCGGGGGCGGAGGTGTCGTTCATTTGCGCAGACCTGACCGGGCACCTCGGTGATGTCATCGAGCGCGCCGGCCATGTGGTGCGACTGCTGTCGAAGGACGCCGCCGCGGATTGGCGTTCCGACGCAAAGTCGAGCGCGGCATGTATCGAAGGCCAGGGGCATGTCGATTGGTTGATCGTCGACCACTACGGACTCGGCGCGCAGTGGGAAACCGCATTGCGCCGCTGCGCGAAACGCATCATGGCGATCGATGACCTCGCCGAAAAAAGCCACGACTGCGATGCCCTGCTCGATCAGAATTATCACGCGGATATGGTGCGGCGCCATGATGGCTTGCTGCCCGACCGTTGCGTTCGCCTTTTGGGGCCGCGTTACGCTTTGTTGCGCCCGGAATTCCGGCTGGCCCGCCAATGTGTCGACAGGACCGGCGCAGCACCGGGACGCCTGCTGATTTTCTTCGGCGGCAGCGATCCGACCAATGAAACCGAGAAGGCGTTGCACGCCTTGCGGAAACTAGGCCGCGCCGATCTGCATGCCGATGTGATCGTCGGCGCAACCAATCCGAACCGGGACCGGATCGAAAAGCTGTGCGGCGGATTGCCCAACGTTTCCTACCATTGCCAGATATCGCATATCGCGAGCCTGATGGCCTGCGCCGACATTGCGCTTGGCGCCGGCGGCGTTACGACCCTGGAGCGCTGCTGTCTCGGTTTGCCGGCGGTCGTTGTTGCGGTCGCCGATAACCAGATCGATGTGAGCGTCTCCATGGCGGAGGCCGGCTGCATCCGCTTCCTGGGAAAGGCTGGGGATGTCTCGGCGGACGACATGGCGAATGCGCTGCGCGATCTGACGGACCGTCCGCACGAATTGGCGGAGATGTCGGCTAATGGCATGGCAATGGTGGACGGGAATGGCTGCGAGCGCGTTGCGGCAGCCTTGCTCGAACCTGACCTGATGACGAAGATGGATCGCATCGTTGTGCGAGCGGCACGGGAAGACGATGCGCGCTCGCTGTACGAATGGCGGAATACGCCGGAAGTGCGGGCGGCATCGTTCGATGATCGTGCGATCGCATGGGAAGATCACTTCGCATGGTTTCATGCGGCGCTCGCCAATCCGAACCGCCATCTCCTGATCGGTGAAGCCGATGATCGCCCGATCGGCGTGCTGCGCTACGACCGTTCGGGGATGGAGGCGGAGGTGTCGATCTATCTCGTTCCGGGGATTGCCGGGCAGGGATGGGGAACGCGCCTTCTGGTCGCCGGAAACGAATGGGTGGAGCATCATTTGCCCGGCGTCGCGCGGCTGCGCGCGCGCATCAGGCCGGAAAATGTCGCGTCGAAAAAGGCATTTGCACGAGCCGGATTCATTCCTGGCGGCACGGATTATGTATTCGATCTGCAGGCGAACCATTGACGTAGGGACTGGACGAACATGAAAGACATCACGATAGGCAAGGTGCAGGTCGGCGCCGGCCACAAGCCCTTCATCATCGCGGAAATGTCCGGCAACCATAACAAGTCGCTGGATCGCGCGCTTGACATCGTCGACGCCGCGGCAAAATCCGGCGCGCACGCGCTCAAGATCCAGACCTATACCGCCGATACGATGACCCTGGACCTGCGCGAAGGCGAGTTCTTCATCGAGGACCGGAAAAGCCTGTGGCAGGGCAAGTCGCTCTACGAGCTGTACCAGGAGGCCCACACGCCTTGGGAATGGCATGCGCCGATCTTCGAGCGCTGCAGGGAGCTCGGCATGCTGGGGTTCAGCACGCCATTCGACGATTCCGCCGTCGATTTTCTTGAATCGCTCGACGTGCCGTGCTACAAGATCGCGTCATTCGAGAACAATGAATTGCCGCTGATTCGCAAGGTTGCGGCGACCGGCAAGCCGATGATCATTTCGACCGGCATGGCGACGGTCGCGGAACTGGACGAGACGGTGAGGGCGGCGCGCGAGGCCGGGTGCGAGGACATCGTGCTGTTGAAATGCACGAGCAGCTATCCGGCCAGTCCGGCGAATACGAACATCTCGACGATTCCCCACATGCGCGATCTGTTCGGTTGCCAGGTCGGGCTGTCGGATCATTCGATGGGTGTGGGCGTTGCCGTTGCGAGCGTGGCGCTCGGCGCGACGGTGATCGAAAAGCATTTCACGCTGCGGCGCGCGGACGGCGGCGTCGACGCCGCATTTTCGCTGGAGCCGGAAGAGATGCGCGCGCTCGTCGTGGAAACGGAGCGCGCCTGGCAGGCGCTGGGAACGGTCACGTACGGGCCGACCGCGTCGGAGCAGGCGTCGCGCCAGTTCCGTCGATCGCTCTACGTCGGGCAGGACATGAGGGCGGGCGAGGTATTCACGGTCGACAACCTGCGCCGGATCAGGCCGGGTTCGGGGCTCGATCCCAAGTATTTCCCGATGCTGCTAGGTCGGCGCGTGCGTACCGACGTGAAGAAGGGAACGCCGGTATCCTGGGATCTGCTCTTGTAATGTGCGTTGTCAAACGATAGGAAGAGAATGGGAAGCGTGTGCATTCTGGATTACGGCTCGGGCAATGTGAAATCGGTGTACAACCTGGTTTCGAGCATTGCCGACGACGTCGTCGTGTCCAATGATCCGGCCCGGATCGCGGAAGCGACGCATATCGTCTTGCCCGGCGTGGGTGCGTTCGGCGCGGCGATGCGCAGGATTCGCGAGACCTTGCCGATGGATGCGCTGGAGCGCGCCGTGCTGAACGACAGGAAGCCGTTTCTCGGCATCTGCGTCGGCATGCAGGTGATGGCGACAGTCGGACGCGAATTCGGCGAGCACGCCGGCCTCGGATGGATTGCAGGCCACGTCGAACAGCTCGACACGAACGGGTTGCCCTTGCCGCATGTCGGCTGGAACAACGTGACCCGCGAGGTGTCGTCGGCCTTGTTCGCCGAGCTCGGCGACAGCCCCGACTTCTACTTCGTGCACAGTTACGCGTTCCACGCGGACGACCCTGGACATGAGATCGCCATGTCGCATTACGGCACCGATTTCTGCAGCGCGATCCAGAGCGGGAACCTGTTCGGCGTGCAATTCCATCCCGAGAAAAGTCAGCGCGCCGGCATTCAACTGATCAAGAACTTTCTGGCAATATCATGAAAAAGAAGCGCCTGATCCCCGTTCTCCTGCTGCGCAACGGATGGCTTGTGCAAAGCAAGCAGTTCCGTCGCTATCAGAATCTCGGCAATCCGGTTTCGGCCGTCAAACGGCTGAGCGAGTGGGCGTCGGACGAGCTGATCTACCTCGACATTACGCGCGACGATGCCTACGACCTGCGGCGCGACGATCTCGGTCATCCCAATCGCCACAGTATTTTCGAAATCATCGAGGACGTCTCCAGGGTGGCGTTCATGCCGATCACGGTCGGCGGCCGGATTCGCAGCCTGGAGGATATCGGGAAACGCCTCGCGCTCGGGGCAGACAAGATTTCCATCAATACCGCCGCAATTGAGCAGCCGCAACTGATCGAGGCCGCCGCCAAGGAGTTCGGATCGCAGTGCATCGTCGTATCGATCGACGTCAAGACCGTCGACGGCAAGCCGGTCGTCGCGGCGCGAGGCGGTGCGAGCCTGACGGAATACGCGCCCGCCGATTGGGCGAAGCAGGTCGAGAGTCTAGGCGCGGGCGAGATACTGCTCAATTCCATCGATCGCGACGGGATGAAGACCGGCTATGATCTCGAATTGCTGGACGATGTCGCCCGCCAGGTCGGCATCCCGGTCATCGCCTGCGGCGGTGTAGGCGACTGGGAGCATCTTGCGGAAGCCTTGGAAAAGACGGCAGTGGATGCCGTCGCGGCTGCAAATATCTTTCACTATAGCGACCAGAGCGTTTTTCTGGCAAAGAAGTTTCTGTTTGAACGAGGCCTGAATGTGCGGTC